>WRMQ01000065.1 GCA_009777055.1 Oscillospiraceae bacterium
AGGCGGAGGCGCGGCCGGGGGGGGGGCGGGAGGAGCGCAAGGGAGGGGAGAGAGAGGAAAAAAGAAAAAAAAAAAAAAAAAGAGGAGGCGGGGTTTTTGGAAAAAAAAAGAAGGGGGGGGGAATCAGCTCTGGCTAAAAACGAATTGCCGGCCATGGGGTTCCGGCGGATACGCTCCCTGGCCGAGGAGGAAAAGGCTCTGGCCGCGCGGCAGGAGAAGCGGCGGAAGGAACGAATCAAAAAAGCCCTGGGGCAAGCCCTGAAATGGGGGGGCGCGCTGGCGGGGCTGGCCATCGTTCTCGCGGCGCTCATCACATGGGCCGGGCCGGTGCGGCTGTCGAACCTGACGGACGCCTTCGCCATGCTGGGGCGGCGGGGAGAGGGCTTCCCGCTGGAAATCAGCTACGGAAACCTCAAGCAGGCCGCCATGCTGGACAAGCAGCTGCTCCTCGCGGGGCCTACCACCCTGGACATCTACAACCGCGGCCGCTACCTCCTCCATCAGCTGGAGCAGCCCTTCGATACGCCCATGCTGCGCATCCGGGGTGGGCGCGCGCTGCTCTTTGACCGCGGCGCCTCCAAATTCACGCTGATGAGCCGTTCCGAAACACTCTATGAAAAGGATGCCGGGCAGACCATCCTATGCATGGACCTGGGCCGGCAGGGCACGGTGGCCGTCGGCTCCAAGGCCGAAACGGGCACCAGCGAGGCGCGGGTATGGGATCCCAAGGAAAAGCTGCTTTTCGCATGGAACTGCGAAAAGGAATACATCGCCGCCATGAGGCTTGCCGGCAATGGCAAGAGCCTGGCCATGTGCCTCACAGGCACGCAGCAGGCCGGGGTATATTCCCGCTTCGTGAATTACACCTTCCATAAAAAGGAGCCCACTGTCAATCTCTCCTTCGAGAACTGCTGGCTCTACCGCGTGGAGCCCATGTCCGGAGGTTGGTTCGCCCTGGGCGACCAGGCGCTGTACCTCATCCGCCGCAACGGCACGACAGAGACGCTGTCCTATGACGGCCGCAGCCTGGAGCTCTGCGCGGCGGGGGAAAACGGCGCTCTCGCCCTGGCGCTGCAGGACTGGGGCAAGAACAGCTCCCTGCTACGCGTCTATGACCGCAAGGGCGCCCTGCTGCTGGAGCAGAGCTTCACGCGCCCGATCTTAAGCCTGGAGTGCTACGGCGGGGCGGTATACCTGCAGCTGGACGGCCTGCTGCTGCGCTGGAAGAAAAACGGCGGCTTCGTCCAGAGCCAGCCCCTGCCCCAGGGCACCCAGCAGGTTTACGCCCGGGGCCGGGACCTCTATGTCCTGACCATCGAAAGCGTGGAGCTGCTCAAGCCCCTGTGGGAGGAGCTTGACGGAACGCTGCTGAGACAACCGTAGGAGACGTTCGATGCATCAAATCCGCGTATTGCATATTCTGCCCGGGCTGGGCGCCGCGGGCTGCGAAACCTTCGCGCGCAACCTGTGTCTGTCCTCCCCCGAAGATATCCGGCACGAAATCGCTATTTCCACCCTGCCCGGGCAATTCTATGAGCCGGAGCTCCGGGCGGCGGGGATCGCCATTCACCGCACGGCGGAATTCACCGGCATGACCTCTTTGCCGCGGCACTTGCGCGCGCTTCATCAACTGCTGAAAAAAGCGAAGCGGGCTGGCAAGCCCTTCGATATCGTCCACGGCCATATGGATTATCTCAATGCCCTCAATTTGTTCGCCGCGAAATTGGCTGGCGTAAAAATACGCGTCTGCCATAGCCACATCGCCGGGAGCCAGGCGCAAAAGCCCTCCTTCGCGGCGCGGGCCTACCGGTGGGCAATGCGGCTGGGCATCCGCCTGTTCGCCACCGATTATTTCGCCTGCAGCCCCGAGGCGGCGGCCTCCATGTTCCCCTGGCGAAAAGCCGGAGCCGTTCGGATCATTCCCAACGGCATAGACCTCGCCCGCTTTGCCGCGGCCCGGAACGATCCCGCGCTGCCCGAACGGAAGCGGGCGGAGCTGGGCATCTCTCCGGAAAGGCGTATCCTGATCACCGTCGCGCGGCTGACGGCGCAAAAGAACCCGCTCTTCCTGTTGGATGTCATCGCGGAAGCAGCGAAAATGCGGCCGCCGCCGCTGCTGCTTTGGTGCGGCACGGGTGACGCGGAGACTGTGCGGCGGAAAATCGCCGCACTGGGCCTGGAGGACCACGTGCGCCTGCTCGGCAATCGCCGGGACGTATCCGAGCTGCTCCCCCTGGCGGAATGCTTCCTGCTGCCCTCTCGCTGGGAGGGCTTCGGCATCGCGCTGATTGAGGCGCAGGCCGCGGGCGTGCCCTGCCTCGCCTCCACGCACGTCCCCCGCTCCACGGATATGGGCGCCTGCCGCTATCTGCCGCTTTCTGTCAGCGCCTGGGCGGAGACGGTCCGCGCGGGGCTTGCGAACGGTTTTCCCGGAGAGATCGACCAAACGCGGCTCGCGCGCTATGACACGCGAAGCACCGGAAATGAAATCGCGGATATCTACAGAAAAATATTTATAGAAAAAATCATGAATTTTTCTTGAATATTTGCGCTGTACTATTGCATTTAATATGAAAATCAGGTAGAATATGCATAAAGGGGGACGAAAGAAATGTCTTTGCGGCTTATTACAAAATATACCGGCGGCACGCTGCCCGGCGCAGAGGAATACGCAGAGCTGAACGAGCTTGCCGCGGCGGCGCATAATACGCTGGAAAACGGGACCGGCGCGGGAAGCGGCATGCGCGGCTGGCTGCGCTTCGCGTCGCGCTACCCGGACTCCGGGGAATACAAGCAGCTGCTCGCGGCCGCGGAGCGGATCCGGTCGCAGGCGGACGCGCTGGTCGTCGTCGGCATCGGCGGCTCTTATTTAGGCGCCCGGGCAGTGCTGGAGGCCGTGGCCTCGCGCTACTACAACGAAATCCGCCGGGGCACGCCCGCCATCTATTTCACCGGCAACACCCTCAGCGAATCCGACTACGCCGAGCTGGACGCCTTGCTCGGCGACAGGGACTTCGCCGTCAATGTGATCTCCAAATCAGGCACCACCCTGGAGCCCGCCGTGGCTTTCCGGTATTTTAAAAGCAGGCTTATCGCAAAATACGGCGATGCGGAGGCGAACCGGCGCATCTATGTGACCACGGGAGCAAGCCCCGCCTCCAGCACACTGTATCAGCAGGCCCTGGCCAAGGGCTGGCAGTGCTTCGCCGTGCCGGAGGACATGGGCGGGCGCTACTCCGTGCTTTCGGCGGTGGGGCTGCTGCCCATCGCCTGCGCGGGCATTGACGTGGACGCGCTGCTGCGGGGCGCCGCCGATGCCGCCGCCGCCTACGCCGCGCCGGGGGCAAGGCTGCCGGACAACGCCTGCTATCACTATGCCGCGCTGCGCTATCATTATTATAAAACCAAAGGGAAAGCCGTTGAGCTCTTCGCCAGCTACGAGCCCAGCCTCACCCTCTTCGGCGAATGGTATAAGCAGCTTTTCGGCGAAAGCGAGGGCAAGGAGGGCGAGGGCCTCTTTCCCGCGTCGGTCACCTTCACCACCGACCTGCACTCCCTGGGGCAGTATATCCAGGAAGGAAGGCGGCTGCTGTTTGAAACCGTGCTGACCTTCGGCGGGCCGGCCAACGCGCTTGCTGTCGGCGAGGAGCCCGGCAACGGCGACCGGCTGAACTATCTGGCGGGCAAAACGCTCTATCAGGTGAACCGCGCAGCCTTTCAGGCGACGGCGATGGCCCACGAGAGCGGCGGCTGCCCCAACCTGGTGCTGGAGCTGCCGAAGCGCGACGCCTACCACATCGGCTGGCTGATCTATTTCTTCGAAAAGGCCTGCGCCATTTCGGGCTATATGCTGGGGGTGAACCCCTTCGACCAGCCGGGCGTGGAAAGCTACAAAACCAATATGTTCACAATGCTCGGGCATCCGGATTACATATAAAAAACGGGAGGAAGACGACTATGGTATCCATCATCACAGGGGTCAAGGGCACCAGCAAAACGAAAAAGCTCGTGGAGCTGGTCAACGAGGCCGTGGAGCGCTCCCTCGGCAACGTTATTTGCGTAGAGCAAAAACCGACACTGACCTTCCACGTGAGCTCGCGCGCCCGGCTGATCGCGGCAAACGACTACAAAATCAAGGGCTTCGCGGCGCTTTATGGCTTTCTCAGCGGCATCTGCGCCGGAGATCACGACATCACCGACATCTTTATGGACGCCACGCTGCGCATCGGCTCCCGGGATTATGAGGAGCTTGCCGTGTTTTTACAGGCGATATCCGATCTTTCGATCGCCGCCGACAAGCATTTTGTTTTCACCATTTCGGCCAATCCTGAGGACCTTCCGGAGCATATTTTTGTGATATGTAAAGAAATAGAAAAATCCTGAGGGCAAATTGTTGACAAAAGCGGGCAAAGCCGCTATAATATTCTTCGTCTGACAAACAGGAGGTTCCTCTCATGCTCCTCGAATTGGAGTCGGTATTTAACACGCCGGGGCTTTCGGTGCCCTTTTCCTTCCGCTTGCCGGAGCAGCCCGCCGAAGCCGAGGCCCGCGAAAACGGCGGGGCACAGGGAATCCCATTCGCGGAGCGTCCCCTTGTCGAGGGACGCGCAAGCAACCGTTCCGGAATCGTAACGCTGGAGGCGGCGGTAACCGTGCGGCTGCATACACTGTGCGACCGCTGCGCGTCGCCCTTCGAAACAACGCTGGCCATCCCCGTGGAGCACACCTTGGTCAGGTCGTTGAATGACGACGCCAACGACGAGCTGATCCTCGTGGAGGACACGCGTTTTTCCCCGGACGCCCTCGTTTGGGAGGACATCGTGTTTGCCCTGCCGGCGAAGCTCCTGTGCCGGGAAGGCTGCGCGGGCATTTGCGCCGCCTGCGGCAAAAACTTAAACGACGGCCCCTGCGGCTGCAGGCCCATCGGCGACCCCAGGCTGGCGGCACTGCGCAATCTCCTAGACGAAAAAATCTAAAGTCTATAATCTAAAAAATCTAAAATCTAAAGTCTAATATCTAATATCTAACAAGGTGGTGTATCCCATATGGCAGTTCCGAAGAGAAAACTTTCACGCGCGCGGCGCGATAAAAGACGCTCCAACGTGTGGAAGCTGGAGGCGCCCACTCTGGAAAAGTGCGGCAGCTGCGGCGCGTATAAGCGCTCCCATCGCCTGTGCCCCGAATGCGGCATGTATAAGGGCAGGCTGGTCGTCAAAAAAGATGAGGACTGATTCTCCCGCGGAAATCAAAAATATCGCACAAAAATCCCCCGCAGCGAAGAAACGAATTTCGCCGGGGGATGTTTTGCTTTCCATCAATGGCCACGCGATCGCCGACGTGCTGGACTACCGCTTTTATATGGCGGAGCGGAGGCTGCGGCTGCGGCTGCGCCGGCCGGACGGCAGAAAATATTCTCTTCGCCTGCGAAAAGAGGAGTATGAGGACCTGGGCCTGGAATTCGGCGACGGCCTCATGGACAGCCAGCGCCGCTGCCAAAACAGCTGCGTGTTCTGTTTCGTCGACCAATTGCCGCCCGGCCTGCGGGAAAGTCTTTATTTCAAGGACGACGACGCGCGGCTGTCCTTTCTCTTCGGGAATTACATCACCCTGACCAACCTGACGGAGCGGGAGGCGGAGCGCATCATCCAGATGCGGCTGAGCCCCATCAACGTCTCGGTGCATACGATGGACCCCGGTCTGCGCGTGCGGATGATGCGCAATCCCCGCGCGGGGGAATCTCTAAAGCTGCTGAAGCGCTTCGCCCTGGCGGGCCTGGATTTGAACGTTCAGCTGGTGCTGTGCCCCGGCTGGAACGACGGCGCGCAGCTGCGCCGCAGCCTGGAGGAATTGGTGAAATTGCCAAGCGTGCGGTCCATCGCGGCGGTGCCGGTGGGCTTGACGAAGCACCGGGAGCGTCTCACGCCGCTGCGGCCCTTCACAGCGGAAGAGGCGCGCCGCGTGATTGATATCGTCGAAGAATTTCGATGTGAAGAGATTGAGCTTTGCCCCTCGGACGAATTCTTCCTGCTGGCGGGGCGGGATATCCCGGACACGGCGTACTACGGCGAGCTCCGGCAGCTGGAGAACGGCGTGGGGCTGTGGGCGCTGCTGCGGTCGGATACACAGGCGCTCATGAAGGAGCTTGACGCCAATCCCCCGCCCCGGGCTGTAACCATCGCGACAAGCGCGGCGGCCTATCCCCTGCTGTGCGGGCTCGCCGGCTTATGGCGCGCGCGCTGGCCGCAAATCACCGTACGCGTCAGGCAAATCGACAATCATTTTTTTGGCGGAGCGATCACCGTGGCGGGCCTGCTCACCGGGCAGGACATCGTCGCGCAGCTGAAGGACCTCCCTCTCGGGGATGAGCTGCTGATACCCGCCGTGTGCCTGCGGCATGAGCGCGACCTCACGCTGGACGGCTGGACGGTGGGGCAAATAGCCGAAGCCCTCGGCCTGCCGGTGCGGGCAATCGAAAATGACGCGGAGGCGCTGGTCAGAGCCGTTATTCAGTGAAGGCCTCATTTTGAGACGCATACGCCCTGCTGTCAAGCATCGCTTTGCGCGCCTTCCAATCGGGCATATGCGCGGCCAGAACGGCGTAAAACCGCTTGGAGTGGTCCGGATGCAGCAGGTGGACATATTCGTGCAATACGACATACTCGATGCAGGCCATGGGCGATTCAATCAGGCGCCGGTTCAGCGTGATGACCCCCTGGCGCGGCTGGCAGCTGCCCCAGCGGGACTTCATCTCCCGCAGGCGCAGCTCGGGCGGCTCCACGCCGTAAGGGCGCATCAGCCGGTATATCCGCGCGCTGACCTCGCCGAAGACCTCGCGGCACAGCTCGTCGGACCAGCGGAAAACCAGGCGCTTGCGCAGCGCGGGGTCCTCCGGGGATTTTGCCAGGAGAATCAACGCGGCGCCGGCACGATAGCAGTCATTCTTCTCGCCGCGCAGCACCCGCAGGCGCAGCGGATCGCCCAGGCAGTAAAAAATCTCCCCGTCCTCATAGCCGCGCTCCCGGGTATGGGCCGCGAGCGCGTGGACACGCGCCAGCGCTTTTTCAATAAAGGAGGCCTTATCCCGCAAAAAGCCCTCAATCACGGCGACAGGCACCGCCCGGTTTGCTGAAACCGCCACGGTGCCGTCCCTGCGCACCCGCAGGTTGATATTCTTCACAGGCTTGCGCTCCAGGGTATACGCGATTTCCATATCCCGCAGGGCAATCCGCCGCTCTGTGGCCTGCATATACCGAACCTCCATTTTTTTCTTGACGGTCAAAGCTTTTTGCATTATAATAATAAGCGGAACAGGAAGGAGGACAGACGATGAAAAAACGCACCAAGCTGCGCGACCGCGTGCTCCCGGATTATACCCGGAGCGAGGAAATTTTTCACATGGTGTCCCACATCTCCGGCGGCGCGTTCGCGTACTCCGCGCTGGTGGTCTGCGTGGCGGTGGCGGCCTATCACCGCAGCGGCTGGGGCATCGCGGGCGGCATTGTTTACGGCACCACGATGATCCTGCTGTATACCATGTCCAGCATCTATCACGGCCTGATCCCCGAAAATCCGAAAAAGGTCTTTCAGATCATCGACCATTGCGCCATCTTCTTCCTCATCGCGGGCACCTATACGCCCATCGCCTTCGGCCCCCTGCGGCTGGCGCACCCCTATGTGGCCTGGGGCATGTTCGCTTTCATGTGGGTTGTTTGCGCGCTGGGCGTCACGCTCAACGCCATTGACCTTAAAAAATTCCAGGCTTTTTCTCTGATCTGCTATGTGGGCATGGGCTGGAGCATGGTGATTTTTGTCCGGCAGCTTCTGGACGTTATGCCGCTTTCCGATTTCCTCTGGCTGCTTTCCGGCGGACTTTCCTTCACCATCGGCGCGGTGCTGTATATGCTTGGCAAAAAGTTCAGGATGAGATATATGCATTCTGTTTACCATCTTTTTGTCGTGCTCGGAAGCGTGCTGCAGTTTGTCTGTATCCTGAAGACGCTTTCGAATGAAAGCAATAATTTAAATTTTTATATTTAATTTTTATAAATTAAATTTAGATAATAAAACAAGATACGCGCCATTCGGAGCGGCATGGCCCCGGATGGCGCGGCTTTGCGTTATTTCCCAAGCAGCGAAAGCAGCGGCTCAAGGAACGCGGCGATTTTTTCCAGCAGCGCGGCGAAGCCCGTAATCGTCTGCGTGATTGTCACGAAGCTCGAAATGCCGGATCCGATTCTTTCAAAAATGGATAGGATATCCAATCTCTGCCCCTCCCTTCCGTCGATGTGCCGCTATTATAGCAGAACCCACGCGGAACGGCAAGGATGAAATAATGCCAAAGCTGGGATGTTTTAGCTCTTTAATGCGCGAACTCGAAGCACACCCTCCAGCGCGGCGGCCCGGGCCGTATCGACAGCCTGGTCAAAATCCGCCGCCGTATAGCTGACGCCGCCGCGGGTATTGGTAAGCACGTTCACCGGCTTCGCGGGCAGGGCGGCCAGCAGTTCCTCCTCCGTGCGGGTATGGATCACGCATACACGGTTTTTGAATTCCGCGGGGAGCTTCGCCGTAGGGAGGTTGACGGCGTTGACGACCTCACCCCGCTCCAGATAGGCCGTCAGCTGATCGACCGCCATCATGGCGCAGTTGTCCTCGGATTCCGGCGTGGAGGCGCCCAGGTGCGGAATCGCCGTGACGCCGGGGACACCGATGAGCTCATCAGTGGGGAAGTCGGTGACATAGGCGGCGCATTTGCCGCTTTCCAGGGCGGCCAGGAGGCCGGCGCTGTCCACGAGCTCCGCGCGGGAGAAATTGAGCAGCCGCACGCCGTCCTTCGCCGCGGCAAGCATATCGGCGTTGAAAAAGCCTTTGGTGTCCCGGGTCAGGGGCAGGTGCAGGCTGATGTAGTCGCTGCGGGCAATGAGCTCGGCCTGGTCGTCCAGCACCGTTACGGCGGGAGAGAGCCCGGCTTTGGCCCCGGGACTAAGATAGGGGTCCACGCCGATGACCGTCATCCCCAGCGCGGCGGCGGCGTTGGCCGCAAGGCCGCCGATTGCCCCCAGGCCGATCAGCCCCAGGGTTTTGCCCATGATCTCCGGCCCGGCAAAGTCCGATTTTCCTTTTTCCACAAGCTTTCCCACGGCTTCGCCCGCGCCCTTCAGGCCCAGGCACCAGCGCAGCGCCTCCCCCACCTTGCGCGACGAGAGGAACAGGCCCGCGATAACGAGCTCCTTCACGGCGTTGGCGTTGGCGCCGGGGGTGTTGAACACGGCGATTCCCCGCGCCGTGCAGGCTTCAATGGGAATGTTGTTCACGCCAGCGCCCGCCCGGGCGATGGCAAGCGTCGCCGGATCCAGGGGCATATCATGCATGGAGGCCGAGCGCACGAGAATCGCGGCGGGGCTTTCGGCGCTGTCGCCGCAGACGTAGCCCGCGGGGAAGCGGGACAGGCCGCAGGGGGCGATTTTGTTTAATGTCAATATGTTGGGCATTGGGGCGCTCCTTGCTGGATTTGATTTTTGGGCTGTTCTTGCTGTTTTTTATATGATTTTACGGCGTCCTCTTGCGCTCGAACTCCTTCATAAATTCCACCAGAGCCTCCACGCCCTCCACGGGCATGGCGTTATAGATCGACGCGCGCATGCCGCCCACGGAGCGGTGGCCCTTGAGGTTGACGAGGCCATTGGCCTCGGCCTCTTTCACGAAGGCCTTGTTGAGCTCCTCGTTTTCCGCCACAAAGGTCACGTTCATGAGGGAGCGGAATCTTGGCGGCACAGGGTTGCGGAACATGGCGCTGCCGTCCAGATAGTCGTAGAGCAGCTTGGCCTTGTGCTCGTTGCGCTCCTGGATGGCCGGCAGGCCGCCCAGCATCTGAATCCACTCCAGCACCAGCTTGCAGATATAGATCGGCCAGCAGGGCGGCGTGTTATACATGGAATCGTTGTCCGCCACGGCTTTCCAGTCCATCACCGTGGGGGTGTTGGCGCGGGCGCGGCCGATGAGGTCCTCCCGCACGATCAGAATCGTCAGGCCCGCCGGCGCGATGTTTTTCTGCGCGCCGCCGAAAACCACGCCGAATTTCGAGACATCCATGGGCTCCGAAAGAAAGCTCGAGGAGATATCCGCCACCAGGGGCACGCCGCCGGTTTCGGGGAGCAGGTCCCATTTGGTGCCGAAAATGGTGTTGTTGTGGCAGATGTAAAAATAGTCCGCGTCCCTGGTGAAGGCCTCCGGCTCCAGCTGCGGGATGACAGAAAAGTTCTGCGCCTTGGAGCTGGCCACAAGCTTGATCTCGCCGAATTTCTGCGCCTCCTGATAGGCCTTGTTGGCAAACTGGCCCGTGACGACGTAATCCGCCTTGCGGGAGCCGTTGAGCAGGTTTTGCGGAATCGCCGCGAACTGCAGCGACGCGCCGCCCTGCAAAAACAGGACCTGATAGTTGCCGGGGATCCCCATCACCTCCCGGAAGAGCTCCCGCGCGCCGAAGATGATCTCCTCATAAACCCTGCTGCGGTGAGACATCTCCATGACCGACTGGCCGCTGCCGTTGTAGTCGAGCATCTCCGCCGCCGCGCGGTTGAGCACCGATTCCGGCAGCATGGAGGGTCCCGCCGAAAAGTTATACACCCTTGCCATATTTCCGCTTCCCTTTCTGATCTGAATCGAAAAAACTTTACAATATTATACCGCCAATGCAGCCTGAAAGTCAAGATGCCCGGCGGCCATATTCATATGCTTTTCGATTTGTTTTTTTGTCTACTCTGTCGTTTTCGCGCGCTTTTCCGCCAGCTCGCCGGTGATTTGCTCCATAAATTTGCCGTGGAGCTTGTAGCCCTTGAGATACAGCAGCAGCGCGGCAGCCAGGATGAACGGCGGCACGGCAAACATCAGGATGTTCAGCGCGGCGGATACGGAGGCCGGCTGCGCGGGAATGGACGCGGCGCTGCCCGCCAGACCCATAATATCCTCCCGGGTGGAAACATAGCCGCCCAGCTGCAGGCCCCAGCCGGTGAGCAGGCCGGCGATCGCCCCCGCGAATTTTCCGATGAGGGTCAGCATGGAAAAGTTGATGTTCTCGCTGCGGCAGCCCAGCTTCCACTCGCCGTAATCCACGGTATCCACCATAAACACGCTGGACAAAATCCCCAAAAAGCCGAAGCCGCCCACGGTCAGAATCACAGCCGGCAGCATGACATACACGTTTTTGCTGAGCGTGGAGATCAGGTACATGAGAAGATAGCCCGCGATGGGGGATGCCAGGGAGAAAATGAAGATCCGCCGCCTGGAAAGCTTCTTCGCCAAAAAGGTGTAAGACAGCAGCCCGATCCCCATGCCCGCCCCCGCCGTAAGGGCGAACAGGGAGTAGGCGTTGGGGTTCAGCCACACGTACTTGAAGTAATACAGGGCTACGGAGGTCGTCATGGTGATGGAGGCGAAGGCCAGCACAAACACAGCCACGAGGATGAGCAGCTGGTCGTTTTTGCGGATGATGCGCAGGGTGTCCATCAGCGTGAATTTCTTTTCCTGCCGCACCACCTCGCGGTTCTTCATGCAAAACGACGCGATGAGGGCGCAGGCGACATACATCACCATGAGGATCAGCGTCCAGCGGTAGTAGCCGATGGCATCCCGCCCGCCGCCGAGCCGCTCCACCACGGGCAGCGTGAGCGCCGGAATGCCGATGGCGGCTATACCGCCCAGAATCCGGGGAACCGTGGCGATGGCGTCCCGCTCTCTCAGATCAGAAAAAGCGGCGGCATAGGCGTAATACGGCACGTCGATAATCGTATAGGTCATGTCGAAGAGCACGTAGAGCACAGCGACGATAAACCGGGGATCTTTCAGATTCGAAAGGCCCGGGAAAAACATAAAGATGATGACGATGGCGTTGAGCAGCGCGCCCAGCGCAATCCAGGGCCTGTTTTTGCCCCAGCTGGTGCGTACGTTTTCGGTAATTGTGCCCATGATAGGGTCATTGGCGGCGTCCCAGAGCCGCGCAAAGAAGAACAGCGTCGCCATAAAGCCCGCCGCGACGCCCAGCACGTCGGTGCAATAGACCATAAAAAACGAGGTGACCAGATTATAGGCAAAGCCCTCGCCCATGGCGCCGATGCCATAACCATATTTTTCTTTCGCGCGCAGCGGGGGCTGCCTGTTGGATGTCATACGCTTACACCCTTTCCAAATGTGTCAGTCCGTCAAGTCATTTTATACCAATTTTCGTGAAAAGTCAAGAATTTTACGCGAAAAAATCTTGCGTTTTTGTCGCCCGCGTGTTATAATAACATGGGGACGAAGCTATTTATAGCAATGGACGACAAGTGAAAGGAGGAAAATGGATATGCAGACCTGGATTATCTGGCTGGTATTGATGCTGGCCGCGCTGGCGCTGGAAACGCTTTCGCTGCAGCTTTTTTCCATCTGGTTCGCTCTGGGCGCCCTGGTGTCGCTCATCGTGAGCCTGGTGATGCCGGAGCCCTTCTGGCCGCAGCCGCTGCTCTTTGTTCTGGTGACCCTGGTGAGCCTTTTGGCCACGCGGCCGCTGGTGCGCAGGCTCTCCCGGGGATACCAGCCGTCCAATGCCGACCGGTATGTGGGCAAAACCGGCCTTGTGCTGGAGGAAATCAACAATGCCCGGGGCACCGGTCAGGTGAAGGTGGAGGGCTCCGTCTGGTCGGCGCGCTCCGCCGCGGGTGAGCTCATCCCGGCAAACGCCGCCATTAAAGCGGAGGCAATTTCCGGCGCGAAATTAGTGGTGAGCCTCCTGGAGGAACGGGAGCCGCTGGCCGCGAAATAACATCTCAGAAATATAAGAACAGACCTAAAAAAAATAAAAACAGAATGGAGTTTTATTTATGACCCCGATTGGCTGGATTTTTCTGGGCGTTTTCGTTACCCTTGTTTTGGGCTTCATTATCGCGAATATCCGCATCGTACCTCAGGCGGAGGCCTACGTCATTGAGCGGCTGGGCTCCTACAAGGAGACCTGGCAGACAGGCCTTCACGTGAAGGTCCCCTTAATTGAGCGCATCTCAAAGCAGGTTTCCCTCAAGGAGCATGTGGCGGACTTTAAGCCGCAGGGGGTCATCACCAAGGACAACGTGACCATGCAGATTGATACCATTGTCTTTTATCAGGTCACCGACCCCATGCTGTATACATACGGCGTGGAGCGCCCCCTGATGGCCATCGAAAACCTCACCGCCACCACCCTGCGCAATATCGTGGGTGATTTGGAGTTTGACTCCACCCTCACCTCCCGCGACACGATCAACACAAAGATCCGCGTGATCATCGACGAGGCCACCGACCCCTGGGGCATCAAGGTCAACCGGGTGGAGCTCAAGAGCATCGTTCCCCCGCGGGAGATTCAGGATGCCATGGAGAAGCAGATGAAGGCCGAGCGCCAGCGCCGCGAGGCGATCCTCCGCGCCGAGGGCGAAAAGGCGGCGAAGGTGCTGGCAGCCGAGGGTGAAAAAGAAAAATCGGTCACTGAGGCGGAGGGCGAAAAGCAGGCGGCGATCCTCCGGGCGGAGGCCCGCAAGGAAGCCCGCATCCGCGAGGCCGAGGGTGAGGCTGAGGCGATTCTCAGCGTGCAGCGCGCCCGCGCCGAGGCCATCCGGCTGATCAACCTGGCCAACCCCAGCGAAGGCTACCTGACCCTGCAATCCCTGGAGGCCTTCACCCGCGCCGCGGACGGCAAGGCCACGAAGATCATCATCCCCAGCGAGATTCAGGGCATTGCCGGTCTGGCCAAGGGGATTAAGGAAGTCGTCGCCTCCGAATAAAAACAACAAACAACACACCCCGCGAGTCCTTGGGCTCGCGGGGTGGTTTATTGTTTATGGCCGCCAGTCAAGCTGATCCAGATTCAACACCCTTGGGTCGTTGTAAACCCGATGCAGCCGTTCATAGCTGTTGTATTTTTCCGAGCATTCCTGCAGCAAGCCATAGGGCTGGTTATCCGGGTCGGGCTTGAGGAGCCGTTCCCGGTCCCAGGTGCAAAAGAAGAGCCACTTCACGTTTTGCCGCCACATGATATCCATGTTGGGCAGGGTGTCGTTTTCGCTCATGCCCACCATCTTGGAGGCGCTGGCCCGGCGGGTGTATTTGAACCGCGTGGCCCGCGCCGGGTCGATGGGATAAAGCCATATCTGATCTCCC
>WRMQ01000066.1 GCA_009777055.1 Oscillospiraceae bacterium
CAATAAGTATCCCACCTGGGGAGTACGGCCGCAAGGTTGAAACTCAAAGGAATTGACGGGGGCCCGCACAAGCAGTGGAGTATGTGGTTTAATTCGAAGCAACGCGAAGAACCTTACCAGGACTTGACATCCAACTAACGAGGCAGAGATGCGTAAGGTGCCCTTCGGGGAAAGTTGAGACAGGTGGTGCATGGTTGTCGTCAGCTCGTGTCGTGAGATGTTGGGTTAAGTCCCGCAACGAGCGCAACCCCTGCCATTAGTTGCTACGCAAGAGCACTCTAATGGGACCGCTACCGACAAGGTGGAGGAAGGTGGGGACGACGTCAAATCATCATGCCCCTTACGACCTGGGCCACACACGTAATACAATGGCCGTCAACAGCGTGACGCAAACCCGCGAGGGGGAGCCAAACACCAAAAACGGTCCCAGTTCGGATCGCAGGCTGCAACCCGCCTGCGTGAAGTTGGAATTGCTAGTAATCGCGGATCAGCATGCCGCGGTGAATACGTTCCCGGGCCTTGTACACACCGCCCGTCACACCATGGGAGTTGGTAACACCCGAAGTCAGTAGTCTAACCGCAAGGAGGGCGCTGCCGAAGGTGGGATCAGCGACTGGGGTGAAGTCGTAACAAGGTAGCCGTATCGGAAGGTGCGGCTGGATCACCTCCTTTCTATGGAGTGCTAGACTTTAGATGCTGGATTTTAGACGTCAGACGTATGAAATCCGCACGAAAGTCTCATTTCAAGGTCAGGTTTTAAGGGAAGAATCGTTGTTTAATTTTTGGGGTGCAAACTCCAAACCCAGAAGTCAATGGCAGTTAAGGTTAATAATTATTAATTGTTAATTATTAATTGTTAATTGAAAAATGGGGGTGTAGCTCAGCTGGGAGAGCACCTGCTTTGCAAGCAGGGGGTCATCGGTTCGAACCCGTTCATCTCCACCAGTTAGCAATGCGCAATTAGCAGTGAACGATGAACAATTGAAAAAGGCAGAGCAATTCGCGGCTTCGCGGAACGCACGGGCTGGCCCAATTGTACATTATTAATTGTAAATTGTTAATTGCCAAACACGGGCTCATAGCTCAGGTGGTTAGAGCGCGCGCCTGATAAGCGCGAGGTCGGTGGTTCGAGTCCACTTGAGCCCACCAGGCGTTGTTAATTAACAGTTAACAATGAACAATGAACAATTAAAAAAGCAAGAGCGAAGCGCGGGATTGCGGTTTGCGCGGGCTGGCCTAATTGTGAATTGTGAATTGTACATTGTTAATTGCAACAGATCCGCACCTTGAAAACTGGATAAAGAATACTGATGAAAAGCACGTGGTAAATTAGGGAACGCAATTAATTATTAATTGGGTAACAACTACAATTTACGTCGAGTTTTAATTAGAAGAACCACAATGGTCAAGCTACAAAGAGTGCAAGGGGAATGCCTTGGCGCCAGGAGCCGACGAAGGACGCAGCGATCTGCGATAAGCCGCGGGGAGCCGAAAGCAGGCTTTGATCCGCGGATTTCCGAATGGGGCAACCCGGCCGGCGAAGAGCCGGTCAGCGTACGATGAATTCATAGTCGTGCGCGGGGAACCGCCTGAACTGAAACATCTAAGTAGGGCGAGGAAAAGAAATCAACAGAGATTCCGTGAGTAGTGGCGAGCGAAAGCGGAACAGGCCAAACCGGGGGTAGTAATATCCCCGGGGTTCGGACGGCAATACGGTATCGACAAGGGTTAGCGGAAGCGCATGGGACGGCGCACCACAGAACGTGACAGTCGTGTACGCGAAAACCCGCGTCGGCCAGCCGGATCCAGAGTACCGCCGGACACGTGGAACCCGGTGGGAACATGGGGGGACCATCCTCCAAGCCTAAATACTACCTGGCGACCGATAGTGAACCAGTACCGTGAGGGAACGGTGAAAAGAACCCCGGAAGGGGAGTGAAAAGAACCTGAAACCTTGCACTTACAAGCACCGAGAGCCCGTCAATGGGTGATCGGGTACCTTTTGTAGAATGGTCCGGCGAGTGAATGTAACAAGTAGGTTAAGCACCTATGGTGCGCAGCCAAAGCGAAAGCGAGTCTGAATAGGGCGTTGATTTGTTGTATTCGACCCGAAACCGGGTGACCTAGCCATGTCCAGGTTGAAGCGGCGGTAAAACGCTGTGGAGGACCGAACCCACTTCCGTTGAAATGGCAGGGGATGAGGTGTGGCTAGCGGAGAAATTCCAATCGAACCCGGAGATAGCTGGTTCTCTCCGAAATAGCTTTAGGGCTAGCCTCGGCATTGAGATTACTGGAGGTAGAGCACTGAATGGGCTAGGGGCCGAGAGGTTACCGAACCCTATCAAACTCCGAATGCCAGATAATTATAGCCGGGAGTCAGACTGCGGGAGATAAGTTTCGTAGTCGAAAGGGAAACAGCCCAGACCCACAGCTAAGGTCCCCAAGTATAGTTAAGTGGAAAAGGATGTGGGGTTGCACAGACAACCAGGATGTTGGCTTAGAAGCAGCCACTCATTAAAAGAGTGCGTAATAGCTCACTGGTCGAGTGACCCTGCGCCGAAAATTTAACGGGGCTAAACTATACACCGAAGCTTGGGATGCGGAGTAATTAACAATGAACAATGAACAAGGAACAATTAGGAGAACGGGATGAAAGATGAAAACGTGGTGAGAGACAAAAGTATGGCGTTTGCCGTGCGGATTGTCCGGCTATACAAATATCTTTCTGAACAGCATGAGCAGGTAATGTCAAAGCAGGTCTTACGCAGCGGCACCAGTATAGGCGCGAATGTACGCGAAGCGCTTTATGGGCAAAGCAAACGGGATTTTACCGCTAAAATGAGCATAGCGCTCAAAGAAGCGGCGGAAACAGAGTATTGGCTGGAGTTGCTGAACAAGACGGGCTATCTGGAAAAAGAAGCGTATCAGAGCGTTCTATCAGATAGCCAGGAATTATGCAAACTGCTTACGGCAATCGTGCGCAATTCAAAATGAGCACGGCCTCGCCTAATTGTACATTGTACATTGTCAATTGTTAATTGCTCCGCATGGTAGGAGAGCGTCGAATATGGAGTGAAGTCAGAGCGTGAGCGCTGGTGGACTGTATTCGAGTGAGAATGCCGGAATGAGTAGCGAGATTGATGTGGGAATCATCAAGGCCGAATGACTAAGGTTTCAGCAGGAAGGTTCGTCCGCTGCTGGTTAGCCGGGGGCTAAGGCGAGGCCGAAAGGCGTAGTCGATGCACATGCGGTTGATATTCCGCAGCCGCCAACAAGTTAAGCCAGGGGACACTGGTGAAGGGTAGTGATGGGCGTTGGTCGCCCCTGAAACTGCTTGGATCCAGGCGAGAAAAGCCTGGTGTATCGAAGTGGCGCCCGTACCGTAAACCGACACAGGTAGTCAGGATGAGGATTCTAAGGCCAACGGGAGAAGGGTAGTTAAGGAACTCGGCAATTTGACCCCGTAACTTCGGGATAAGGGGTGCCCGCGCAAGCGGGCCGCAGTGAATAGGTCCAGGCGACTGTTTATCAAAAACACAGCTCTCTGCTAAATCGTAAGATGATGTATAGGGGGTGACGCCTGCCCGGTGCTGGAAGGTTAAGAGGAGGTGTGCAAGCACTCAATTGAAGCCCCAGTAAACGGCGGCCGTAACTATAACGGTCCTAAGGTAGCGAAATTCCTTGTCGGGTAAGTTCCGACCCGCACGAATGGCGTAACGATCTGGACGCTGTCTCAACTGCCCGCCCGGCGAAATTGTAGTACCGGTGAAGATGCCGGTTACCCGCGGCAAGACGGAAAGACCCCATGGAGCTTTACTGCAACCTGATATTGGGTTTTGGTATTTTATGTACAGGATAGGCGGGAGGCCCTGAAGCGAAGACGCCAGTTTTCGTGGAGCCAACCTTGGGATACCGCTCTTAGAGTACTGAAATTCTAACCTGCGGCCGTGAATCCGGCCGGGGGACATTGTCAGGCGGGCAGTTTGACTGGGGCGGTCGCCTCCAAAAGAGTAACGGAGGCGCTCAATGGTTCGCTCAGCACGGACGGAAACCGTGCCTTAGAGTGCAAACGCATAAGCGAGCCTGACTGCGAGACTGACGGGTCGAGCAGGAACGAAAGTTGGAGTTAGTGATCCGGCGGTATGTGTATGGAAATGCCGTCGCTCAACGGATAAAAGCTACCCTGGGGATAACAGGCTGATCTCCCCCAAGAGTTCACATCGACGGGGAGGTTTGGCACCTCGATGTCGGCTCATCACATCCTGGGGCTGTATTCGGTCCCAAGGGTTCGGCTGTTCGCCGATTAAAGTGGTACGCGAGCTGGGTTCAGAACGTCGTGAGACAGTTCGGTCCCTATCTGCCGTGGGCGTTGGATATTTGAGGGGCGCTGTCCTTAGTACGAGAGGACCGGGATGGACGCACCGCTGGTGCACCAGTTGTCACGCCAGTGGCACAGCTGGGCAGCTATGTGCGGAACGGATAAACGCTGAAAGCATCTAAGCGTGAAGCCGCCCCCAAGATAAGATATCCAGGGCGCAAGCCCAGAGACCACTCGTAGACTACGAGTTTGATAGGCGGGATGTGTAAGCGTGGCAACACGCTCAGCTTGCCCGTACTAATTGGTCCAAAGCTTGTACCATTGTTCTTCGAACGTGGAACTTGACGAACACGTTGTTCCTTCGTTCCCTTTCCTTTCCATTCCTCTTTTCATCTGTTCTTCTTTATCCGGTTTTTTGGGTGTGGGGTGGGTGTGTGAAAAGACGTAGTAAAGCAATATAAGGCTCCCGCTTTGCGGGGGCTGTTTTCTTTACTCCCAGCCCGGCGCCTGCGCTGACAAAAGTCAACATTGACTTTCCGTTCTCCATGTCGTATAATATTCAAGGTTCTTCAAAGTTCTTCTTAAGAAAGCGAGTGAGTCCATGACCTGTGAATGCAATCAAAACAAAAAATGGGAGCTGCTGGAGCCTACGCTGGAGGCTTACGCCGGCGTCGCGGGAAGTCTTATCGCCATTCTGCAAAAGGCACAGGAGCTCTATGGCTGGCTCCCGATTGAGCTGATTGCCCACATCGCGCGGCGAACAGGCATCAAGCCCGCCAAGGTGATGGGCGTGGTGACCTTTTACGCGCAGTTTCGCACAAAGCCCGTGGGCAAGCATTTGATTTTGCTCTGCCAGGGCACAGCCTGCCATGTCAACGGCTCGGGCGGCATTGAGGAGGCCATCCGGGAGCGGCTCGCCGTGGAGGAGGGGGAAATCACCCCCGACGGGCTGTTCACCTACAATAACGTCGCCTGCCTGGGCTGCTGCAGCCTGTCGCCGGTGATGATGATCGGCGAAAAAACCTATGGCAATTTAACGAAAGAAAGCGTGCTGCGCATATTGAAAGATATCGCGGAACAGGAGGAGGCCCTATGAGAGTAACCGTCGGAAAGGGAAGCTGCGGCATTGCCGCCGGGGCTGCCGATGTATATCAGGCATTGGAAGCCGGCCTGCAAAACACAGGCCATGAGCTCTTAACCACCGGGTGCATCGGCATGTGTTACCTGGAGCCCATCGTCAACGTGGACGAGCGTGTGTTCGTGAAAGTGACAAAGGAGGCGGCGGGCGAACTCCTCAAGTATATTTTGGGGGAAGAAAATCAGGCGGAGCGATACCTGATCCCGCGGGAGGATCTGGACAATCTCAATGGGCAGCAGCGCATCGCCCTGAAAAACTGCGGCCTGATCAATCCGGAGGATATTGAGGAGTACATCGCCCGGGAGGGCTATGAGGCAATCAAAAAATGTGTCGGTTCACTTACGCCGGAGCAGGTGATTGAAGAAATCAAGCTGTCCGGTCTCAGCGGGCGCGGCGGCGCGGGCTTTCCCACCTGGTTCAAGTGGAACGCCGCCCGGGCCTCCGCCGGAGAGAAGAAGTACGTTATCTGCAACGCCGACGAGGGCGATCCCGGCGCGTTTATGGACCGCGCGGTAATTGAGGGAGATCCCCACGCGCTCATTGAGGGCATGCTCATCGCCGCCTACGCCATTGGCTCGGACGAGGGCATTGTCTATGTCCGCGCGGAATATCCCCTGGCGATCGTGCGCCTGGAGCTGGCGCTGGAACAGGCGCGGGCATGCGGCTGTCTCGGCCAGCATATTTTTGGCGGCGATTTTTGTTTTGATATCAGAATCAAGGCGGGCGCGGGCGCGTTCGTCTGCGGCGAGGAGACGGCCCTCATCGCCTCCCTGGAGGGCGAGCGCGGCATGCCGAGGCTCAAGCCGCCCTTCCCCGCCCAAAAGGGCTGCTGGCAAAAGCCCAGCAACATCAATAATGTTGAAACATACGCGAACGTGCCCTGGATTCTGCGTAATGGCGGAGCTGCCTTTGCCGCGCTGGGCACAGAGAATTCCAAAGGCACCAAGGTCTTCGCCCTCACCGGCAAAATCGCCAAGGGCGGCCTGGCGGAGGTGCCCATGGGCCAGACGGTGGGCGAGGTGGTCTTCGGTGTGGGCGGCGGCATCAAGAATGGCAGAGCCCTCAAGGCCGTGCAGATGGGCGGGCCCTCCGGCGGCTGCATCCCGGCGGAGCTGTGCGATACGCCCATCGACTATCGCAGCCTGGCCGCCACCGGCGCGATCATGGGCTCCGGCGGCATGGTGGTGATGGACGACAGCACCTGCATGGTGGATATGGCGCGCTTCTTCCTGGATTTCACCTGCAAGGAAAGCTGCGGCAAGTGCATCCACTGCCGCATCGGCAACCGCAGAATGCTGGAAATCCTCGAACGCATCTGTAAGGGCGAAGGTCTTGACGGCGATATCGAGCTGTTAAGCGATCTTGCTTTCCAGATTAAGGAAGGCTCCCTCTGCGCCCTGGGGCAAACGGCTCCAAACCCTGTATTGACAACGCTTCGCTACTTTAGAAACGAATATGAGGATCATATTTTCCGAAAGAAGTGCACGGCCAGGCAATGCAAGCCCCTGTTGACCTATTCGATCTCAGGCAAATGCACCGGCTGCACGCTGTGCGCGCGCAAATGCCCGGTGGGCGCGATTTCCGGCACGGTGAAACAGCCGCACGCGATTGACAGCGACAAGTGCACGAAGTGCGGAAAATGCGCGGAAATCTGCAGATTCGGCGCGGTGGAGGTGGAATGATGAAGATAAAGCTGAACATAGATGGCCGCGATGTCGCCGGCCAGACCGGCCAAACCATCCTGGAGATTGCCCGGGAAAACGGCATCGGCATCCCCTCCCTGTGTCACGACGAGCGCGTGGAGCCCTGCGGGGCCTGCGGCATCTGCGTGGTGGAGGCCGCAGGCGTGCCCAAGCTGCTGCGGGCCTGCTCCACCCAGGCGGCGGAGGGGATGAACATCCAAACAAACACGCCGCGCGTGCGGGACAACCGCAGGGCGGCGCTGGAGCTGCTGCTCAGCGACCATACCGGCGACTGTCGCGCCCCCTGCATGCTGGCCTGCCCCGCGCAGACCGACTGCCAGGGCTACGTGGGCCTCATCGCCAACGGCGCGTACGATCAGGCCCATGAATTGATCACGGCGAAGATTCCGCTGCCGGCTTCTATTGGAAGAGTGTGCCCCCATCCCTGCGAAACCGCCTGCCGCCGCGCTATGGTGGAGGAGCCCATCTCCATCGCCGCGTTAAAGCAATACGTGGGGGATCTCCATCTGGCAAATCAACAGAAAATCACTGGTAAAGGCAATTCCCTTGCCACCCAAATTGCCGCTTCAACCGGAAAAAGAATCGCGGTGGTTGGCGGCGGGCCGGGGGGGTTATCGGCGGCATATTTCCTGCGTGTCAAGGGCCATGACTTGACAGTTTTTGACGCCATGCCCCACATGGGCGGTATGCTGCGCTATGGCATTCCGGAATACCGCCTGCCGAAATCGCTTTTGCAGGCTGAAATTGACAACATTCAACAGGCTGGAATCGCGTTCAGGAACAACCTGCAGCTTGGCCGGGATATCTCGCTGGAGCAGCTGCGCCGGGATTACGACGCGGTGATTTTGGCGGTGGGAGCCTGGCGCAGCACAGGCCTGCGCTGCCCGGGCGAGGAGCTGGAGGGCGTCGTGGGCGGTATCGCGTTCCTGCTGGATGTCGCCGTGGGCAACCCCTTCCACGGCAAAAGGATCGCCGTGGTGGGCGGCGGCAACACGGCCATGGACGCCTGCCGCACAGCGGTTCGCCTGGGGGCGGAGACGGTCTGCAACGTCTACCGCCGCACGAAAAACGAGATGCCCGCCGAGGAAATCGAGATACGCGAAGCCGAGGAGGAGGGCGTCGTCTTCAAAAATTTGCGCAGCCCCCTGGAGATCGTCGGCGAAAACGGAAGGGTGAAGGCCCTGCGCCTGCAGGTGATGGAGCTCGGCGCGCCCGACGCCTCCGGCCGGCGCAGCCCTGTGGCCGTGCCCGGCGCGGAGGAGACCATCGAGGTCGATACCGTGATCTCCGCCATCGGGCAAAAGCCGAACGTCCATGGGCTGGAGGCCGTGACGCTGACGAAGTGGGGCACCATCGCCGCCGGCGAGCACAGCTTTTTGACGAATCTGCCGGGCGTTTTTGCCCTGGGCGACGCCACCAACGACGGGGCTGATATCGCCGTGACCGCCATCGGCGAGGCTCAGCGGGCGGCTGAAATGGTGGACAAATTCCTCAGCGGCGCCGAACTGGATTGTGAGCCGGCCTATCTCGTAAAATCAGAGAAAACGCCCGCCGATTTTGCCGATCAGGAAAAACACGCGCGGGTCAAAATGCCGCATCGGGATCCCGCTGTGCGCCGGAAGGACTTCAAGGAGGTCAATCTGGGGCTCAGCGAGGAGGACGCGCGGCGGGAGGCCAGGCGCTGCCTGGAATGCGGCTGCATGGATGTTTTCGAATGCAAGCTGCTGGATTACGCCAACCAGTACCGGGTGAATCCGAGCAAGTACGCCGGGCTGACGCATCGGCACGCCTATAAAGAGGGGCACCCTGACATCCGGCGCAACGCGGAAAAATGTGTTCTCTGCGGGCTGTGCGTGCGCGTGTGCGAGGATGTTGTGGGAGCGGCCGCGCTGGGCCTTGTAGACCGCGGCTTCGACACGGTCGTCGTCCCTGCCCTTGACGCCGATCTGCGGGACACCGACTGCGTTTCCTGCGGACAATGCGCGGCTGTCTGCCCCACCGGCGCGCTCACCGAGACCCAGGTCTGCGAAAAGAACGTGCCGCTGCGGGAGGATGTCATCGAAACGGTCTGTCCCTGCTGCCCGGCGGGCTGCGGGCTCCGGCTGTGCCACAAGGGCGGGCTTCCGCTGCGCGCCCTGCCCGCGGAGGGCGGGCTGCTCTGTGAGCAGGGACGCTTCGGCTATGTGCGCGAAATCGCGAAACGGCGCCTGGAGCAGCCCGGCCCGGCGCTGGAGGCGCTGATCGTGCGGGCCAACGAAGATCTGGCTGCCCGCGGCGCGGCGCTGTACGGCGATAGCGATATCACCGTTGAGGATGTGCTGCGCGGACGGGTTGTTCTGCAAAAGCTGTAACAGCGGCATACAAAATAAATCCGCCCTAGGGAGCGATTCCCGTGGCGGATTTATTTTTTTTGCCGCCGCAGGCGCATCGCGGCGTATTCCCGCTCCCGCTCCCGCAGGATGCCCTCCATCCCGCAGGAGAGGCTTTCGTCGAATCTCCGCATAAACGCCCGGGAAAGCGCGGCCTGCATTTCCGGATATTTTGTATCGTAGCTTTCTATGAACGCCGCCAGCCGTCCGGCGTCTTCGGCGGGGTGGCCATAGCAGCGCTCCTCGAAATCCACACTGGCTATCCGGGCGCCGTTATAAAGGAAGTTGCGCCCGTTCACGTCGCCGCGCAGCTCGCCCGGGGGGATGGCCGCGTAAAACGCCGCGAACCAATCGCACAGCGCCCGCGCCAGAGCCTCCGGGTTATAATCGCCGCGCTCCAGCAGCTCCGGCAGCGGCTCGCCGGGGAGGTATTCCAGAACAAGCCGGCTGTCCCGGCATTCCATTACTTTGGGTACGAAAACATTTTGCGCGCGCAGATGACGTAAAATGCCGGCCTCCAGGGCCGCCGCGGAGGCGTCTTTGACTGTCTTATGCACAAGACCGTCCCGTAAAAAAACGACGTTTCTTTTGGAAAGAAAAGCTCTTATTTCAGCCGTATCTCCACCTCCATTCCCTCGCCGCAGCCCTCCAGCTCCCGCACCACGCCCAGCACAGCGTTGCGTAAAATCCGCTGCACAAAAGGAACCATGGGGATGGGCGCGCCGTCCACGGAAAACGAGATATCCACGCCGGAATCCGGGTCGCCCGGATCGTAGCATTCCAGCCAGACCGGTACGCGCGCCTCCAGAAAATCGCAGAGCGCTGCCGCGTTTTCCAGCACATCGAAGGCGGGCAGACCCTGGTACTCTTTCAGCCGCGCCCCAACCCTGCCGGATACGCAGGCGGCCTCGGCCAGAATTTCCGGATTGTTCCGCTTGAGCTCCAGGCCCTCCGGATCATGGGCGCAGAGTACGGCGGGCACGGCAAGATCCTCCACGCCCTCCAGCGCCACCCAGTCGTAGTCCTTGTAGTGCTTCAGGATATTCTTCATCGGCAGCTTTTCGGGGTAGAGAAAATCGGTCTCGTGACAGCCCCGCGCGGTCACGAGCTCCGCCCCGGCCGCGCGGTGGCGCCGGGTGTTGCTGGCGGGGTCCGGATCAATGGCGAAGGCCTCGTAGTGTATTTCTTTCACAGTCCCCACGCGAAACCCCCTGCGGCAGAGCTCCGCCGTGAGCGCCTCGATGACGCTCGTCTTGCCGCTGCCGCTGGTGCCGATGACGGTAAAAACTTTCATGCGCGGCTCCTCCATAATAAAATCCCCGCTGACAACGCGGCGCCCCAAAGCGTCACTGCCGCGAGGGCAAGCCAGTCCCGCTTTTTCATTCTCAGGGGCGCATAGGCGCTGCGCTCCGGATACGCCCCGAAGCCCCGAAGCTCCATGGCCATGGCCAGCTTTTGCGCCTGCCGCACGCCCGAAACAATCGTCGGCATTAACAGATACGCGTATACTTTCCCGCGCGCGCGTAATTTCAGATGCTTGAAATCCACGCCGCGCAGCTGCATCGCGGTGAGGGAATCCCGAAAGCTCTCGCCGAACTGGGGCACAAACCGCAGGCCCACGCTCACCATATAGGCCAGCTGAAAGGGAAGCCGCAGCTGCAGCATTCCCTGCACCAGCACGTGCCCGGGATAACGCGACAGCAGCGCGCCGCCCAGCATCAGAATCACGAGCCGCGACAGCACCGCCGCCCCCGTCAGCAGGCCGGCGATGATTCCCCCGCCGCTGAAGAGCGCCTGCAGCAGCGTGACGGAGACAAGCATCGCCCAAAGGCCCCGCAGCCGCCGCAGCACCATACCCGCCGGCGCTTTCGCGATCATCGCCGCGATCACCGCCGAAAGCAAAACGGGGAGCAGCAACAGCGCGTCCCGCAAAACAACGGAGACCATTGATAAAAAAAATACAAATAAAAATATGACTCTGGGATCTATGGGAGTTTTGTTATTCTTCATGACAAAGCTCCCCCATTTTTAATTCCCGCTCCGCGTTTTGGCGAACGAAATCCGCGTCGTGGCTGATGAGCAGCACCGACACCCCCTGCTCCAGAAGCTCCCGGAGCACGCTGGCGAGAATCGCCTTGCGCCGGGCATCCAGGCCGGTGGTGGGCTCGTCCAGCAGCAGCGCTCCGGGCCCGGACAGCAGCAGGCCGCAGATGGCCAGCCGCTGCTGCTCTCCCCGGCTGAGGGTATAGGCCCCCCGCGCCGCGAGCCGTTCCAGCTCAAAGCGCGAAAGGAGCTTCAGGGCGCGGCCGCGGGCCAGCTCCGGGGCAGTACCCTGGAGCTCCTGCGTAAAGGTGAGGTTTTCCAGCACGGTGGGCGCGAAGAGCTGCCGGACCGGCTCCTGAAAAAGATAGCCGATGCGCTGGCCGCGCTGGCCCAGGCTCCAGTGCGCGGTATCCTCGCCGTCGAAGAGCACCGTGCCGCTCCGCGGCTTCAGCAGCCCGCAAAGAAGCTTGCCCAGCGTGGTTTTTCCACTGCCGTTGGGCCCGGTGATCGCCACCGGCTCTCCGGAGCCTATGGCAAATGAGATCCCATCCAGGCGAAAGCCGGATGCTGTGTTGGGGTACGCGAAGCAAAGCTCGCGGGCTTCAATGGTCATAGCTCTACGATCCTATCGGCAAATTGGCAGCGCGTTTCGTTATGATCCACAAAGAGCATCGACTGCCCCGCCGCCTTCAGCGGCAGCAGCAGCTCCATCATGCGCGCGGCGGTGGGGGCGTCCAGCTGGCTGAGGGCCTCGTCCAGCAGCAGCAGCCGGGGCTTGAGCGCCAGCACCGCCGCCAGGGCCAGGAGCTGCTTCTGCCCGCCGCTGAGCCGGGACGGCGCTTCCCCGCGCCGCTGCCAAAGGCCCACGGCTTCCAGCGCTTCGCGCACCCGCCCGCGCATCTCCTCCCGTGGCACGCGGAGATTTTCCAGCCCGAAGGCGAGCTCCAGCTCCGCCGTGCCGCAGAACAGCTGCGTTGCGGGGTTTTGGAACACCATGCCCCCCCCGCGGCACAATTCAGCGCGGGAATACGCCGCCGGCGGCCTGCCGAAGAGCAGCAGCCCGCCCGACGTTTCGGCCGGAATGCTGCCGGGGATCAGCCCGCAGGCACAGAGCAGCAGGCTGCTCTTTCCCGCGCCGGATTCTCCCCGCAGCGCCACGGTTTCGCCCTCAACGACAGTCAAATCAAGGCCTTCGAAGACCGGACGGGCGGCTCCCGGATATGTCAAGCTGAATCCCTTTACATCTAATGCGTTGGCCATTTACGCGCTCTTCTCTTTATTTTAGTGTGACATCTGTCAATAGCTTGCACCAGCGCTGGCTGAATGGGTCCTTCGCCAGAATCATGCGGAAGGGCCCTTCGTCCCCGCCGTCGATTACGATAAAGCAGCTTGTCTCATCCAGCGCGTCGGCCATGGGCAGGGCGGAGGCGTAGCCATCGGCGGCGGCAAAGGCCGCGGACTGATAGGCGCCCGTGTCGATTCCCTTGGCCCGCAGCACCGCCGCAAAGGGGACCCCGGTGTAGGTCCGCGTTTCCGGATCCTTGCCGCTCTTCTTATAGATCGCCTCGATTTCCCGGGGCTCCAGGGCCTCGATGTCCTCCATGCTTACCTGGTGCTCGCTTCCGGCGGCGACGATTAAAAATACCGCGTCATTCAGCAGCCGCTTTTTTTCAGCGGCGTTTTCTCTATTCAGCACCGCCAGCACCGCCACGCCGATGGCCAGGGCCGTCAGCACAGAAACAACGATTGCTGTTGACTTTTTAATTTTTATCTTTGCTTTTATCTTGCTTCGCCTCCTGTTTTGAATTCGCGGTTATTTTATCGCGTAAGGGACGATCATGTCCTCGGGGAGGAAGTGCCCGTGGCTGCCGCCCTCCTCCGTTTCGTGCAGGCCATGGTCGGCGGTCAGGATAACCCGCCCGTCGAAGCTCTCCGTCAGCGCTTTTGCGTATCCGTCAATTTCCCTGATTTTTTCCAATGTTTTCGCGGCGTATGGGCCATGCTCATGCGCGGCCTCATCGATCTCATGAAAATGCGCGAAAAGCAGATCGGGCTGCTTCTCAAGCGCCCCGTGGGCGAGCGCCCCGCGGGAGTTCTCGTAGACGTTTTGATCATCCAGCGAGAGCTCCGGCCGCAGGCTGACGCC
>WRMQ01000067.1 GCA_009777055.1 Oscillospiraceae bacterium
GTCATCGGAATTGCCGGCAAGGCCCTGCGGCCCGGGGAAGCCCTGCCCTCGGTGCGGCGCATGGCGGCGGATATCGGCGTGCATGCTCACACGGTCAACAAGGCCTACGCCATGCTGCGGGACGAGGGCTACATCGTTATCGACAGGCGCTCCGGCTGCCGGGTTTCCCCCGCGATCCCCGGCGCGGACGCCCCTTTCGCGGAGGGCCTGCGGGAAAAATTGCGGCCCATCGCGGCATCCGCCATTGGCCACGGCATGCGGCCGGAGGAATTCGGCGCGCTGTGCGAGGCGGTATTCAAAAGCTTGGAGGGAGCCACATGAATCTATTTCTTTTCATCACGAACCTGGCCATTCTGGCCCTCATCGCGGGGCTGATGGCGGTGACGCCCATGCTCAACCGCAAATCCCTGCTGTTCGGCGTGCGCGTACCCGAGGGCGCCGCCGACACCCCCGAGGGCCGTGGGCTCAAGCGAAGCTATGTCGCCATTGCCGCGCTGGGGAGCCTGGCTGTGTTCGGGCTGGCAACGCTGCAATATGCCGCCGCGCCGGAGCTCACGCTGCTGGCTGTGTGCTATTTTCCCTTTTTGATGATCGGGGTGCAGCTCGCGGCCTTTGTTCCCCAATGGAAAAAAGCGAGGGGGTATAAAGAACAAAAGGGCTGGAGCGTTCCCCTGACCGCGGCGGTGGAGACGCGCTCCTCGGCTGATCGGGAGAAGCTTTCCAACCTGCCCTGGTGGTGGTATATCGCCAGCGCCGCCCTCATCCTCGGGGTCGCCGGTCTCAGCCTCGCCCTGTATCCCCGTCTACCCGAACAGATTATCCTGCATTGGGGAATGGATATGCAGCCCGACCAATGGGAGCCGAAGAGCGTTTCCAAGCTGATGCATATGCCGCTGATCGCGCTGGGCACGGTCGCGATTCTGCTGGGCTCCAACGTGCTGGTCTACCGGCAGAAGCTGCAAATCAGCGCGGAGCACCCGGCGCTTTCCTTCGCGCAGCACCGCATATACCGGCGGATGCTAAGCAACGCCCTCGGCTTTATGACCCTTTGCATGTCGCTCATGTTCGCGGCGATACAGCTGGGCTCGCTCAATATTCTGTCAACGCGGGCGCCTTTTGTTCCCGCCGCGATCATCGCGGCCTGCGTCTTCGGGATGCTCCCCGCCCTCTATGTGCCTATCCGCGCGGGGCAGAGCGGCTGCAGGCTGAAGCCCAGGGTCAGCGCGGAGGAGGCCCGGGGCGAGCTGCTCGCCGCGCGGGAAAAGGTAAAGGCCGCCCACCCCGCACAGGGCGACGACCAATACTGGAAGCTGGGGATGTTCTATTATAACCCCGAAGACCCGGCGGTGCTGGTGGAAAACCGCTTCGGCGGCAACAGCGGGTTCAACTATGCCCGCCTTCCAGCGAAGCTCTTCGTGGCGGCGGGCGCCCTGCTTCTTGCCGCGTCTTACGTGGTAATCACCTATATGGCGCTGAAATATCCCTTTGTGTGAACGGGATGTGCTATCCGAAAATGCGCGGCAAAATCCAGAATATCGCGAAGAGCAATGGCTGATGCGCAAGGTAGATCGGCAGCGAATGCCTGCCCAGCCATTGCAGGGCCCTGCTGTGGGATTTCATGAAAAAGGCCGGAAAACGTCCCCGCTGGCCATAAGCGCCAAGGGCCGTGCCGGCAAAAAACAAAAACAGCCAGGGCAGCAGCGGAAAGTAATCGGCGGACACCAGGGTATCGCTGGGGAACCCCAGAAGGAACAGCGGAAAGAAATCCGTGGGGGGAAAGGGCAGCAGGAAGCGTCCCAGCCCGATTCCCGCCGGGCCGCCGTATACCGGGCCGGCGGTCACGAGAAACAGCAGGGCGAAGAGGAGAAACTGCGGCAGCGGCGGCGCCTTGGCGAGAGGCTTTTGCGCCAGGGCAAACAGGAGAATCGCGGCGGCCAGAAAATGCAGCACACCGAAGCGGATCAGCTCGTCAAAGCCAAACAGGGTCAGGCCCCAGGTGCACAGCGTGACCAGCAGCGCCACCCCCAGCAGCCGCAGCCCCCGCCTCCCGTTCGACCGGGAAAAGCGGCAGCAAATGCCGCAAATCAAGAAGAATGTGCCCGCGATAAAGGGCTGCGCCGGTCTGGCATACGCCAGCAGCATCCGGCCCGAAGGGGTCTTGAACACATAGGCCAGCAGGTAGAGCCCGTGGTATATCACCATAAAAAGAATCGCCAGGCCCCGCAGCTCGTCCAGCAGTGGATAGCGGGGCCGGTCCGCGTTTTGCTCCGGCGCGCCGGCCAAGGGCTTACTCCCGCACATAGTCCACCTGATAGAGCGCGCCGTTGGAGTAATGCCCCAAGCGCACAACGTTGTTATAGTAGCTCTCCGCGGAGGACAGCTCGACATCAAACGAAAAGCGCAGCCGCACCGTTTTGCGCTGAAGCGGAACCGGCGCGCCGTCATAAACACCGTTAAAATAGGCGGGGAAATCATACGCGAATTCCAGGGTCTTTTTCTCCGCGCCTGGCAGCAGAACGCTCTCCCGCTGATAGCGCAGCAGCTCCGCGAGAAAATCCTCCTCCAGGCCGAATTGCCGCAAAAAGGCCTCCGCCTCAGCGAAAAAGCGGTCAGGCTCCAGCACGGCGCGGCAGAAGAAATACATGTCCTCCATCATGCGGCCAAAGCCGAAGCCCGGCAGACACAGGGGCGGAGGATCCCCGCCGTGGGCGAGCTCGGTGAAGTTTTTTTCCATAATGGCCACAACCTCGCCCAGCAGGCTGTCCGGGCGCTCATGGCAGTGCTCCAGCAGCCGCGTATAAAAATCGGCGTAGGAGACGACCCGCTCCGTGTGGAGATATATCGCGGCCAGGCGCAGCAGGCCATAGCCGTGGTTGGCCAGGGCCAGCAGCATGAAGAAGTTGGCGGTGAGCCAGTCCGCGTGGGGCATGGACGCGGTTTCGTCAATTGTTTCGACGTATTCCTTGATTTCCTCTATCTCCAGCGCGTTTTCCATAAAGGCCCTGCGCGTGGTGCGCAGCTTGTGCTTTGCGCGGTAGGCGGGCTCGGCCATCTGCGCGTTGGGCAGAAGCGCGCAGGGGTAGTAGACAAAGCCCTCGTGCTGTCCCAGCTCAAAGAGCTTTTCCACGCTGAGGCGGAAGCTGTGCAGCGTCTCCCCCGGCAGGCCCAGAATCAAATCGGTGTGGGTTCTGTAGCCCGCCTGGCGGCAGCGGCGGATCCATTTGGAGATCGCCTCGTCCTCCAGATTCACGCGCCCGATGTTGGCCAGCACCCCGGGGGTCAGGGTCTGCACCGCGAGGTTGGGGCCCAGCTTTTCCAGGCCGCTTTTATGGAGCTTTTCCACAATGCGGAACAGCCGCTCGTTGAAGCTCTTTGTCGTCTGGCTCAGAAACACATGGGGATAGCCCGTGCGTTCCCGGGAATCCGCCAGCGCGTCAATCAGGGCCTCATCCCGCTCAAGAATACCGAAGTTCGCGTCCGCGCACCAGATGAACTCCACCCCGTTGGCGCCCATCCATTCGATTTCGCCCAGGAGCCGCTCCATGGAAAACTGGCGCAGCTTCGCGTTGTGCTGGCCCCAGTCGCAGTAGGCGCAATGGTGCGGGCAGCCCCGGTTGGTCTCCCATACGATGCTCCACTGGATCTCCGGATGCGCCGCGGTGATGGAATCAAAAATGCCCTCAAGAAAGGGCGAGGGAAAATCCGCGACGGATGCCGCGACGGTTTCGGGATTGCTCGCCGTTCCATGCTTCGTTCTGTAAGAGAGCCCCGGCACCGCCGTCCAATCGGGCGCCTCTTTTTTATTCTCTTTTTCTTTGCAAAGCTCCATCAGCAGCGCCTGAAAGGGGATCTCCCCCTCGCCGTGGATCACGAAATCCACGTAGGGCGCCTCCTCCAGCGTCGCGCCGCCGGGGAGCACGTTGTGTCCGCCGAAAAGGATGATACACGACGGAAAACGCTCTTTCACCAGCCTTGCCAGGGCCTTGTTATACTCTGTGTTCCAGACATAGCAGGAAAAGCCCACGAGGAAGGGGTTCTCCAGGCGGGCGGCCAGGTCTTCGACGCTGTCGCGCAGAAAGAAGAGCTCCTTGAGCTCATAGGCATCCGCCACGGCCGGGGCCTGCCTGGCATAAGCCCACAGCCCCCCCACGGCGTAAGGAAGGTAGGCGGAGCAGAACAGGGGCGACCTGCGCAGGATATCCACCTGCGCGAGATATATATTTCGTTTTGCTTTCATGTATTGATATTCTCCTTCCTCTCAGATGTGCTCCAGACGCGTTTTTTAGGCACGACGCGAATGCGCAGGGCAATAGCGATATAGAACAGCCTTTTGATAAAGGTTGTGGATTCCTTCATTTCGGTACGCGGCAGGTTGATCGCCGGAACCTCCACAATGGGCGCCTTGACGCGAAGGAGCGCGAACAGCCATTCTATATTGCCCAGAAGCGAGCTGTGCCTGAGCCGGACCGAAATAGCCAGAGAAGCGGGAGCCACCAGTATGGCGAACGCGGGGTCTGTCAGGTCACAGCTGTAAAGCAGGCGGATAAACGCGCTGAAGAGCCGGTATAACCACAGCTCCAGCTTGCTGTAGCGGGGCCCGAAGCTCCCCCCCGGCATCGCCCGGGAAAATTTGTATATCGTGTCGGGATCCCGCGCCGCGCGCGTGACCATGTCCCCGATGGCGCCGGATTCCAAAAAAAAGTCCGAAGCCACGATCAGAAAATGGGAGAAGCCCTGCCGCTCCTTCAATATCGCCTTCACGCAGCCAGGCAGGTTGTCGTTTGGCTGCACGATAGCTTCCACCGGAATGGGGAAGGACTCATTTTGCAGGGCCCCGGCAGTGCGGCGGCAGCCCTCGGTGGCGTCGCGCGCAAGCAGGAGCACCATGCTCTTTACGTATTCCGGCGGGCAGACGGCCTGCAGGCCGCGCACGGTTTTGATCAGCTGGCTTTCCTCGTTTCTCGCCACAACAAACAGGAGCAGGCGCATGCCTTCCTCATGATTCCTCATATTCGATCTGGTATTCCTTTCTTTTCAGCAAGCCCTTTCGCCTGCCGTACCATACATTTTCCCGGGCATAATCCGCCCAGCTAACCGGCGGCGTCTGGTCCGGAAAGCGCAGCGTGATGCGCTTTTTGTGTAAAACCGGGCGCTGCCCTGCGGCGGCGGCGGCAAAGTACCCATGAAAATCATAGTCAAACAGCTGCTGTTCGGGCGGAGGCTCCGGCAGCCGCACCATGGCGCGCTGGAAGCGGATGAGCTCCCGGAGCAGCTCGTCGTCCATGCTATATTGCCGCAAAAAAGCGGGAAGCTCCCGGTAAAATCGTTCGGCCTCCAGCGCCGCGCACAAAAAAAGTGCCTCCGCCAGGGGCCAGGTCACCTCGCCGAAGCGCGGATGGTAATACACCAGGCTTTCGCCGCTGCCCTCAGAAAGCGCCCGGTACCGTTCCTCGTGAAACAGCAACAGCTCCCCCATCAGGGTGGAGGGATTCGCTTTGGCGTAAGCCATCAAGTCGAAGTAGAACCGCTCGTAGGCAAGCTCCCGCTCCCAATGGAGAAAAACCGCGATATAAAGCAGCAGGCCGAGGCTGTGAAAGCCCTGCACAAGCGTGGAAAACAAATACGCGGTAATCCAGTCCTCCACGGGCATTGTTTTGGTTTGGCGTATGATGTCGGAATATTCGGGAACCTCATCCTGATTTTTCGGCGAGCCATGCCGCAGCATCTGCCGCACGCGAATGCCCTCAATGCCATGCTCTTCTTTGAAGGCGGGATTGGACAGCTTGGCGTTTGGCAGCAGCTCGCAGGGGAACACATCCAGCGCGCCATGCATACCAGCGGCAAGCAGCGCCCCGATGCCCTGGGCGAAGCTTTCGAGGGTTTCGCCGGGCAGGCCCAAAATCAACTCGGTATACACCGGCACATTGGCCTGGTTATAGAGGGAAAGCAGCTCATGAAACTGTTCAAAGTTCAGATTTTTGCGCCCGACGTTTTCCAGCGCCGCCGGCGAAAGGGACTGGAACGAAAGGGTAGCGCCGCTGTTGAGCCCCTGCTCGCTGAGCTTTTGGTTGAGCCGGAACACGGTTTCGTTGCTGTTTTTCGCAAAACAGGCATTGATTTTTTTCGGATAACCCGTGCGGCGCTTGCTTTCGATCAAATAATCCACGATCTCGTCGTCGCGCTCCAAAATGCCGAAGTTTCCGTCAGCGCAGTAGAAGTACTCGACCTTGTGCCGCGCGCCCCAGTCAATCTCCGCCTTTACGCGTTCCATGGGCATGCGGTGCAGCGCGTGCCGGACAGTGCCCCAATCACAAAAGGCGCAGCCATAGGGGCAGCCGCGGTTGGTTTCCAGCGTCATGGAAAACAGGATATCGGGATATTCCGCAAAGAGGCTGTCGAAAATTCCGGTCAAATAGGGGGAGGGGAGCTCGTAGTCCTCGCAGGGCTCCGGCGGCGTGCGTACCGGCTTTCCGTCCGCCCCCCGGAAGGAAAGCGAGGGCAGCTCACGCGGATCGCCGTCCCGCGCCAGGGCCAGCAGCAGCTGCTCAAAAGGACGCTCCCCCGCGCCGTGGATCAGGTAATCCACAAAAGGATATTCCTCCAGCTGCGCCGCGCTGTCGTTGAGCACATGGTGCCCGCCAAAAAGAATCAGGCAGTTGGGAAAGCGTTTTTTCACGGCCCGGGCAAGGGCCTTGTGGTATTCGAAATTCCAGACATAGTTGGAGAAAGCAACCAGAAAAGGCTCCTCGAAGGAAGCCGCCGCCTGATCTACCGGCTCCCGCAAAAAGAGAAAGCGGCCCAGCCGGTAACTGTCGCGAATCGCGGGATTGCTCCACGCAAAAGCCGCCACGCAGCCCGAGGCATAAGGAAAATAGGCGTTCACGCCATATAATACGCCCGCCTGCGCGAAATAGATATTTTTTTTATTCTTTTTTTCATTCATTTATGGCCCCTCCTCCGGACTGACGGTCAGAAGCTTCGCGAAAAAGGCCTGCTTCATGGCCAAACGCCGCAGACGCCGTGCCGCGAGCAGCCAGAGCCTGTCCATCAGCTTCTTTTCCAGCGGGAGCACGAGCAGCCATACAAGCGCCGCGATCGCCCCGGCAACGCACACGATCTGTGACATGGTAAAACCCAAAAACCCGCCGGCCTCCTCCATGCGGTAGCTTTCGCCATGGTAGCGCAGATATTCGCTGCCGAAGCGCGTCGCCGTCAAAGCAAGCGCGCAAGCAGAGCAGCCGCGACCCGGCCTATAGGTTTTTCCGAAGAGCATATAGAGCCCGCACAAAACAGCGCCCAGCGCGCAGAGCGCAAATTCCAGCAGCTGTACCGGGAACACCTCAGCCCCCAGCCTGTCATTGTAAACGCCCCCGGGCCAGGGGATTCCGAAGCAGCAGCCGATGCGCCAGCAGGCGATCAGCTTCATGATCCCAAAGCCCAACAGGATATGCAGGGCGGTAAGGTCGAAATAGAACTCCCGGTTTTTTCGCACGAGAAAAAAGGGGAGTAAAAGCATCAACAGAAGAGCAAGCATCAGGAAGAAATAGGTCCAAAGAGCTTCAGGCCGCATCTGCAGGTAGTCCCGCTGCTCCGGGCTGGCATTCCGATAGATGGAGAAAGCGTTCAGAGCTGTGCTGTTGAAAATCAATCGGACGCTGTTTGCCACCAGCCAGGACGCGAAGAGCATCGGCAGATAATTCAGCCGCCGCCCCGTATCCGGATTGGGCAGCAATTTCAGCTTTTCATAAAGCAGCCAGTCGGTTTTTTGCAAAAGCCAGGCCAGTGTGCGCCTTGCTTTTTCCAAAAATGTTGTCAGCCGGTTTTTTTTGCGCTTTTTACGTTTTTTTGTTTTTGCGCTTTTGTTCTTTGTCGGCGGGGCAAGCGCCAATGCCAATTCCCGCAGCAGGCGCGGCCCGGGAGCCGCCGCCTCAACGCGCGCGTTCATTCTGCGGGAGCTTTGAAAAAACAGCGACACAAGGCCAAATACCACAAGCCCTGCGCCATCCATGTGAATAGACAGGTATTTCAGCAGCGGCGTTAAGCCGTCGCGCAGCCAGTACAGCATAGCAACGTCCCCTTCCTCAGGCATTTATTATACCACATTTCTTTCGGGGATTGCAAGCGATAAATTTGGCCCGGCCACGCTTGTCCGCCCTCAGCGAAGCAAAGCCTGGAAGCGCGTGTAATGGGCCGCCACGCCCTCGTCCAAATCCAGCTCGAACTCCCGCGCCGCGAAGGAGGCGATGATCTGGTCATAGCGGCGGCATTCGGCGAGCTTTTCGCTCTCCGAGGCCGCTTCGTATATTTCCATCAGGGGATGCAGACAGGCCTCCCGCGCTGTGAGGAGCACGCGCCTGTTCCAGCGGTGCAGATAGCTCAGCGCCCGGAAACCGCCCTCCCCGCCGGAGTCAAGCATCCAGTAAATGGGCCGGCGCCGGTATCGCTTTACATGGTCTTTATAGAAGTCCTGGTAAAAATATCTTCGAATTTTTTCCCGGGCTGAACCGCTTTTGCCGGGATACAGCGCCTCCGCGATGAACGCGAGATTTTGCTCCAGGGAGCCCGCGCCGTAAGCGGCACGGACAAATTCGACGAAGCGTGTCACGATGTCGTTTTCAAAGCATGCCGCGTCCGTGAGAAGAAGTATGCCGCTTTTCTCCGGCGGAAGACCCTCCAGGCTGTAGCGGCCAAACAGGCAGCCCACCGCGTAACTGAGCAGGCCCCGGATATCCCGGCCCGGGTCGGCGCGGCGCAGGGAGATGTCCCTGTCCTCTATGTCAGGCCGAAGCACATCCTCCAGCCCATACATTTTGATAAAAAAGCGGTTGAGCTCCTCCTCGTTGGCCTTCAGCTCCCGGAAGCGCGCCTCGCATTCCCGCTCCCAAACGCGATAAGCCTCCCGCAGCGACGAAGCGCCGTTGATCAGCGGTGAAGCGCGAAAATCCCAGCTGGCCTCGAAGGCGTCCCAGTCCGCGCGGGAAAGGGCGATATTGCGGGCCGCGAGCTGGCTGACCCGCGGGGTAGGCTCCCCCAGAACGGGCAGGCGGGCGATCTGGCCCACCTCGTAGTTCATTGTTGGGCTGGTGATCGCGAGAAGATGCGCGTTCACCACGGAATTGGCGAAGCCCAGCACATAAAGAAGCCTGTCCCCCAGATCAAACAGGGAACAGCCCGCCACGTCAAAAATATAGCCCGGGGGAATATATCTCATGGAAAAGCCGGAGGCGGAAATCTTACACCAGGAAAGGCACTCCTGAAAGTAATACCGCGTGTTCTGCGCCCGGGAGCGGGCGCGGCCCCTGCTGTCCGTGAAGCTTCGGATTTCGCGGCCGTCGTCCTCCCAGTTCACCAGATACGCGCCGCCGCCGTACCACTTGCGGTAGCCTCCGCCCTTGTTGTAGGGGAACCACTTGCGCCCGCTGGCCAGGGCCTCCTCCCGGGAAAGGCCGAATCCGCAGCTTTCCGGCTTGAGCTCATGCCACAGCCGCAGGAACCGGCGGTTGTCCCCGGTGGCCAGGCCCTGCTTCGGCGCGGCCAGGGTATCCATTCTTTGGCCAAGCCGAAAGGCCCGGTAAACCGGCGCCCCGGCCCAATAGGCGATGGGCGTGCCCGGGAGCTGCGCGAAGCGCTCCTTCTCGGCCATATAGCGGTTTTTCCCGGATAAAAAGGCCTCCTCCTTTGCGCGCTCGCCGGGCTCATCCACCAGCCGCGCGTAAAGCCCGCGATGGCCCGGAAGGCTGCTGTCCCGCAGCACGAAGGCCGTAGTCTGCACTACCTCGCCGCCGATTTCCTCAAAGGCCCGCGCCCCCAGATGCGCCATCGTGACAATGTCCCGCCGCAGGATCTTCCGCCGCAGCCTCTCGCAGCCGGAAAGGAACATCCAGCCGTGCATGGTGATCATCGCCTGGCAGCCGCCGGGCTTGAGCAGCGCGCCGCAGGCTTCGATGAACGCCGCGCACAGGTCGCTCTTGCTGTCGGGGTAGTGCGTCTTCAGGTAGGCCGAAAGCTTCGGCCCCATGCCGCCGCTTCCCATATACGGCGGGTTGGTGATCACGCAGTCATATTTTTGCGCGAGCAGGCGGCGAAAGCCGTTCTCCCCGCCCCCATCTCCCCCGCCCACAAAAAGAGAGCCATACTCCTCCAGCTCCGGGTCCCCCTGGGCGGAATATACCCGGGGCCGGGGGATGTCCGCCAGATCCCTTTGAAAGAAGCCGCCATGATAGTGCCGGGCCTTCATCATCAAGGAGAAATAGGCCAGCCGGCAGGCCCGCTCGTCAATATCCAGGCCGAAAAGATTGTGGCGCAGAATCAGGTCCGGAATCTCCTCTTCGGCATAGCCCTGGCTCCGGTAAGCCTGACAGAGCAGCTCGAAGGCATAGACGAGCATATGCCCCGCACCCATACAGGGGTCTATTATTTTAACGCTTGTTATATCTATTTTTATTTTTATATTTTCTATTTTATTTTCTATTATATTTTCTTCTTTTATATTTTCTGTTATTATCTCTGGCTGCATGTCTTGCGCGGGCACAAAATATTTCCAGCCCGGTTCCCCGTTCCCGTTTAAAATCCGCCCCAGGGAGTTTTCCGCCAGATACTTGACAATCCATTCGGGGGTGAACAGCTGCGTGGCGGCGGGAACGCGCTCTCCGCTCAGCTTTTCATTCCGCCGCAGCCCCTCGAAGGCCTCCTCCCGCCTTTCGCTGCCGTAGTACTGGTACAGCCAGCCGACGAGCTCCACGCCGCGGGTGAACTCTTCTTTTGGCATGGCCCGCGAGAGCTCCTGAACAAGGCCGCCCTCATCGCAAAGCCCGCCGGGGAGCAGCGCCGCGATATTCTCCGGAACGGGGCCGAACAGGGGAGGCAGAAGCTCCGCCAGAAAGCGGCAGCGCCCGAGAAGGATATCCTGGTAAAGCGCCTCCGCGCGGGCCGGCGTTCCAAGCCCCGCGGCGATATCGGGGGGCAGAAAGGCGTTGGCCTCCATATACCGGAGGGCAATGAGGCGGCAAAACCAAAGGCAGGCCGCCTCATCCGCGTCTCGCGGGGAAGCGGCCCTGGTCCGCGCGGCCTCCAGGAGCTTTCGCCGGGCCGCGGCGGCGGTTTTTTTCAGCAGAGGCTTGTTCATGGTCGTTTTCACATTGCTATTTTAGCAGAACCAAGCGGCGATTACAACCATTTTTTTCTAAAATCTTCTTTTAAAAAATCTCTTTTTTGAAAAATCTCTGGGTACGCGAAGCTAACACCCCTCGATTCCGCTGGCACGCTGGATGATCCTCCGGAGGTCTCCGCGTCCATTCTTAATCGTATTGTTGATGCGGTTGATGGTTGCTGTGCTGATGGTGGAATCCCCGTGCCTGAGCGTTTGCTTGATCTCCTCATAGGTATTCCCCTGCACCAGCAGCTCCGCCACGGCCACCCGCTGCGATATAGCCCTTATCTCCTGCCGCGTGCAAAGCTCGTCAAAAAACGCCGCGGCCTCATCCTTGCTTTCCAGTACGGTCAGGGCGCGGAAAAACAATCGCCTGTTGTTGTCTTCAGTGGAAACATTTTGATTCATCGTTATACTCCTTGGCTTTTTTGAGTTCCCCCGAAGGGGCCCCCGGTCCGCCGGAATACGAGCCGGGGGGAGAAACAAAGAAAGAAAAGAAAGAAAGAAAAGAAACAGTGAAAGAAAAGAAAGAAAAGAAACAGCAGATTTATGTTGTGCGGTAAGCATAACACGAAAAACCTGTGAATGGCTTAAAAATGTCCTGAAATGCAACTATGTGTCTTAAACTACGGTTACAATTTATGGGAAAAGCAAAAGCGGCCCCGGCCTTGCTTTTTACACAAGGCCGGGGTGTTTTTTTTGACGTCAAAAGGCTAAGAAGACTTCGTTTTACGCCGCTTGCGCATCCCCGCGAAGATCACAATCACCGTCGCAAGACCCATGAAGCTGGCGCCCATGACGCACAGCCAAAGCGCCAGATTACTGAGGTCGCCGGTTGGGGGCTGCGTTGGCTTGCCCGAATAGGATTTATGGATATTGATCAGATTGTAGCCGTCCACGGCCTTGATGTAGTCGCTGACCGGGGCTTCGTCTATCGTATAGACGATTTCTTTTCCGTCCTTGTCGTATTTGTCCATGCGGACGCTCCAGCTCCAGTGATCGGCCTCGCCGATCTCCTTTTGCAGGATGAATACGCCGTTGGCGTAGAAGCGCAGCACAATGGATTTGGGCTGCTGGCCGGGGGGGTTGCTGCCGTGCTCCCAGGTTTTGCTGCCGCTGATCGGCACCTTCGAGGGCGCGTTGGGGGTCTTTGTGTTGGTGATAATAAATTCGGTGGACGCGCTGCCGGAAATTTTCTTCGCGTAGCCCTCCGCCACGTCGAATTCGTCCACGGTCCACGTGCTGTCCGGGTCCAGGTTGTCCCAGGTGTGGGTCCATTGGTTGCTGTCGTCGAGGGTGACGCAATTCCCATAGGGGACGCCGTCGCGGTACAGCTGCGCCAGAATGCCGCCCGGCGGGGTGTCCGTGCCTGCCCATACTTTGTATACGCTCACGGAATCCACCTTGATGTCGCGCCTGATGGGCTCCGTTTTCGGGTACGCGGTCACGTTGTAGTCCCACGATCTCGTTCTTTCGTTCATAACGGGGACGGCGACAAGGTACGGCGCGATGATATACTCGCTGCTTTCGCCGTCCGTCTGCGCCACCAGGTATAACCCGGCCGATAAATCCGGAAAAGCCGCCTTGCCGTCCGCGCCCGTGGTTTTTTGGCTGCGCTGGATATCATGGGCGGTGGCGTAGGCGTCGAGGGTGGCCGCCAAAGCGATGTTTTTCTCCTTGGTCAGGTCCGTAAAATCGGCCTGCGCGTCCGCGAAGGCGGGCGTGGCGACATAGTCCGCCCAGCCGTTTCCCTCCAAGGCGCCGGCCACGAGGCAGACCGCGACGCCGATACCGCCCAGCGGTGTTTCGCCGGATTTCATAGCGACCGTCAGGCTCGACGGCTGCGAATCCAATGCGTAGGCGGCGCCCGAAGCCAGCGTTAGCACGAGGAGCGCGGCGAGAATACTTTTGATCAATCGCTTCATCTGTGATGGATTCCTCCTTTGCGGATTTTCCGGCCTCTCAAAATGATGAGAAGAAGCATAAGCGGCAGCGCCGGGATCAGGCATATCAGAATCGCCATGGGCTTGTCCAGGTGTCTGGCGCCGGCGTAAACCGTTTCCCAGCCGGCGTTCAGGGCGTTTTCCGTGCGCCGCCCGCGCACCAGCAGCCTGTGGGAGTTCACCCCATAGG
>WRMQ01000068.1 GCA_009777055.1 Oscillospiraceae bacterium
GCGAAGACGGAGCCGGTGAAAACAGCGGCACCGGCGGCGAAGCCTCCGGCGAAACCACCCCACAGAAAAAGAGCTTCTGGCAAAGGTTTATCGCCTTCTTGCTTCGGTTGTTTGGGGTGGGGTAGGGTAAAATCTTTCGGATAAGCACATTTTGACAGAAACTTCGCGAGACAAACCGTATAATGAAAGCATCCTCGTTCCGGAATTTCCGGTCAGAGGATGCTTCACTTTTAAGAAGCGGGCGGTGGGGTATGTCCGAGATCATCTATGTCGATGTGCTGGTCGCTGTCAATATTTTCGTTACATATCTCCTGTTGGCGGCAAGCTCGTTTTTTTCGGCGGTGCAAACGAAGCGCTGGCGGCTGCTGCTGGCCTCGCTTCTGGGCGGAGCCGCTTCGCTGCTTATCTTTTTGCCGCCCGTGCCCTGGTGGCTGCTGCTCGTCGAAAAGCTCCTGAGCGGCGCGCTTATCGTCTGGACGGCTTACGCCTTTGGCAATTGGCGGCGCTGGCTGCGCTGCTTCACGGCCTTTTTCGCGGCGAATTTTGTCTTCGCCGGGCTGATGCTGGCCCTTTGGCTCAGCTGGAAGCCCGGCGGCATGTTCTACCAGAACGGAACGGTTTACTTTGATGTGAGCCTTGCCGCCTTCGTGATTTTCGCCTGCCTTTGCTACGCGGCGGTGCGGGGAATCGTCGCGCTGCTGCGGCGCAGGCATCCGGGAGCCAACGCCTGCCAGGCCACAATACACATGCTTGGGCGCAGTATCACCTTGCCCGCGCTCTACGATTCCGGCAACACCCTCACCGACGGCTTTACCGGCGCGCCTGTAATCGTGGCGGAGCTGGATGCCGTCCGGAGCTTTTTGCCTGAGAGCCTTCTGGGCTTTTTCGGCGGCGCGGAGGACCTTGCCCTTCTGCCGGAAAGCGAGCCCTGGCGCAGCCGTCTGCGGGAGATTCCCTTCCACGCGCTGGGGCGTTCGGGGCTGCTGCCCGCCTTCCGCTCAGACCAGGTGGCGGTCAAAACAAAGCGCGGAACAACGCGAAACCTCCAGACCATTGTGGCGGTCACGAAGGATTCGCTTTCCGATGGCTCTTACCATGTGATATTACAGGCTTCGATGATAGAACGATAAAGTGGGGGATAACGTGATGGGCCGAATGATTCTATTTTGGAAAAAACTGACGCTGCGCGTACGCCGGAGGCGCCGAAAGCCGGATGATATCTATTATATCAACGGCGCGCAGGCGCTGCCCTTTCCGCTGAGCCGGGAGGAGGAGGCGGAGGTTATGGGGCGGCTGCGGGGAGGGGACGAAAGCGTGCGGGAGGTCCTGATCACCCGCAACCTGCGGCTGGTGGTGTATATCGCGAAGAAATTCGAAACCAGCGGCGTTGGCGTGGAGGATTTGATTTCCATTGGGACGATTGGCCTGATCAAGGCGGTCAACACATTTTGTCCCGAAAAAAACATCAAGCTGGCGACGTATGCCTCCCGCTGCATTGAAAACGAGATCCTCATGCACCTGCGCAAGATCACGCCCACCCGGGGGGACGTGTCTATCGACGAGCCACTCAACATTGACTGGGACGGCAACGAGCTGCTGCTTTCCGACATTCTCGGCAGCGACGTGGACGCGGTGAACGTGGGGGTGGAGGAGGAGGACGAGCGAAATCTTCTCATGCGCTGCGTGAACGCCCTGGACGAACGGGAGCGCCTGATCATGCACATGCGCTTCGGCATCAACGGCAGGAAGGAGCACACGCAAAAGGAAGTCGCCGACCTGCTGGGCATTTCGCAGAGCTACATTTCCCGGCTGGAAAAGAAGATCATTGAGCGGCTGAAGCGGGACATGGACCAGGCGGGTTAGGTCAATCGGGTGTTTTCTTGCGAAGACAAGATTCGCGCAAAAAAGTATCCCTCCCTATTGACAACCTCACCATAGCCGGTGTATAATAAGGTTGTCGGGAGGGTTGCATGGTAGCTGATGGTGAACTCCCTTCCTACTGAAAATGCCAACAGAACTAGCCGTTACACTTTGTTAGGGTGAGGAGCGGCTAGTTCTTGTTTTTACGCTGATGTAAAACCAAGAGCAATTCGACCAATGATACGACCAGCGAGGCAAGCGCGAGCGCCTGATCGAAGGCTATACACATAAGCTTGGCCCTCCTTTCTAGCATGAAGCTTCAGGATTTTCGCATAAAGCTTCATGGGCTCGGAAGGGCCACGGCAGTTAAAGTCTTAGCATGGACTGAAACCGGACACCGCCGCGAACATTCACCACTTGTGTGCGGAGCACCCGCGCACATGACCATCTTCCCACTGTTATCCAACAGTGGGAGTGCAACCATTCGCATTATAACACGTGCATATTAAAATGACAACCGAAAAGGGGAAATTTCAGAAAATAGTCAGCGTATTAAATTATGACTGATTTCTAAGTTTTTCACTTCCATCCAGCTCAGCTAAAAGCAGCAGATATACCGCGCTGCTTAAGCGATTGAGCGCCTCGATGAGATCGGGGCGCTGTATGCTTTCATCTGTTGTGAAGGCCTCGCAGGCGCATAGCTCTGCTTCACGCGCCTGTGTGCGCAGGTAATTCAGCCACAGAGCCAGGGACGGCATGCCACTGTGGGGCAGGGCGTGTGAAGAGCCCGCGTGTGCCTGCGGGTGGTGGGACGCGCGGCGCAGCCCGGCGCTGTCCAGGCCCAGGAGGCTGAACGCGGGCAAGGCCTGACCCTTGACCTCGCAGGCCAGAATCTTTTGCGTGAAAAGATAGAGCTCCTCCAGGGCGGCTTCGGTCTCAAAACGCCCGGCCTGCCGCGCCTGCTGTATTGTCAGAAGAACCAGTGCCTCCAGGCTGTCGAGCCTGCCCCGCAGCCGGATACGCGGATGCGTCTTCGGCACAAGCGCGGCACCGCGCAGATGCGTCATATGCTCCGCTTTATCGCCGTTCATCTCCATAAATATCCTTCATTGCAACTATTGCGGTAAACTTATGATTGCGGCTGAATCAGCTTAACCAGATCGTCAGGATTTTCTCCAGTTCGCTGTGGGGGCGGGGGATGACGCGTGCGCTTACGAGCCCGCCCACGCCGGAGGCCGCGGCGGCGCCCGCGTCTGTGGCGGCCTTGACCGCGCCCGCGCTGCCGCGCACCATCACGGTGACGAGGCCGCCGCCCGCTTTCACCTTGCCGATGAGGCTGACGCCGGCGGCCTTCACCATCGCGTCCGCCGCTTCTATCGCGCCAATGAGGCCCTTCGTTTCCACCATGCCCAGCGCCTGTGGTGTTGCCATAATCGTGTACCTCCCATCGTTGTGCATCTAACTATATCATATCATTCGGCAAAAAGCAAGTTGCATTTTTTTTCCTGCCGTGCTATAATTGAAGCATCAGGCGCAAAGCGAAAAAGAAAGCGCAAAAAGAGGAAGGAGCATCGACATGTCCGCCATTTTTACCGTGATCTCAACCGTGTTGATCGCCATTGTTTCGCTCATTCTGCCCTTTACCTCCACCTGCTCCACGCAGCTGGTCCCGCCTCCGGGCCCGCCCGTCTATGAGGCCTATGAGGATGCTCTCGTTCAGGAGCTCAAGATTATGAGCTTCAACATTTACGGCCCTGGAACCGGCGACAAAAAACCCGAAAACCGCATGAATGGCATCGTAAGCACTATTCTGGAGGAGATGCCCGATTCCGTGGGCCTGCAGGAGGCCACCGATTATTTCCGTTACAAGCTAAAGCGCGAGCTGTGCGACAGCTATGCCATGGCCTGCGATTACGGGCGGCATCAGGGCCTCGGTGAGGGTGTGCCGATCCTCTACCGCAAGGACAAATACGAATGCCTGGACAGCGGCGTATTCTGGCTTTCGGAAAAGCCCTGCGTCCTCTCTATGAGCTGGGGCACCTCTTTGCCGCGCATCGCCGCCTGGGCTTTGCTTCGGGATAAAGAAACCGGCTTCAGCTATGTGCACTACAATGCCCATTTTGACCACCAGAGCGAGGCGGCCCGGGTGAACAGCGCGGCGCTGCTGGCCAACCGTATCAACGCCCGCAACGCGCCGGCGGTGCTCACCGGGGACTTTAACTGCGAACCCGATTCCCAGGCCTACGACTATCTGATGCAGGCTGAGCTCAGGGATACCGCCGCGCTGGCCGGCGAGGCCGACAGCGGCTGCAGCTATCACGGCTACAGCGGCGAAACGCAGGGCGTGCCCATTGATTTTATCATGGCGAATCACTACCTCCGCGGCGTGGCCGGTTATCAGATTTTACGCGACAGCTACGACGGCCTGTTCCCCTCGGATCACTTTGCCGTGATGGCCACGCTGACGCTGGCGAACCCATGATTTTGGCCCAAAGCGATGAAAGGAGCCGCTCATGTGCTTCAACGCCATCCCCGCGGCGCGGCGTGCCCATATCGGCTTCTTCGGGCGCCGCAACGCCGGAAAATCCAGCCTGGTCAACGCCGTGACCGGGCAGGCCCTCAGCGTGGTGTCGCCGGTTCCGGGCACCACAACGGATCCCGTGCGCAAGGCCATGGAGCTGCTGCCCTTAGGGCCCGTGGTGATCCTTGACACGCCCGGCTTTGACGACGAGGGGCAGCTTGGCGCGCTGCGGGTGGAAAAAACCCGGCAGGCCCTGCGGGAATGCGATGCCGCCGTGCTGGTGGCCGACGCCGTGAAGGGCATGTCTCCCATTGATAGGGAGCTCCTGGAGCTGATCCGGGGGCAGGGGATACCCTATCTCATCGCGCACAATAAGAGTGATCTGACACAGGCGCGCCCCGCGCGGGAAGCGCATGAGATCGACGTTTCTGCTCTGACAGGATACCAGGTGGAGGAGCTGAAGGAGCGCCTGGCCCGCCTGCTGGATACCCTGGACGGGGAGCCGCCTCTTCTGGCGGATCTTTTCGCGCCGGGGGAGACCGTCGTGCTGGTGACGCCTGTTGACAGCGCCGCGCCGAAGGGGCGGCTGATTCTTCCCCAGCAGCAGGCCCTGCGCGAAGCGCTTGACGCCCATGCCATATGCGTGATTGCCCGGGAAACGGAGCTGGCCGCGGCCCTTGCGGGGCTGAACACGCCCCCCGCGTTGGTGGTGACGGACTCCCAGGTGTTCGCGCGGGTGGCCGGGATCGTTCCCGTCTCCGTGCCGCTGACCTCTTTCTCAATCCTGTTTGCCCGGTACCAGGGCTTTTTGGAGGCCTCTGTCCGCGGCGCGAGGACTTTGGCCGGCTTGCCGGAGGGCGCGCGTATCCTGATTGCCGAGGGCTGCACTCACCACCGCCAGTGCGACGACATCGGCACCGTGAAGCTGCCCCGCTGGATCCGCGCCTTTACGGGAAAGGAGTTCGATTTTTCTTTCTGTGCCGGACGTGATTTTACCGCGTATGGCTCCGCTGACAGATCGGCGGGCTTTGACGCGTTTGACCTTGTTATCCACTGCGGCGCGTGCATGCTGGGCCGACGGGCGGTCCGCTCCCGGCTGCGGTGCTGCGAGGCGCGGGGCGTGCCGCTGACGAACTACGGGGTACTGATCGCGGAGATGAACGGGATACTGGAGCGCTGCCTGCTGGACGGAAGGCTGCTCAGGCCAGCCCCCGGTTATACGCCGAAATAATTTCCATCACTTTGTCATTCCAATCCCCGTTCATGTTGTCCGCGTAGTCGACGCCGACGATGGGCAGCTGGGCCATGGTTTCCGGCAGGAGGGGCAGCAGGCGGCGGTTGAATTTGCGGGCCATGTTCAGCAGCGACCAGTCGATGAGCACGCGCAGGGCATCCGGCCAGCCTGTCTGCATGGTGAGCTGGGCCTGATTCCAGATAAAGCGCTCCTTGTACCAGCCGGGGTCGTCCAGAATACGCTGGTTTTCCTCCGCGATGCCCTGGAGCAGCCGCTCCGGATCGTTCGTGTTATGCCAGCGGCCCCAAATCGCGTTGGCGCGGGGATAGTGCTTCGGGCCGGGCTCCTCCTGCAGCAGCAGCACCGCGCCGGAGCCCCCCTTCGTCACGTCCCGGTAGCGCAGCTGCTGCAGGGGAATCGCCGCCGCGTCGTAGCGCACATAATCCAAAATGGATTTGCCCCCCTCCGTTACCGTGGCAAGATAGTCCAGCAGGGCGCGGTTGGAGTTCCCCGCCACGCCCAAAAAGCTGATCACCAGAACCTCGCCCCCGGTCTCGCTCATAAAACGGATGAGCTCCCGCAGAACCTGCTCCAGGGCTTGCGAAATGAGGCCATGGCTGGTGTACCATACGCCGTCCACATAGGTGACCCGGGCGTCAAAAAAACGTACGCCGTGCCGCGCCAGCGCATAGGCCGAGGATTTCTGCGTGCGGCTCAATTGGGCGACGACCCCGCTGGCGAAAAAGCGCAGAACCGGATTTTGCAGAAAATCCACATCGCCGTTGTTGGGATCCGGGAGCGATTTCCGGTTGATCCCGCTGGTGAAGGCGTCGTGGGCGCCGAGCATGCCCAGCTCCAGCACCCGGGGATTTTCGCCGCCGATGGCGTCCCGCATGGCGTTGGCGTAATCCTGCCGGGTGAAGCTGCCGGGCGCGGCGCCGGTGTTCGGCTTGTCAGCTCCCAGCGAGCCCCCCAGCATGCCCAGAATGATCAGGGAAATGATTGTTTTCATAACAGGACGATCCTCCGCATTTTTTTATGATATGCCTATTATAATGGAACTACAGGAGCCCTGTCAAGATAAAAGAACCGCGATGCCCAGGCAAGCTTAAGAAAAGCTTAAGAAAGCTTAGAATAGTTTAGGAAGAATAGTTTAGGAAGAATAGTTTAGGAAAGGAGTATACATATGAAAAACCGTCTGTTCCGAAAGGGTCTGGTCTGGCTCATCGTTTTGGCGATGCTGCTGCCGGCGGGCCCGGCGCTGCTCAGCGGCGCGGAGGAGTTGATCAAGGGCGATCCTCTGGCCGCTTTGATGGATGAAATCGGCTACATACCCGTGCCGGCGGAGGAGGAGATTGCCCAGGCGCCCAGCGGCGCGCAGTACGTGGAAAATGAGCTGATCCTCTTCTTTCACGACAGCGTGGGCGAGAGCAGGGCGCGGGCGCTGCTTAACCGGGAAAACTGCGTTATCACAGGCTATAACAAGCTGCTGAACATGTATACCGTGGCCGTGCGGGCCGAAAGCTACGAGGCACTTGAGGCGCTGGCCGCCGCGCTCCAGGCCCTGCCCGAGATCGCGCTGGCCGAGCCGGACGGGGTCACCGAGCTGGAGGACTATATCCCGGACGACCCCTGGCAGGAGGGGACAACCCTTGTCAATTGGACGGGCACCGGCGGGAGCAATTGGGGCCTCAAGGCCATCGGCCTGCCCGAGGCCTGGGACATGATGGGTGTGGACGCGCCGGTGTACCCTTATACGCCGGTGAGCGTCGGCGTTGTTGACAGCGGCATCAACCTCAGCCATCCGGAATTCGCCGAGCCCGGGGATGGCATGGAGGTCGCCAACCTGAGCTCCAACGGCTACAACTACAGCGGCTCGGACCATGGCTCCCACGTGTCCGGCACCATCGCGGCCGCGGCGGACAACCAGCTGGGCATTACGGGCATCGTGCACAACGGCGCGCTCAGCTTTGCCTCGGCGGGCATCAGCGAGCGGGGCTTGAGCGACTCCCTGCTGCTGGACGGTCTGGCCCGGGTGGTGGAAAGCGGCGCGCAGGCCATCAACTTCAGCGTGGGCGGCGGCGGTACGGCTTCCTTTGCCCTGGCCATGGCGAAGCTGCTGGCCCAGGGCTATGACTTTCTGGTGGTGCAGGCGGCGGGCAACGACGGCACAAACGCGGTCAACGCGGGCTGCTTCGTGTTCGACGAGCCCACGGCGGGGCAATACGCCGCCCCCTATGGCCTCGCGGCGGAAGACCTCATCAACCGCGTTCTTGTGGTGGCCGCCGCGGAAAATTTCCGCGACGCCGAAAAGGGCTACCGCCTGACCAGCTTTTCCAATTACGGCGAGCGGGTGGACATCGCCGCGCCCGGCGCGAATATCTACAGCTCCAACTGGACCGGCTACGGCACGGCCAGCGGCACCTCTATGGCGGCGCCCCACGCCACAGGCGCGGCCTCAATCCTCTGGTCGAGGCACCCCGACCTCAATGCCGCCGAGGTCAAGGAGATCATCAGCCATATCCAGGCCACCGGCCCGGCCTTCGGTTATTTTACAAGCGACGAAACCGCTTACCGCATGCTTCATTTGCCCCTGGCCCTGGCATATGCCGACGCCTTTGCCGCCGGACGCGAGGCCATGCGGGAAAAGGACCTGATCATCAGCTCCCCCGTGCAAAATGTCTATGATCCCCTTGTGGTGGATTACAGCGGGGACAGCCTGCAGATTCTGCAGGACGGAATCTATACGGTCTCCATGCGCGCGCCCGTTACGGCGGATCAGATTGTGGTGCCGCCCGGCGTGAAGGCGACCATCACCTTCCGCGGGCTTTCCCTCACAACCCCGCCCTCCTTCCAGGGGGCGGAGATCAGCCTGAATCTGGTGGGCGAAAGCTATATCGAAAGCGAGCTGGGCTTTTTGATGGGTGACAAAATCACCGTCACGGGCGCGGCCAACGCCGGTATGGCTCAGAGCGGGGGCTTCTGGCTTGCCTCTGAGCTGGAGCTCCGGGGCGGCAGCCTCTTCGTGCCGGAGGCCGCCGCCTTCGCGCTGGATATCAGCGGCGGCGAATTGGACGCTCCCAGCCTGACGGCGGAGGATGTCCATATGACCGGCGGCAGGCTGATCGCGGGCGGTGAATTAGGTCTTCCGGGCCTGACAGTCTTCGATGTGGAGGACGGTATCCTGGAGGCCGATGAGCTCCGCGGCGCGGCGCTGAGCCTGCGCGGCGGCACAGTGTCGGCAGCCAGAATCGACGACGCGGCCTGCGATATTATCATAACCGGCGGCCTGCTCACCGTGGAGGATGGCATTGACGCCGGAGCGTTCGTTATCGGCGGCGGCGCGGTTGTGGCCCTCAACGGCGGCGGCGGCGCGGCGATCCGCGCGGCGTCCGCGCAGTTCGGCGGCGGCACGGTGATCGCCTCCGACGGCGGGGTGGAGGGCATATCCGCCGGCAGCGACGGCTTTGTCTTCGCCACACAGATAGAGGGCCTGGGGGCCTCTACGGGCTTTATGCGCATCGACGACGCGGCGGGCTGCGAAATTGACAAGGCCGGAAAGAAAATCACCCTGCGCGCGGATCTTGCCGTGCCCGCCGGAACCGCTCTTGAGGTGCCGCCGGGCTGGACGATTGATCTGGACGGAAGCAAGCTCATCAACGACGGCCTGATCATCAATCCCCAGGCAATCCTGGGGGGCGAAATTGAGGGCGGGGGCAGTGTGGTCTACGGCGACTACATCCTGCAGTCCGCGCAGAATACCTACAGCGCCGACGTGGTGAGCTATACGGATAACACCCTGACCATCAGGCAAAACGGCGGATACACGGTTCTGATGCGCCCCGGCGTGGCGGAGACCCGCAGGGACGTCATCCGCGTGGCAAGCGGCCTGGACGCCGTTACCCTGACCCTGGGCGGCGTGCAGGCGGCCACCATGCGTACTCCGCTGGAAACCGGCAGCGATACGGATGTTTTTCTCCTGCTGGAGGGCGACAGCAGTCTCACGGGCGAGGAGATTGAAACCGGCGGCGTGCTTTTGGGCAGGAACGCCAGCCTTACGATTGACGGCACAGGCAGCCTGACGGCCCGGGGCGCGAAATATATGCCGGGCATCGGGGGGCTGTTTACCCAGGGCGACGAAAAGAACATCACGATCCTAGGCGGCGTGGTGAACGCCATCGGCGGCGAGCTGGGCGCGGGCATCGGCTTCGGCTCCTATGAATATGGCTACAAGCTGAGCATAAATTTGGCGGGCGGCGAGGTTACCGCCCAGGGCGGCGAGGGCGCCGCGGGAATCGGCGGCGGCTATCAGGCCAGCACGCCGGATATCACCGTCAGCGGCGGCACGGTGAACGCCGCCGGCGGCCTCTTTGGCGCGGGCATCGGCGGCGGCGGAAAGGTCCCGATGCTGATGGACAGCCGTATTTCCAGCGGTGTCATCGCGATTCATGGCGGCACGGTGGAGGCCGAGTCGGGCGTCGGCGGCGCGGGCATCGGCTCCGGCGGGCTTTCGCAGGGTGAGCATATTGTGATCACCGGCGGCGAGGTTACCGCGCGCGGCCAGACCGAGGGCTATAACGGCGGCGCGGGCATTGGCGGCGGCTCCCTGGAGGCTCCGTTTCTTTACGAAGACAGCGTCGGTATCATCGAAATCAGCGGCGGCACGGTGAACGCCTCGGCAGAAAGCTGGTGCGCGGCCATCGGCGGCGGGCGCAGGAGCTTCGGCGGACAGGTGAAAATATCCGGCGGCGACATCACCGCCCAGGGCGGCGGCAGCTATAACGGCACCGGCATCGGGGCGGGAGTCATACTTTTCGGCGACATCAGCGTTGACATCAGCGGCGGCACTGTCTATGCGGAGGGCTCCTCCTTCGCGCCGGGCATCGGCGGCGGCGGCACCGGCGGCATGGGCAGCGGCGACGCGCATGTATACGTCAATATCAGCGGCGGCGATATCACGGCCCAGGGCGGCGACGAGTGCTCCGGCATCGGCGGGCGCAGCAGCAACCTGCCCGGCGAGACAGTCGTCAACATCAGCGGCGGCCTGATTCACTCCACGGGCGGTTACTACGCGGCGGGGATCGGCGGCGCCTATTACGGCGCGGGCGACGCAATCAACATTACGGGCGGCGTAATCTACGCCCAGCGGGGCATCAGCTTTGGCGGCAGCGTTCCGCCGGCCCCCACGGATATCGGCCTGAGCTCCTTCGCGGAGCCCTCCACGGGCAGCGTCAGCGGCGACGCCGTGGTCTTCGCGTATAACGGTATCCAGGGCCTCACGTTCACCGAGGGCATCGTGTTCCAGACGCCGGACCACGCCGGCGAGTTCTTCGGCAGCCGCGTAATGGTCATGGAGGACTGCGTCTTTCCCCCGGACCACTATCTGCCCATTCCGGACGGCGGCGCCCTGGCCGTAAAAGATACGAAGACCCTGTGGAACGAAGGTACGATAGAGTTCCTGGGCAGCGGGCTGGTGCTGGCGGATTGGTATAAGGACAGCGTTCTTGTTCAGGAAACGCCCGGCTTTGGTGACCTCATCGAAAGCGGATGGATCCTTGGCCCCGATACGCCGCCGGCCATTATACCGGTGATGGGGATTTCCCTTAATGAGAGCGCCCTTACCCTTGAGAAGCTGGAGACCTTCCAGCTGGCGGCGGAGGTGATTCCGATTAACGCGGCGAATCCCGCGGTCCTCTGGAGCAGCGGCGACGAATCCGTCGCCACGGTGGACGCAAACGGAATCGTGACAGCGCTTTCGGGGGGCACGGCGTTGATCACCGCCACCACTGTGGACGGCGGGCGCAGCGCTGTCTGCCTTGTCACGGTGCTTGAGCCTGTGACCGGCGTCGCGCTGAATATCCACAACGTCACCCGCCAGCGCGGCGATGGGTATCAATATACGGCCACGGTATATCCCGAAAACGCCACGAACAAGGCCCTGGCCTGGAGCTCCAGCGACGAGAGCGTATGCGTGGTCAGCGCCAGCGGCTATGCCCAGGCTGTGGGCGGCGGAACGGCGACCATTACCGTGACCACGGCGGAGGGCGGGTATACCGATACCAGCAGCTTTACCGTATTTATCCTGGCCGAAAAGATCATATTAAATGAAACCAGCCATACGATGGACGCGGGGGATACATTCCAGCTCATTGAGACCTTCCTCCCGGCGGAAACCACCACGCAGAAGCTGGTGCAGTGGAGCAGCAGCGACCCCAGCGTGGCCACCGTGAGCAACACGGGCCTGGTGACGGGCCAGGGCGGCGGAACGGCGACCATTACCTGCACCTCGCTCCTCTATTCGAACCTGAAGGCGAGCTGTGACTTCACGGTCAATCCCGGAACAGAGGCCGTAACCGGCGTGACGCTTAATTTCCCCGGGCTGTCGCAGAACAAGGGCGCGACCTATCCGCTGCAGGCGACGGTGCTCCCCATTAACGCGTCGAACAAGAACGTGAGCTGGAGCAGCAGCGACACCTCCGTGGCCACAGTGAGCGAAAACGGCCTGGTCAGTTTTGTGGGCGGGGGCAGCTGCGTGGTCACCGTCACCACGCAGGACGGCGGCTTCACAGCCACCTGCGCCATAACGACCAATGTGCCAGCCACCGGCGTGAGCCTCAATATCACGTCGCACACCATGAATGTCGGCGACACCGTAACGCTCATGCCTGAGGTCGCCCCGGAGGACGGTACGTACAAATACGTGCAATGGACATCAAGCGACTCCACCGTGGCCACGGCGGTAAACAACATGAATCCGTCGGTGGGCAGCGTTGTGACGGCGGTGGGCGAGGGCACCGCGACCATTACCTGCACAACCATCAGCGGCGGCTTCACCGCCACCTGCGAGATCACGGTGGTGCCTGTCACAGGGCCCGGCGACGAGGAGGATCCCGAAATCCTCGACATCCACCCGGATATCATCGTGGACGACTACAACGATTACATCTACGGCTTCAAAGACAAGCTCAGGATTGAGGACATTATCGGCGAGGACGGCGCCACGGACGGGGTGTATCTCCAGGTGAAGGGCAACGGCAGATTCGTGGCCGACAGCCCGGGAGAATACGTGGGCACAGGCTACGTGATCAACTTCGTGGATTACGTCAACGATACGGTAACGCCTTATACGATGGTACTT
>WRMQ01000069.1 GCA_009777055.1 Oscillospiraceae bacterium
AGGCTGACGCCGGGAAAGGCCTGACTGCCCTCGATATAAACGCAGGATTTTCCCAGCTTTGCCGCCCGCTGGAAAAGATCGCCTTCCGGCGCGGAGACACCGGTCATCCAGGCGATGCCGGTCTTGGAGTCTGATGGAAATGCCGCCAGGGCCTTCTGCGGCTGAAGGGAATGCAGAAAGGGCGCGTATTCCTCTCCCGCCCGTTGGAGCATTTCCCAGCCCAGGCTATCCAGCTCAAGGACCATCACGCGCTCGCCCCGCTCCAGAAAATGCAGGGCATCCACGGCGGTTTCGCTGATCGTAAAGGCGGGCGGCTCCGCCATCACCCCCGCCAGGTCCGCGATGACCTGTCCATCCGCCAGCAGAAGGTCGACGCTGTTTCCGGCGCTTTCCAGATAACAGTCCGCCGTGCCGCGAAAATACGCGGCCGTTCCATCGAAGCCCACGGCGTACAGACGCTCGCTGTCCGGCAAAAGCGTTGACAGCGCGACGCGTCTCTTTGTCGTGTAAACCGTGACGCTCTTGCCGTTCAGCTTGCTTGTGCCCTCCTCCTGCAGGGCCGTAAAGGCGCCGTGCAGCAGCAGCTGGCCAGCTGTAAGGCTCTGCGCCTTGCCGTCACTCAAAAAGCGCGCGGCATAGGGATCCTCCGAACGGCTCAGCACCGCGATTTCCTTGATATTCTTGACCTTCACCGACGGCGGATGGGAATCGCAGCGCAATTCCCAATAATAATCCTTGGAATATACCAGCTCACAGCATGACAGGTCCTCCCCGGCGACGCGCACGGCCAGGCCGTCATATCCGGTGATCAGCACATCGAATTCCGCCGCGCGGGGCTCGCACATCAGGATGATATCCTCCAGAGATAAGCTTCTGCCAAGAATTGGCGGTGAAAAGCCGCCCCGCATTTCAATATCGCCGGTAATGAATTTTATGCCCATAAAAGGCACGCCGCAGGCCGTGAGCGTCAGAAGCAGCGCGGCAATCACGGCAAGCGAAATCACCCGTAATCGCGAATGGCGAATCGCGAATCGCGTATTGAATTGCGAATGAAGTGGAGAATGAAATGACGAATTCACTGTAAAACCTCCCACCGTTTCAGCTGTTTTGTAATCCAGTGCGCGGCCACGCCGCCCAGGCCCCCGCTCAGCGCCGCCGCGAACAGGCTCAGCAGCAGCGGGATAAGAGGCATGGAAAAGAAAGCGAAATTCACCGACAGCGTACCGGCCAGATTTGCCAGCATGCCGGCGGCGCAGCAGGCGGCCAGATTGCTTTCCTTCCGGGCAAAAATGAAAAACGCGAGGTCAACCGCGAGGCCCGGCAGGGGGTAAGTCACGAGGCTCAGCGCGCCGTGAGAACCGGCGACACCGGCCACCAGCACCAGCAGGCCCTGGCACAGCCCGCACAGGGCGCCGGCCCCGCGCGCGCGCGTCAGCGACGCCGCCAGCACCAGAAACAGCATGTATATCCCGCCGGCCACCACCCCGCCCGGAATAAACAGCGGCCCGGTAATCAGATGCGCCAGGGTGGACACAACAGGCTTCACCCCGACCCCCAGCGCCGCCATCACGGCGATGAGGATCAGGTGAAACAGGTTGAATTTTCGCAGCCATTTTTTCAGCATGCTAATCCTTCAGCAGTATGTCCCCGACCTGGATGGAGGAAACGTTTTTCACCCGCATTCCCTCAGGCAGGTTGGGGCCGATATACATCGGCGCGTATTCCGAGCCCTCAATGAGGAGCAGCTGCGCGGCGAAGGTGTCATATTTCTCCGTTTTTTCCAGGCCATCCGCCGAGACGATGGTTACCAGACCGTTTTTGTCTGTGTCAAGCCGCGCCAGCAGGAGCTCCAGGGGGATCGCCCTGCAGGCGGCGTCGTAATACTTGTAGTCCTCCGCCTGGCCGCGCAGCTGGCTGATCAGCCCGCGCAGCGAAACGACCCGAAGCTCTTCCGGAGCCGGCCCGCCGCCGGTCTCTTTTTCCAGCGCGATTTCGCTGATGAATTTTACCCAATACATCGCCCGCTCCTCCGGAACCACGGCCCGGGGCTCAATGGCCTCACCATTGATCTCGAAGGCAAGGAGGATATCCCGCCCCCGTAAAACGCTTTCCGGAATCAGGATTTCGTAGCCGTCCGTGGCTGTCACGGTGGCGCAGGCATAGTCCTGCAGCGACGCGCCGGCACGCTGAAGAATCGTCTCCAGCAGCACGCCCTTCGCGTGCACCGGTTTTTCCGTGCCCCTGGAATTGATCGAAACGGTGTCAAGCTCCGTGAGCTCGTAATCGTTCCTCAGGGACGCGCCGGAGAGAACCAGCTCCTCCGGCAGGCCGGTAATGACAATTTCGCTCTCATCCGCGCGGTCGGCGGCGGAACGGTAGCCGTAAGCTTCCGGGTCTCCGCCAGCCTTCGCGATGGCGTCGGCCACAGCCTCCATGACGCCGTTGCGGGAAATTGTCGCCCCCGCGGCGGCGTCAACGCCCAGGCTTTGCCTTTCCGCGATCAGTGCGGGCAGCGCCTCCAGGGCTCCGGCGGCGTAGCTAGGGGTTTCGTTTTCGCTGAGAATCGCGACAGCGGCGATGCGGCCATCCTCCCCCACGGTGAGCTGGATTTCAATGTCCCCGCCGTGGCCGGCGCCCGCGCCGGTATACACACCGGGAGCAAGCCCCCCGGCTGCGGCCTGCCTGCCGCAGCCGAAGAGCGCCGCGCACACACACGCCGCCAGCAGCAGCGCAAATGCTTTTTTCGTCATAGAGAGCCTCCAAGCCTTTAAGCGTAGGTAAGAACCATCGAGGCGACTTCCTTCACGGCCATATTGTTGCTGCCCGTTTCGGGGAACAGGCGCGGAATGTCGGTATTCGCGGTGGAGCCGTTGTAGTTGACATAATACAGGGACATCAGAGTGCCCTCGCTCACGATCATATCATAGGCATAGTTCTCGAATACGCCGTCGCTCGAAATCACCTTGAGGGTGGAGGCGGAATTGATCGCCGCGACATCGGCGCCCAGGTCCTCCAGCAGGTCAATCAAGATGGCGCCGTCCACGATGTAGGTTCTGTCGCTGCCGCTCGAAGGGGTCAGAACGCATTCCTGCGCTTCGACAAAGCTTTCGGGATTCTCGTCAATAAAGGCCTGGACAATCAAGGCGCTGATGTCGAAGGTCTGCGGATCCGGAAATAACGGTCCGGGCGGTTCAGAGGGCGGTTCCGTGGACTCTTCTGCGGAAACCGTGGTGGTGGGCGTTGGATCAACGAACCAGCTGCGGATGCCGTTGAAGACAAACGAGCCAACGGCGAAAATAATGGCCAGGGAGAACATGAATACTTTTTTGAGCATGAGAAAAAGTCCTTTCGAATTATGTTATATTATTTCTTGCATTTTCGCGGAGACGGCAGGCGCTATTTCAATTCGATGGATGCCACCTCCTTGACATAGAGCGCGGAATTCCGGCTGCCCCGGGGGGCCATGCGCGGCGGAACAAGCGTGTCGCCGCGGTCCTTCCAGGCCAGCAGGGTGTCTTCCGCCGTGATCAGGTCGTAGGACAGCTCCGCCGTGTAAGTGTCAGCCGAGGTCACCAGAAGAACCGCGCCGCTTGGCACGCTGATGCCGCAGGCGGACAGGATATCGCGCACGCGCACGCCCGTGAAGCTGTAATTGGTCACCGTGCCATAGGAATTTACGGTCGTCATCGTCTTTGTCAGGACCGAAAGCTTTGCGGCGTCCGCGCTGGTAAAGGTCTGGGTCTTGCCGCCGCCCTTCACGGTAATGCTGAACGCCGGGATTTGGGGCAGGGTAGCCGCGGTGGTGGATTTCGTGGTAGTGGGGGCGGAGCTTGTTGTCGCCCGCGTCGTCGCCTGGGAGGGATTGCCGGCCTGGGTCCGGGTGGTTGTGATGGCGGCGGTTGTTCCATAGGTATAGCCAGGCTTCGTTGTGGAGGGCTTTGCCGCTGCCGTCGTGACCGCCTTCGTCGCCGCCGTGCTGGACTTTGTCGTGGGCGCTGCCACAGGGGCTTTTGTCGCCGCCGTCGGTCCAGCTGCCTTTGTTGTGGGCGCCGCCGCGTTTGCCGGCACTGTCGCCGAAGGCCTCGCCGGCGCCACAAAAGAAGTGCCCGCCTGGGCTGTCGCCGTTGTTTGGGCCGCGGCGCGTGCTGTTTCTGACATGCTTTCTGCCGTTTCGCTCGTCCCGAACGCCGTCTCGGCCGCGTCAACGGCCTCCAAAGAGAGGGCTTCCTCCACAGCCGCCCGGGTCACGCTCAGCGGCTCAGCGGAAACCGCCTCCGCCGCCGGGCTTGTCCCGCAGGATACCAGCGAAGCGGCCGCCGCCAGCAGGAAAATACACACAATCGCTTTCTTCAATATGGACGCCCCTTTCCATCTGATATATCACATAGCATATAACAAGACATACAAAAAAAGCAGACCGAGAAGCTCAGTCTGCACAGCCAACACCCCTCTTTGGGAAGGGCTTCAATCGCAAACTTCTTCTCAAACACGGAACGCATGCCGGTTTCCCCGCATACGCATTGGCCCTGCGCCATGGCTTTCTGTCGCTGTAGGCGCGAAGGGCTCGAAATTGCGCTGGTATTTTATTGCGCGTTCATTATAACATGGATTGGGAGGAGATGTCAATCACAATTTTCCCTGAGCGGGGATGATCGGGAAATATGCTTTTTTGATTGATATTAGGACAAATACCCTCATGCATAGTAATATGAAACAAAAAGGAGGATGCATATGGGACGCAGAAGACCAGAAAACGCTGTCAAGAAAGCACCGGCACTGACTGTATGGCTGGTTGCGGTCTATATCCGGCTGTCCCGCGAGGACGGCAACGATGAAAGCGAAAGCATTATCAATCAGAAAAAAATTCTGAAGGCTTATCTTGAAAAGCAGTTTGTCGGCGAATATGTGATCGTTGATTTTTACATCGACGACGGCTTGAGCGGGACGGATGATTCACGCGAAAGCTTCCTGCGCATGATACAGGACATTGATGCCGGGAAAGTGAACTGCGTGGTGTGCAAAACGCTCTCGCGCGCGTTTCGTAATTACGCCGACCAGGGTTTCTATTTGGAGGCCTATTTCCCGCAGAAAAATGTACGCTTCATTTCAACCGGGGACCCGAAGATCGATACATATACAAACCCCGAGGCGATCACGGGCCTGGAGGTGCCGATCACCGGCTTGATGAACGACCGCTTTGCCGCCAAGACCTCCAGCGATGTACGCCGCACCTTTGACCACAAGCGCAGCGCGGGAGAATTCATTGGAGCGTTCGCACCCTATGGATATCTCAAAGACCCGAACGACAAAAACAAACTGATCATCGACGAGAACATCGTGCCGGTCAAGAAAGATATGCGCAACTGGATCGTGCAGGGCGGCATGAGCCTGGCCGGCGCAGCAAAACGGCTCAACGAGCTGGGTGTTCCAAACCCGACAGCCTACAAGCACAGCCTCGGCTGGAATTATCAAAACCCGCACGCCCAGGATAACGACGGCCTGTGGACGGGTCAGACGGTGCGGCGGATACTGATTGATCAGGTGAATTTGGGCCATATGGTGCAGGGCAAATTTCGCATTGTCAGCTACAAAGTCCATGACCAGATTCGTGTGCCGGAGGACGAATGGTATGTCGTAGAGAATACCCATGAGCCCACCTTTACGCAGGAGGAATACGATATGCTGATTCGTGTTTTGCAGCGCGACACCCGAGCCCCAAACGGCAAGCGTGAGGTCCATCTCTTTTCCGGGTTCCTGCGATGTTATGACTGCAACAAGGCGTTGCAGCGGGCAAACGCGAAGGGCAGGACATATTACTGCTGCCGAACGTACAGAGAAAAATCAACGAGCCATTGCACGAAGCACTCCATTCGATTGGATATCCTGGAAATCGCGGTTCTCAAGAGCGTTCAGGCGCAAATTGCTCTCTTGGATGCCGCGGCGGATTTTGCGGAGGACATCAACTGCAGCCCTGCCGCTGAGCAACAAAGCAAGCGCGCAGGGAAATCTTTGCGCGAAAAACAGCGGGCGTTGGAAAAAACCCGGCTGTTGTCAACCGGTCTCTATGCGGACTGGAAGTCTGGAGAAATCAGCCGCGATGATTATCGTTTCATGAAGGCGAAGTTTGATGCCGATATAGAGCGGCTTCAATCAGCTGTCAACAGTCTGGAAGATGAGCAGCGGCGGTTAGCACAGGAAATGAGCGGCGAGAGTTCAGCATTTGTCGAGTTCCTGAAATACAAAAACGTACAGAGTCTCGACCGCGCGTTGCTTGTAAGGTTGGTTGAAACCATCTATGTACACGAGGATAAAACGATCACTATCATATTCCAATTTCAAAATGAACTGGACCGAATCCTGGCCGCTGAAGCATAAGCCTTTTATTTTTTACACCGGGTTTCGGATATAGAGCAGGCCCCACCGGCCCGCAGGGCCCCCCCGGCGAATGCAACTGCGGCCCGTCCTGCACCGGCTACGCCTACGCGGCCTGGCTCGAAAACGGCTCCACGGGCAAAATCGGCGTTATCGACCCGAACACCCACGAGCTCGCGAACACCCTGGAAATCAGCGGTGTGCTGCAGGTTGCGGCTAACCCGGCGAAAAATGTGCTTTATGTTGCCCGCGGCGGGGAAGGCATGGCCGTGATCGACGCCGCCACCGGCGAGGAGCTGCGCGTTGACGCAAACTACGCGGACAATATCGCTTTCAACCCCGTCAACGGCAAGCTCTATGTTTCAGACACCATGAATAACGAGCTGCGCGTCTACGATTCCGCCGGCTCCCTGCGTGACGAGATTAGTATATCCATGCCTGGAAAAATTGCCATCAACAGCGTTACAGGGCTTGTCTATGTGCTGACGCCGGGCGATATCGTCATCGTCGACGGGGAAACCGATGAAGAAATCACGAATTTTTACAGCGGCGGTCCCATCACAGCAGTCGCAATTTGCTCAAAATGCAGCCGCATGTATGCGGTGGAAAGCGGTTTTCCGGCTCGTCTCATTCTTTATGATATCAGCGATCCGATTCCGGAGATGATAACAGAGATGAGTGTCAGTTACCTCGATCACCTGGTGGCGTATAATCCCAATACAAACATGGTTTATCTCGCGGTCGGGTCCAACATCTCAGTCTTGGACGGCGACAGCCTGGGGCAGGTTAACAGCATCAACCTGAGCCATCAAGTGGTCGATCTGGCGGTGGACCCCGCAAACGATCTGCTGTATGTTTCGGACGACCAGCATGTCTATGTTTTCCAGGGCACTGACAACACGCCGTCGAGCATCATACCCGTCAGTGTGGGCAACACCGCCGGCCCCGTCACCGTGGCGGACTGCAGCTTTGCGCCCGGCGGCATTGTAGGCCCGACGGGGCCCACGGGGCCAACCGGCCCAACCGGCCCGGCCTTCAGTTTTTGCCATGAGGCGGAGCGGGGCTTCGCGCTGTTTGGCCAAAGCATTGATACCTTTGACCGGCGGACACAGCAGATGACCGAAGCCCTCACGCTGACGCCAAACGGTCCCGTCAGATCCGCCGCGCTCAACGAAGCGGCCAATGAGCTCTACGTCCTGCGCGGCGACAGGGTGGAGGTGCTTGACGCCGGAAACGGCAAGCGTAAGGAATCCATTCCGGTCAGCGAGGAGGAGGTGTATTACCACAGCTGGCTGGTGTATAATCCAAGGGTGAATAAGCTGTATGTCTGCAGCCGGTCCATCCCGCTGCAGGTCATCGATATGGCGTCGCGCCAGGTGACCCAGCTGCCTGTTATAGGGTCCTGGGGGGCCGTGGATGCCGGCAACGGCAATCTTATCGCCGTTTCCCCGGACGTTCCGGCGGCGGTCTATGTTATTGACGGCGTTACAGACGAGGTGATCCGGACGATTACCCTCAGCGGCGCAAACCTGGAGCCCAATCAAAACAACAATATTGCCGTGGATCCGATCAGCCATTACGCTTATTTGCTGTTGTCGTACGCGGGCGGCAGGTCTATTTTCCGTGTGGATACGATTTCCGGCGCTTACAGCAGTTTTCCGGTCAGTCCTGGCGCCAATGCCATGGCATACGACCAGATTGGCCAGCTGCTCTACCTGCTCCCCATGGGCACCGCGAACATTGAAGTGTGGAATACCGACGGGACACTCGCGGACACCTTCCCGGCGCCGGTTTATATGGAGCCAGTCAGAGTGGCGGGCGATTTTGAGAATGGCCGTCTGTTTTGGATCAACAACCAGGGCATGGGCAGTCTGAGCCTCAACGCGCTGAATATTGCGAACGGAAGCAACGAGGTGATGCAGTCGGGCTTGGTGACCTCCACCAACCATGCGGGCATCGTTCTTGGCACCATAATGGTCTGCGAATTCCCGCCGGAGCTCGTCGGGCCCACGGGGCCCCCCGGCCCTCCCGGCGGCTGTGTGCCGGAGCACCTCGCCTTTGCGCTGCAGGACGAGGCCATAAGTGTCATTGATACGCTCACGAACGAGGTGGTCCGAAGCATTCCGCTGCCGCTGGGCGTTGTGCCCACGACGAACCTTGCGGCGAATCCGGATACCGGCGAGCTGTATTTCGGCACCGCCGACGCGTTTTACGCCATGGACAGCGAAACCGGGGAGGAACGCCATGAGGATTATCCCGGCGCCAATTTTGGGCAGGTGGAATATAACCGAACCACCAGGAGGATTTTCGCCAGCCAGGAGGATATGCCGCCGGCCTTGGCGATCATCCTTCCGGAAACGCTTGAAATTATCACTTCGGTTCCAATGTATTATTCTCAGTATAGATTCCTGCCCTTTGTGTCCGATTCCCGCAGCGGGCGGCTGTATGTGGCCTTCGAAAACGGCGTTGACATGTACGACAGCGACGGCAACAGCGAGGGCGGCGTTTTATTCGACGCGCTGAACGCGCTGCCTGTGAGCCTGGCCATAGATTCCGCCGCGCGCCGGCTATACGTGGGGGATCTCTCGAATAGAGTCCATGTGGTCGACACCGTGAACAATGAGGAAATTGACTATTTGTATGTCAGCGGCGGCACGCTTGAGCGGCTGTTTGTCAACCCGGTGCGGGGGCAGCTGTATGTCGTCAGCTTTATGGGGGGCACAAACAGGAATTTCACCGTGTTCGATACCCGGGAGTTGTCTTATCTCAACAGCTTTCCGGCGTACTATTATCACGCCGTGCTGGAAATGGATCAGCACACAGGCCGCCTGTTCGCCTACACCGACCCCAACTACGAAACGATCATCTACCAGTCCGACGACCAGGGTGTTTTCGACATCACGGGCGCGATACCCATGGATTTTGTCAGGAGCTACGCGTTTATCAACAAAGATTGCCCCGGGGGCCCGACGGGCCCGACCGGCCCCACCGGCCCCGCCGGCCCGCCCGGGCTATGCCTGTGCGGCTGCAAAAATTACGCCGTTGCGGCCACGGATGAGGGCGTGAGCCTGATTGACCCCTTTACGCAGGAGGTGACCAAATTCTATCCGGCGGAAAACGCGCAAAAGGCGATCATGAACCAGGCGCGGGGCGAGCTCTACGTCGCCCGCGGTGAGGATGGCCTGGATATCGTCAGCATGGCCACGGGCAATGTGATTGCGCATTTCGAAGCCGCCGCCGACGATATCGCCTTTAACCCCGCCAACAATAAGCTCTACGCCACGAGCACTTCGAGCGATTCGGTTGAAATCTACAGCGTGGTGACGCGTGGGACGCTCAACTCCTTCCCTGTGTCGGAGCCGCGCAGCCCGCTGGTCGATACCAGGACCAATGATGTTTACGTGCCGTCAAGCGTGTCCGACAGCCTTGTGCGCATCGATGGGGAAACCGACAGCTACGAAGAGTCCCTTCCTCTGGGCAGCTCTAACGGCGTGCTGAGCGCGGCGATCGATCCAATCCGCCGTCTGATTTTTTACACCGGCTACGGCGATTTCGTGTTCCATCGCTTTGATCTGAACGACAACACAACCACCAATGAGGATATCGGAGCCAGCTCGGCGGGCGGTGAAGTGGCCGTTGACCCGGAAAACGACCTCGTGTATATCGGCCGGGTCGGCGTGAATGACGTCGGCGCGTGGTACGGGACGAATCTGGAACCGGCGGGCGGGCTCAGCGTTCCGAACGCGAATTTGGCCGTGGATCCCGCCAACAACCTGTTTTACTCCAGCGAGCCCTACTCCAACGAGATGGTTGTCAATGACCTCAAGACCTCGGGGTGGATCGCGAATGTGGAGCTGCCCGCTACGATCCGTTCCATCACGGTGGCGCGGTGCCCGGAAAGCGGCGTTGGCCCGACAGGCCCATGCTGCGAATGCAGAGAGGTGAATTTCGCCTACGCGATGGAAGGCGGACGGATCAGCGAGATCGACGAAAACACGCAGGAGCTTGCCGGGACACTGCCTATGCCGGAGGAAACCGACGGGGCGTTCTTTGCCCTCAATTCGAGGAACAGGGATATCTATTTTGCCGGCACGGAGCTGCAGGTGCTCCAGGGGCAAACAGGAGCTGTAAGGCGGTCCGTCTCTTTCCCGGCCGGCTTCATCGTATATCCCAGAAGCGACGGCGGCAGCTCCATTGCCTATAGTCCGAAAACGAATAAGATTTATGTGCAGCTGATGAACGAAAGCTATAATCTCTTTGTCGGCATTTATGACGCGGCCAGCCTGCAGGAGCTTGCCATGCTTGCGGCGCCGTATACCATCGGCGCCTATTCGGGCATCGCCGCGGATAACGATACGGGAACGGTGTACCTGGCCTTTGGCGACGGCAGCTCATCGAACCTGTCGAACGTTCTGACCATCGACGGGCAGACGAACGACTTCGGCGGCGAAATCCACCTGAGCACCTCTTTTAACGGGCCCGCGCCGAATATCGCCATTGATCAAACGAGACATCTGCTGTATGTCAGGCTTTCCTACACCATCTATGTGATCAATACGGCCGACAACACGATTATCAACAGCTTTTCGATTCCGGGTTACGCGCAATATGTTATGCCCAACCCCACAAACGGTCAAGTGGCAGCCGTCTACTGGATCCCGGGGCCGGATAACTATGAGCGTGTCGCGTCCTACGACCCCATGACCGGCGCGCTGCTGGGGGAAGAAGTGATCTATAGCAGATACAACCGCTACGCGATCAATCCGGAAACAGGTATCTTATATGTTTCCTACGAGGATGGAAGCGTAGAGCTCTATCAATCTCAAACAGACGGATCCTTCCAGTATCTGGAACAGATCGCGGCCGGCGCCATGGATCAGATCAGGCAATTCGACTTTTTTAACGGCAACACCTGCCCTCAGGGCCCCACGGGGCCCACAGGCCCGACCGGCCCATGCGGCGCGGTGTGCGGAGAGACGCGCTGGCTTGCCATAGCGCAGTCGGATTATGTGCATGTCTTTGCGCCGGAAACGGAAGCGCTGCGCTATTCCATTGAGAGCTCGTTTGTCGAGGGCGTTGTGGTGAACCAGCTAGCGGGGGAAATTTATGTGATAAGAGGAAGCCAGGGGCTTGAGATATATGACGCCCGCAGCGCCGCGAATGTATGGTCTTATCACGAAAGCGCGGTTTTGTCGGCGGCGTTCAACCCGCTGACAAAAAGGCTTTATTTCGTGGACGCGGACCGGATGCTGCATGCGCATCAAAGCTTCGGGGCGCATGCGCCGGTTTACAGCTACGAGATGAGCTTCAACGCCAGCGCCGTTCCGGGCCAAATCGCGGTGGATACCCTGATGAACAAGGTCTACGTTCCCCTGACCGATGAGGACGCTGTCGCGGTTCTCTGCGAAAACATCAGAGAGCTCACGGATTTAATTACGGTGGGCCAGTCGCCGACCCATTCGGCCATCGATCCCGTCCGTCATAGGCTGTATATTCTGAACAGCGCCGAGCCGGCCAGCGTTTCCGTGATCAACACCCACACAGATACGGTGACAGACACGATTTCGCTCAGCGGCGCGGGAACCAGCATTGCCTGCAACCCCAAGACCGGCTTGCTCTATGTGGGAACAGTCGTCGGAATCCATGTCATCGAGCCGAACGATCTGACCGAAATCGACCGGATAAACGAAGTCGCCCATGGCCTGACAATTGACCAGATGAGCAATATCGTCTATTCGGAGCTGATGGTGATGGACGGCGCGAGCAACCGGCCGATGCGCGGCTTGCCGGAAACCGGCATCGATGTATCCATTGGCAACTGCGATGTTTTTGTGTTCTAGATGTCTTTGTGCCGGACGATAATCATGCATTAAAAATGAAGAACGAACCGCTCGCCGTTATGACGGGCGGTTCGCCTTCCACCAGAGCCAGCCCATGAAGCCCGCCAAAGCAAACAGCAGCCCGCCCGCGCAGCATAGCACCGTGCTGCGCCAGGAAAAGGGCTGCTTCCTGATTTCGCCGGGCGGGGGAGAGGGGTATGCCATTGCCGCCTGCGCCCCATTGGCCTCCGGATACATCGGATAGGTCCACAGGGTTTCGCTGTCCTCGGCGGCGCTGGAGCCGGTGCCGCCGCCTTCGGGGCCGGACGCGGACCGCCCGGGGGTACTGCCGGAGGGCGCGGGCTGGGCGGGGGCCGGCAGGTATG
>WRMQ01000070.1 GCA_009777055.1 Oscillospiraceae bacterium
GTAACGCCAGACCGCTGTCTGTGTGCCGTAATATGCTTGCTCTGTCGTAAGCTCCTCTGCGAAACCGGTATACTTGACGCGAATCCAATCAATATTGGAATTGCTGCTGTTGGCGTTGTTAATATTTTCCACGCTTGACCAAAAACCATTGCTGACAACCCAGGTGATTTGCTCCCTGTTGGTAACTGTTGTGTCGGGATCGGAGGTCATAGTATATAGATTATAGGGGCCTCCGCCGCCTTTGTATATGTTAATGCAGTATGCGGCGCTTATGAGTGTATATGGTGAGCCGCCCTTCATGAGCCAATATCCATTGTCCATATCCATGCCGATGCCGGAGGTTGTCGAATAGTTATATAAAGCCGGGTTCTCCCACTCCCACGAGCTGCTGCTGCCGCCTGAAACCCACAAAACCGAGCTTGCGGTCCAGCTGGTGGTGGAGTTGGGGCGTTCTTTGTATCGCGTGATCGTCCCGGCTCCGCCGCCCGAGGGGATTGTTACCTCGATCAGGTACTCCCTGGTGTCGTTCGCCCAGTTCGAGCCCGCGCCTCCGCCGCTTTCCCGCAGCACGAAGTAGTACGGGCTGCCGCTGGCCGGCAGGTTGTTGATTGTGACGAAGAAATCGCTGTCGCCCGCCGTGTTTCGTTCGATGGTCCCTGTGCGCGTGCTCCCGGAGCCCGAGAAGCCCGTCAGGTCGGTCGAGAAGCTCACGCCCGTGGGGAAGCCCGTCTGGCTGCCCCCGTTGACGGTAGTATGCGCGATGGAGAAGGTAAAGGTCCCGCCGGTCGCCGTACCGCCGCTTAACATCTCCACGGTCTTGCGGCCATTGATGGTGATGCTGCCGGTGGTGGGGGTTGAGCTGTATACATTTTCGAATTCCAGCACCATTTCGCAGATTTGCCTGTCGTTGCACAGCCATGTGGTGCTGTCCTGCGGATTACGTACCACATTGGTATAGGCCGCGCCCGCGGCATGGTTGAAGGTTTTGTCGGATTTTATCGTCTCATGGTAGGCCGCCCCGTTCTTGCTGCCGCTGTTGCCCGTAACCGTGAGCTTGTTTTTCAGCGTGACGAATTCCGCGTGGCCGTACACATGCTCGGTGCTTGCCGCCGAACCGACCCGCAGCAGGGAGCCCTTGATCGTGCCCGCCTTCACGTATTTCGCGTTGTCCGTCAGCGTGAAGACCACATCGCCGCTTCTGGCTGTAACATTATAGGACGTGTTCTGGTCAGGGGCGGAGTTCGACGAAAGCTTCGTCAGCGCGACGCCGGTGGTGCCGTTGGATTGCCCGTTGACCGTCGCCGTTCCCGTCCATGTCAGCCGCAGGTCGCTTTGCCATGTGCTGCCGTTTTTGGCCACATAGCCGTCGTGGGCGAAATACAGGGTGCCGGCCGTGGCGCTGGAATGCGTATACGACATGGTCAGCGAGGTCGTTTTGTTCGCGTCGTGCTGCGCTTTGATCAAGGCCATGTTGTCCACAAGCGTATAAAACTTGCTTACCTGAGCATCCATCATTCCGGTATCAGTCGTTCCGTTTCCATTCATCACTGTCGTGGTGTAGGGAGACCCCCACGTGCCGCTGTTCTTCAAATTTATGGACGGGGTCCGGGTTTTCAGCTCATAAATATAGACGGAGGCCCTGATGAAATCCTTGTACTTACCCGCGTAGGACTCCGTATAATTTATACCGAACAGTCTGTTGAAATCCGCTCTCGTCAGCGAGTTGTTCACCGGGTACATTGACGCCAGCAGCGCGGATTCAAAGCCGTTCCTGCTCCCGCTGCCCGTTATGGTGTATGTATTATACATAACCGGCCAGGTACCGTGGTTCGCGAAATTGGTTTCGAGCATATTGTACGGCCCGCCCGCGGTGTAGGCTGTCCAGCTGCCGAAGCCGGAGCCGGTATTTTTCCTGTAATGCGTCACGGGGGTGAGCACGCCGCCCACGTTGCTGACGACAACCCTGATATGATAAATCGTGGGGTCTACCGTCCAGCCGCCCGAGCTCGTACTGGTCTCTTTGACCAAATAATAATACGTGCCCGCGGACGAGATGGTTATTTCCTCAAAATAGATGAAGCTCCTCGTGCCCGAGGAGGGCGCTGTTGTCGATGGGGGGACGTTGTTGACCTCGGTGTTGTTCTTGGTCTGGAGCACGCTCCCCTGTCCTGCGTCGCTGTCCGAATTATACAGCGTAAAGGTAAACTGGTTATTCGTCATAGTCCCGCCGGTGGCTTTTTTGAGCGCCGAAATTTTTATGACAGTCGGCGTAACGGGGGGGGTGACGGGGGGCTCGTCAGTCGTGGTCGTACCCGTCACAGTCAGCCCGCACCTGAGCTTGACCCACTTTGAGTGGCCAACAAGCATACGCTGGTACGGAACGGCTTTTCCAAAAAAAGTATACACAGGGCTGGGATTCTTTCCTTGGTCGCTGTATGTTTCCGAGGATTGCAGAAGATACCCTTCTATGCTGCCGCCCTGCAAAAAATTTCTGTCGTCCGCCAGAGTGAACGCGACGCTGCCGCTGCCGGTATAGTTCACTGTATAATAAGCGGTTGTATCTACGGCGGAGCCGCTGGAGATCGAAGCGCCCGCTCCGTTTTTCTGAACCGTGACAGTGCCGCCGCCCGTGATGGTCCAGGAGAGGGTAGGATAGGATGAGCTGGTGGGCGGCTGATAGCCTGTATACCCGAAGGTCAGGCGTTTTGTCACATCGTCATAGTTCATCCACAGGTTTGAGGTGCTCTGCCCCGAGGCTGTGCTGTTATAAGATGTCATCATCGCTTCTATCCTGGCAAAAACCGTATACAGCCTGTTCAAAAAAACGCTGGGGTCCATGTTGGCGATATATTCTGCGTAAGCCTCAACCTGAGCTTTTAAGCCGACATTATAAGCCGTTGAATCACCGGGAATAAGCCGTATTTTGGTAGGCCACGAATTAGCGTTTGTTGTGCTCCAGCTTCCGTTCACCGGGGTGGGGTCTTTATCTTTGAATTCATAGAACGCACTGGCGATAAACATCAGCGCAACCCGCTGATCCTGGTTTACGGCGGTTGAGCCGGTAAACCCCATCAATTCGTTAAATTCGGCGTTGCTTAATTTCGCTCCGTAATTCGGGTGCATAATGGAATAAGCCAACGCCGAGGGGAACCCGGCCCGGTTTTTTGAATGTGTATATGTTCCTCCAAAACCGAATAACACAGCGGGGGTAGTCCCCTTCTGGCTCGGATCCGGAAGCTCGGGATCGCCGCATAGGTATAAAAGATCCGTAGATCCTATGGAGCTCCGAAGCGTAAAACCGTAAAAGCCATCTATATAGGGATTTGAAATAGCATTTGCTACTTTGACGGAGTTTCTGTATGAATGCGTGGCGGCCGGGTTGAAATTAAAATTGTCCACATGGCTGTTCACTGTGCTTGGCGTACCTGCAATGGTGGCCGCCAGCGCGCCCCGCAGCGACAGCACCCCGGCCAGCGCCACAGCAACAAAGCAAAGCGGAGCCAGGACAGCCAGGGCTATCCTCATGCGCTTTTTCCCCGCGAGGATTCTCTCCAGGGTTGAATTGTACAGCGTTCTCATATGCGGCACCATCTTTCTCTTTCCAAAGATATCTATGCTATCATACTTTTCCCGCGCCCCGCAGGGGCCATATCCGGAAAACTACCCTGCCGACGATCTGCTCTCTGGGTATCGTCCCGAAGCGGCTGTCGCGGCTGTCCAGGGACGTGGGCCGGTTGTCGCCCAGGACGAATACCGTCCCGTCGGGCACCTGGTAGGGGAAGGGGATATCGCAGCTGCCCAGGCTGGGGCTGGCCACATAGGGCTCGTTCAGCTGCCTGCCGTTGACCGTTACGGCGCCGTTTTCGTCGATATCCACCAGCTCGCCCGCCGCGGCGATCACGCGCTTGACGTGCAGCTTGTTGTTGTGATAAAACGCGATGATGTCGTTCTTTGCCGGGCTATCTGTGTTGAAGGCGAGGATGACCTCGTCCATTTGCAGCAGCGGGTTCATGCTTGAGCCGTCCACCTGCAGCAGGGTCACCCACAGGTTCGTGATGATGATGATCGCGCCCGCCACTGCCAGCAGGCCCTCCAGCGCGCTCCACGCCAGCCGAAGATAGGCTTCCCGGCGCTCATGCCGCGCGATCTCCCGCTGGAGCAGCGGCAGGCTTGGCCGGCCAAGCCTGTCCACCTGCTCGCGTACAATATTCAGTTCCATTTTTTTAGTGTCCTTAATTTTTTAATATTCCTGAATTTTTAATATTCCTGATTTTTAATATTTCTGAATTTTTAATTTCCTATATTTTTATTCTTCTTAATTTTAGTGCTCCTGATTTTTTAGCGTCTTTTATTTTTATCTTCTGTGTCTGTTTTTCTCCAGTGCAAGCTCTTTTTCCAGATCGTATATCATCATGAGCAGATGCTTTCTGCTCAGCGCCCGCAGCTGCTTTTCCGTGATACCCGAGCGGATCCCGCCCGGCGGCGCCGAAGGCAGGCACGCATCCAGCAGCCAGATCATGTCGTCCATTTCGATCTCATTCAGATGATCCTGGTTGTTCCGCACGATTCATCCCTCTCCCTCAAAAATTAAGATAGCACAAGAATTCCGGCTGTGCGCATATCTGGCCTAAATGACAAAAATTTGTCCTGAACTACAGTTGCCGGTTACCTGAATCCATGCAGATCATCCACCTCTTTCCGCAGCGCGTCGCGCTCCTCTACGGCCCTGTACCGCCTTCGAATATAGAACAGGCACCAAAAACACGGGATAAGAAGAAACGCCCAAAAGCCCAGGGAGACGAAGTTCGCGCTGACCAGGACGATATCCACCACGGGGAGCGTGGCTGGCGGCTCTGTTGGCGGCTCGGTGGGGGGTTCCGTTGGCGGCTCGGTGGGGGACTCGGTGGGGGGCAGGGGCAGCGCTTCCAGCGTCCGGGATTCCACGAAGCCGCAGCGGGCGCAGGTGCGCGTTTCCAGGCCCTGCGTGCCCTCCCCCGCGGGGGTTTGCACCCGCCATTCGCCGAAGCTGTGGCTGCCGATGGCCGGAATGCTTTCCTCATAGCTGTGCGCGGGGTCGTTGGCGCAGACGAAGATTTTCGCGCCCGCCTTTTCGCAGCCGGGATTGACAATGGTTTCTTTATAGTCATGCCCGAGGGCCGGTATCACCTCGTATTGGTTGTGGGGCTGGGCCCGGGTACAGGTCCGGTGCCTCGCCCCCGGCTGCGCGCAGGTGGGCTTGTGGTCCGTAATCCATTCGCCCCAAAGGTGGTCGGTGGCAAAAACAACCTCCGTGTATTCATGGCCGCACACGCCGCAGACGTAGTCAACCTCTCCATCCGTCATCGCCGTGGCGGGAATCCGCCGGGTTTCATTGTATTTATGCTGGTCCGGGGCGCATTCCGTTGGAACAGCGCGCACGGTGTGCGTGAACAGACACAGCAGGGCCGCGAGGAATGCGGCTGCCCGGCCTATCCGGGCGGCGCGCTTGAGCTTCCGCATACAAACCTCCATGCCTAACACCGTCCCCATTTATCCAGAGCTTCCTTCAGCGTGGCGTAATTGCCCCGGCCAACCGGAATGGTTTTTCCGTTGATAAGCGTCAGCTGCTCGAACGAAAGGCGGCGTACAGCGCCCAGTGAAACAAGGAACGAACGTTGGGCACGGATGAAGCCGCGTTTTTTCAGGCGCGTCTCCAGCTCGGACAGGCTGGAGCGGAAAAGGAAGCTTCCATCTTTATACCAGACGCAAACCATATGGTTCATATGGGTTTCAAAATAGAAAATATCCCGCAAATCGATTTGACGGTATTCGCTGGCGCAGCTGAGGATCACGTACTGCCGTTCCAGCTGCAAAGCGGCATCCAGGGCACCCTCGAACACCGTCTCAAAGCGGGCCGCGCCGCCTTTTTCAACATAGTTGTAGGCGCCCGCGTCAAAGGCCTGATAAAAATATTCCTTCTTCGTCGCCCAGCTGTGATACAGAATGACACCCTCATATCCGGTCTGGCGCACCGCTTCGGCAACCACCTCGCAGCCGTTGAAGGGCTCCAGCACGAGAATGCTGACCACGGAGGAGAAGGAGGGGTCCAGCATCTCGAACAGCAGCGCCTGGCTGCTGGAAAACGTGGCAAACAGCGCCGTAATCTGTTTCCTCTCACAGATCGCCCGGCAGGCCGCCGCATAGCGCTCCAGCTCCGCCGGGTTCGTGTCGCATATAACGATGCGCAGGACATTCATGGGATCACCTCCTGTCGGGAGCCTAACTGGGAAAAATGTTCAATCTCTTTAGGGTTTCGATCGCAGGTACGCTATTTATACCCGCTGAAGCGCAAAATGTCAATATACGAAAGCGCAAAATCAACGAAAAATCGCTTCGTTGTTCCCGCAAAAATGCGGGTTTCGCAATATTTGGGAAGTGGAGTCTGCGCAAAAGGAGTTTTCAGTGAACGCGTTGACCAAATCTACCAGCCGCGCGAGGCTTTCAAAATCCGAATGTTTCATCCAATATAAAAGCCCTGCTGAGAAAGAAAATTCTTTCTCAGCAGGGCTTTTTATTTGTTGGGATATCCTCTAAAATATAACCTTTTCCCGCGCCTGCTCCTGCGCCATTTGAATGAACTCCGCCACAGCCTGGGAGCCGATGTCCCCCTCGCCGCGCCTGCGCACGGATACTGTGCCGTTTTCCGCCTCCTGGTCGCCCAGCAGCAGCATGTAGGGCAGCTTCTCCATCTGCGCCTCGCGGATCTTGTAGCCGATCTTCTCGCTGCGCAGGTCGGTGGAGGCCCGCAGGCCCGCGGCCTTGAGCTGTTTTTCCAGGGCAAGGGCGGCCTCGTGATGCCGCTCGGTGATGGGCAGCACCCGCAGCTGCTCCGGGGCCAGCCACAGAGGCATCGCCCCCGCGTATTTTTCAATAAGCAGCGCCAGGGTGCGCTCATAGCAGCCGATGGAGGTGCGGTGGATTACATAGGGCGTCTTTTTCTGCCCCTCCGCGTCGATATACACCATACCGAAGCGCTCCGCCAGCTGGAAATCAATTTGAATGGTGATCAGGGTATCCTCTTTGCCGTGAACGTTCTTGATCTGAATATCCAGCTTCGGGCCGTAGAAGGCAGCCTCGCCCAGCTCTTCGGCATAGTCGATCTCCAGCTCGTCCAGAATGCCCCGCATGGTGTTCTGCACGGTCTCCCATTCCGCCGGGTCGCCGATGTATTTTGCCCGGTCATTGGCGTCCCACAGGGAAAAGCGGAAGCTTACGTCCTCCAGCAGGCCGATCGCCCCGAGCATATATTTGGCCAGCTCCAGGCAGTGAGCGAATTCCTCCTTGAGCTGGTCGGGGCGGCAGGCCAGGTGGCCTTCGGATATCGTGAATTGCCGCACGCGGATCAGGCCGTGCATTTCGCCGGAGGCCTCGTTGCGGAAGAGGGTGGAGGTTTCGCTGTAGCGCAGCGGCAGGTCCCGGTAGCTGCGCAGGCGCGCAAGATAGGCCTGAAACTGAAAGGGGCAGGTCATGGGCCGCAGAGCGAAGATTTCCTCCGCCGGCTCCTCGTATTTCGCGGGATCCCCCAGCACGAACATACCATCCCGGTAGTGATCCCAGTGGCCGGAGATTTTGTAGAGCTCGCGCTTGGCCAGTAAGGGGGTTTTGGTGAGCAGATAGCCGCGCTTTTCTTCCTCATCCTCCACGAAGCGCTGCAGCAGCTGAATCACCTTCGTGCCCTTGGGCAGCAGAATCGGCAGGCCCTGCCCGATCACGTCGACCGTGGTGAAGTATTCCAGCTCCCGGCCCAGCTTGTTGTGATCCCGCTTTTTGGCCTCCTCCACGGCGGCCAGATAGGCCGCGAGCTCCTCTTTCTTTGGAAAAGCCGTGCCGTAGATCCGCTGCAGCATTTTCTTTGTGGCGTCGCCCCGCCAATAGGCTCCGGTCACGGAGGTGAGGGCGAAGGCCTTTACCCGCCCGGCGGAGGGCAGATGCGGCCCCGCGCACAGGTCGGTGAATTCCCCCTGCCGGAAGAAGGAGATGGGCTCGCCCTTGCCCGCGTGCTCCTCAATGAGCTCGGCCTTATAAGCTTCGCCCTGCTGGCGGACATACGCAAGAGCCTCCTCCGGCGAGAGCTCGAAGCGCTCCAGGGGGAGGTCCTCTTTCACGATCTTCTTCATCTCGGCCTCTATGAGGGCCAGATCCTCCTGGGTGAAGGGCTTTTCCACATCGAAGTCATAATAAAAGCCGTTTTCGATCGCCGGGCCGATGGCCAGCTTCGCTTCCGGGTACAGCCGTTTCACCGCCTGGGCCAGAATATGCGAGGCCGTGTGCCGGAAGGCCTTCGCGCCTTCGGCGTCCTGAAAGGTCAGCACCGCGAAATCGCAGTCTTCGGTGACCGGCGTTCGCAGGTCCCTCGTCTGCCCGTTCACGGCGCACAGGCACGCGGCCTTATAGAGCCCCATACCGATGCTTTTGGCAATGTCGGCGCCGGTGACGCCGCCGGTGAAATAGCGCACCTCGCCATTCTTCAGCGTCACCTTGATCTCACGCATGCCAATCACCATCCCTTTCAAGTTATGATATTTACGCTTATAGACAGATCTCATTTGCTTGATTATAATTATATCACTCTTTTTCGCGCTTGTAAAGAGGCTTTTGCGCGCGGGCGCAGGTGCCCTGGACCGTTCCGCTTCGCCGCGAGAAAAGAACAGCATATCACTACCATTGTCTGAAAGAGGCTGATTTTTTCTATTCTATTTCTTCAGTATTGTTCCGTTTATAAAAGACACCGGCTCCCCCGCGGGCGAAAACAGCAGCCCCGAAACGCCCTTGGCCAGCAGCATCCGGTTGTCCAGCGCCGCGAAGGGGTATGTCACGCCGTTTTGCAGCAGATGCTCCTCTGCTTGCAGCAGGCCCCGCGCGGCCTGCTCCTGGTCCTCCAGCCGCGCGGCGCCGGCCAGCAGGCCATCCAGAACGCCGGAGCGGTAGCGCATCAGGTTGCCCGCGCCGCCGCTTTCGGCGTAGTGCTGCAAAAAGCTCAGCGCGAAGGCGCTTTCCGCCTGAAGGATCACCAGGGCGATGTCGAACTCCCCCTGCGCGAGCCTTTTGGCGTAATCCTCCGGCTCCGGGGATTCCACATTGATCAAGGCCGACAACCCGAAGGCGCTCTGCCACTGCTGCAGCAGCTGCCGCATGGGGCGGTCGTATTCCGGCGGGCACAGCAGCGTCAGTGTCAGGCCCTCCAGCCTCCCCTCCTCCAGGCCCTCCTTCCAGAGCTTTTGGGCGCGGGCGGGGTCGTAGGCGATTCCCTTGGGCAGGCCCGCCAGCGCGCGCAGCTCCTCGTCGCCGACGATACAGCAGCCGGGAAGCAGCCCGGGCTGGGCCTGCTCCGCCCCGGCAAAGCCCAGGGCGGAGGCGTCGATGGCCGCGCACAGGGCCGTGCGCAGCTTCGTGTTGGAAAAGGGCGCCTTTCCGCATTGAAAAATGAGCGTCAGCGTAGCGCTGCGCAGCGGAATCTGGCGCGCGCCGCCCGGCGGCTCAGCCTCTCCCTTTCCCGAGGGAAGCATGGCGGCGGAATAGCCGCTGTCGGCATTGAGCAGCCGCAGGCGCTCTTCCGGCGCGGGCTGCACCCGCAGCGTTACGGCGGCGGGCAGCACGCGCTGGTGCCCGGCGTAGCCCTCGTTGCGGCGGATGCGCACGGTGCTTCCCTCCCAGTGGGAGAGATAAAACGGGCCGTTGCACAGCAGGTAATTCGGCGCGAGGCCGTAGCGGCCGCCGGTGGCCTCGAAATAGGTCTCGCTGCAGGGCGCGGCGACGCTCTGGGTCAGTGTGTAAAGAAAAGAAGCGCTGGGCTGCTCCAGGCTGATTTCCAGGGTAAATTCATCAATCTCCGCCACGCCGAGGCTTTCCTCGCGCTTGGCGCCGCTGTGGACGGCGGGAGCATTCAAGATCGGGAACAGCAGCGCGGCGCCTGGCGCCCTGGTTTCGGCGCGCAGCGCCCGCCGAAAGCCGAAGACGAAGTCCGCGGCCGTCACGCGGGTATCAAAGCCTTCGAAGGCCTCCTCGCCCAACAGGGCCTTCGCCTCGGCGGGAAGCTTCCAATTGGTGTCCTGCCTCAGATAGAACGTATAGCGCCTGCCGTCTTCGGAGATTTCCCATCGCTCCGCCACGCCGGGCACGATGTCGGTGGCCATATCGCCCTGTCCGCCCAGGCGTACCAGGCCCTCAAAGCAGTTGAGCAGCACCATGGCCTCCTCCCGGCCGGCGGCGATGGCGGGGTCGAGGGCTTCGGGCATCCGGTCGATGGGATAAAAGATCTCCCGGCCCTCCCCGGTATCTTTTCCGCAGGAAACCAGGCACCATGCCAACGAGGCCACTGTCAGCAGCAGCGCCAGCATGGTGCGTATGGGCTTATGTGATTTCATCGGATGTCCTCCCATTTTTGGGGTTTGCCAGGACGGCATTATGGAATGTTGGGTAGGGGTTCAACATTTTGAACCCATAAATCCCCACCCATTAAGATTCTTCCAGCATTTCGGGCCTCTTTTCCCGCGTTCTCTGTAAAGATTGCTCCCGCCGCCATTGCTCCTGCAGAGCGTGGTGGCCGTTGAGCAGCACCTCCGGCACGGCGCGGCCCTCCCACACGGCGGGGCGGGTGTACTGCGGATGCTCCAGCAGGCCGTTGTAGTGGCTTTCCGCCGCGAACACCGCGTCCGCCGGAAGCACCCCCGGCAAAAGGCGTATGATGCTGTCCGCCAAAACCAGCGCGGGCAGCTCCCCGCCGGTGAGCACATAATCGCCGATGGAGATCTCCTCGTCCACGAGGGCCTCAAGCACCCGCTCGTCCACGCCCTCGTAGTGCCCGCAGAGCAGCGCGAGCCGGCTCATCCCAGAAAGTTCCAGGCAGCGCTTCTGGGTCAGGGGCTTGCCCTGGGGCGAAAGATAGATAAAATGCGGCCTGACGCCCCATTCCCCGCAGAGCGCCCGGAAGCAGTCCGCGATGGGCTGCGCCTGCATCACCATGCCGTAGCCGCCGCCGTAGGGCGCGTCGTCCGCCCGGCGGTGCTTGTCCCTGGTATAATCGCGGATATTGACCGCGCTCACATCCACAAGTCCCTGCGCGCGCGCACGGCCAATGATGCTTTCGCCCAGCACGGCCTCGCACATCCCGGGAAATAGGGTCAGGATTTTTATTTTCATTTTAATATCAATCCCATTAATATCAATCCCATTAATATCAAGCTCATTAATATCAGGCCCACTTCTAAAATCTCATAGGTATAGCTTATGTTATCTCAACCGGCTCAAACAGGCCATTCAGGGGCGTAATCGCGATCCTTCCGGCCTCTATGTCGACCTCCTTCACCACATCCGGGATCACGGGAATCAAAAGCTCCGGTCCGGCGGAAGGCTTGATGTGCCAGACATCGTTGGCGCGGCCCGCGCTGCTCACATTCGAAATCTCGCCGTAGCACAGCGCGGGGTTATCGGCGTCATACACCCTGCAGCCCAGCAGCTCCGCCACGAAATACTGCCCCTGTGCCAGCTTCGCGTCCGCGCGCCTGAAATAAAGCCTGCGGCCCCGCATGGCCTGCGCCAGCGCCAGGCTGTCCACACCCTCCAGGGTGAGCAGCGCCAGGCTTTTGTGCGCGCGCGCGGCGAGGACCCGTACCGGGCGCTCGCCCCGGTGGTCATAGTATAACGTTTTGAACCCGCGGAAAAACAAGGGACCGTCGCACGCGGGGTTCACGCGCAGCTCTCCCTTGATTCCGTGGGTTCCGACAATGGTCCCTATTTCCAGATAATCGCGGATCATTCGTCGATCTCTACCGATATCTTCATGTGATTGCGCACGGCGGCGGAGCGCATGATGGTGCGTATAGCCTTGGCGATTTTGCCCTGCTTGCCGATCACGCGGCCCATGTCGGCCTCGCTGACGCGCAGGTGATAGAAGATGATGCCTTCTTCGTTGGGCTCGTCCACGGCAACGCTGACGCCGTCGGGGTCATCCACGAGGCCCCGCGCCAGGGTCAATAACAATTCTTCCATAGTTGAAAGGCTCTCCTGTTTCTCCACAATTATGCATGATGCATGATGAATTTAAAATCGCGCGCCGCGAATCAAAGCACGCCCTGCTTCTTGAGAAGATCCTTCACGGTATCCGTGGGCTGGGCGCCGTTTTTGATCCACTGCTTGGCTTTTTCGGCGTCGAGCTTAATCTCGGGCGGATTGGCCAGGGGATTGAGATAGCCGATCTCCTCGATGAAGCGGCCGTCGCGGGGATAGCGGGAATCCGCCACCACAATGCGGTAGAAGGGTGTTTTTTTCGCGCCCATACGGCGCAGGCGAATCTTGACTGCCATGCTTGTTTCCTCCACTGATCCTAAATTTAGATTTCATATTTATAATAACAGAACTAGTCTATCATTAACTTAAAATAATATCTATAAATAAACCTCTTGCGAAATTGATATTGGTTCCCAGCGGGGGGGCGCCCCGGGGCCCCCCCCCCCCCCCCCCCCCCGAGCTAGACATACATATTGGGGGGAGTGTTGATAGTGGGG
>WRMQ01000071.1 GCA_009777055.1 Oscillospiraceae bacterium
ACATCCTTCTGGCCGCGCCGACGATGGATACCATCAACGCTATGCGGCGCTATATCAACGGCACCGATCCGATCTACTTCGGCGCCGTGGCCATAAATCGCTTTGAGGCTGTGAAGCAGGCGGGGTAAGCTGGGAACAGGAGACTGGATATGTCCGAAAAAAAAGCAAAAGTAATTTATAGCAGGGATTACGCCATTGCCGCGGTGGATGAGCGCATCTATGGCTCGTTCATTGAGCACCTGGGGCGGGCGGTGTATGGCGGCATCTTTCAGCCGGGGCATCCCCAGGCCGACGAGGATGGCTTTCGCCGCGACACCCTGCGTTTGGTGAAGGATCTGAGAGTGCCGGTTATCCGTTGGCCCGGTGGAAACTTTGTTTCAAATTATTTCTGGGAGGACGGCGTCGGCCCTCCGGAGCAGCGGCCCCGCCGCCTGGAGCTTGCCTGGCGGAGCATGGAGCCAAATCTGGTTGGCATTGATGAATTCGCGCGCTGGTGCAAGAAGGCCGGCGCGGAGGTTATGATGGCCGTCAACCTGGGCACCCGGGGCGTCAGCGACGCGCTGAACCTGCTGGAGTACTGCAACCATCCCGGCGGCAGCAAATACAGCGACCTGCGCATCTTCCATGGAAAGAAAGAGCCCTACAGCATCAAAACCTGGTGCCTGGGCAATGAGATGGACGGCGGCTGGCAGATCGGCCACAAAAACGCGGAGGAATATGGCCGGCTTGCCTGCCAGACCGCCCGTGCCATGAAGATGTATGATCCCGGCCTTGAGCTGGTGGCCTGCGGCAGCTCAAGCGCCGGCATGCGCAGCTTTCCGGCCTGGGAGGCAACCGTGCTTGAGCACGCCTACGATTGCGTGGATTACGTTTCGCTGCACCAGTACTATGGCAAACGCGGCGAGGACACCGCGAATTTTCTGGCGAAAACCATGGACATGGAGCATTTCATCAAAACCGTGGCCTCCACCTGCGACTATGTCAAGGCGAAGCAGCGCAGCAAAAAGACCATGATGCTCAGCTTTGACGAATGGAACGTGTGGTACCACTCCAACCAGGCGGACGACGACACCATGAAAAACCGGCCCTGGCAATTTGCGCCCGCGCTGCTGGAGGATCACTACACCTTTGAGGATGCCCTGTTGGTGGGTCTGATGCTCATCACGCTGCTGAAGCACGCGGACCGGGTGCGCATGGCCTGTCTGGCGCAGCTGGTGAACGTGATCGCTCCCATTATGACGGAGCCGGACGGCGCCGCCTGGGCCCAGCCCACCTACTACCCCTTTCTGCACGTATCCAACTACGGCAGAGGCGTCGCTCTGCGGCCTGTTCTCAGCTGCGAAAAGCACGACACCAGGGATTATACTGACGTCAGCGATCTGGAAACCGTCGCTGTATATGACGAGGAGGGCGAGGCTCTCACCGTTTTCGCCGTGAACCGGGACCTGAAGGAAGGAGCCGATTTCACCTGCGATATCCGTGGATTCGAAGGCTTTCGGCTCCTTGAGCATATGGAGATGGTGAGCGAGGATTTGACGGCGCGAAATTCCGCAAAGGCGCGGAATGTTATGCCGTCGCGGGCAAAGCCCGGTGAGCTGAGGCAGGGGCTGTACCGCTGTCGGCTCGCGAAGGCCAGCTGGAACGTGATTCGGTTCGGAAAGACCTCTGTTTCATCCCGCGCTTAATTATAATGTCCGCAAAGCGCTGAGATCTCCTGCCGCAGCCGCTCGTTTTCCGCCCGCAGGGCCGCGCCGGTCTGCTCGTGCCATCGGGCCCATTCGCGAAGCCTGCTGTTTTCCTTTTCCAATTGGGCAAGCCTTTCCCGCAGGTCCTGCACCTGCCACTCCTGCCCTTGCCGGGACAGCAGCGAGGCGATAATGGCCTTGTACCTTCGCGTGACCTCCGCAAAGCAATCCTGCACGCTGTCGGGATCGCAGCCAAACAGCCTGCGCCCGAAGGTTATATCCTGCAGGTAGGCATCAATTTCCCGAATTTCCGGCAGCTTCCCCAACTGCGGATTCCATTCGCCGTTCCACATTTTTGCATCATCCTATTACAGATTCAGTTATTTGCCTGGGGCTCCTCCCCCGAAGGGGCCCCAGCCCCGTTTCCGAGACCGGGGACAAAGAAATGAAAGAAAGAAAGAAAAAGATCAGGAAGAATTCAAGCTTGGTTTGCGTGTTAAGCATAGCATAAAAATCCCCGCGTGGCACAAAAATGGCCTAAACAACAGGAATATGTCACGAACAACGGTGACAATTTATGTCAAGTCTATTCCAAAAGACTAAAACCCCTTGAAAAACAAGGGGTTTTAGTCTTTGGTGTTTTTTGCTTTTGTTAAATTGGCACGCCGGAAGGGATTCGAACCCCCGACCTTTTGGTTCGTAGCCAAACACTCTATCCGACTGAGCTACCGGCGCATAGGAAGCGACCCATTCATGGATCGCTTACCTATTATAGCACCGCTTTGCGAAAAATGCAAGCACTTTTTTAAGTTTTCAGGGCGGGTTTTTCGCGCCGGAGGATTATTTTAAAAATAGATCTTGACAAATGAGGTTTAAAGTGCTATACTGCGAGCAATCCCAAAGAAGGAGATCTTGCGGATGAATCATCCCGCGGCCAGCTTTTATTACGCTTACGGCTATGCCTACTGGCATGGTCCGGCGCGGTTTGGCTGCAGGGAGGTTCGGGCGTAGCGCTCCATCCCGAGGAAACTCACCCCCTCAGCTGACCGGCTGCGGGGGTTTTTATTTGTGTTTTTTATTTCTTCTTTAGATTTTTATTTTTAGATTTTTATTTTTTAACGAAAGCAGGGTGTTTATTTTGATCGTTATCCTGAAGCAAAATCACGACAGGCAAAAGCTGGAGGAATTCCGCCGCTGGCTGGAAGCGCAAAGCCTTATGATCCACGAGAGCGTGGGCATGCATTCCACTATTCTGGGGCTGGTGGGGGATACCTCACGGGTGGACGAAAGCCTCATCGAGGCCCTGGACATCGTCGAGGCCGTGCGCCGGGTATCCGAGCCCTACAAAATGGCCAACCGCAAATTCCATCCCCTTGACACGGTGGCGGATATCGGCGGCGCGGCCGTGGGCGGAGGGCACTTCGCGGTGATGGCCGGGCCTTGCTCCGTGGAAAGCCACGACCAGCTGTGCTGCGTCGCCGAAGCGGTCAAGGCCGCCGGTGCGAATATCCTGCGGGGCGGGGCCTTCAAGCCCCGCACCTCGCCCTACGCCTTTCAGGGCATGCGGGAATCCGGCATAGAGCTCCTGCTGGAGGCGCGGCGCGTTACAGGCTTGCCTATCGTTACGGAAATCATGGACCTGCAGCACCTGGACAGCTTCGCGGATGTGGACCTGATCCAGGTGGGCGCGCGAAACATGCAAAACTTCGAACTGCTCAAGGAATTGGGGCATTCCCGTAAGCCGGTGCTGCTCAAGCGGGGGCTTTCCTCCACAATCCAGGAGTGGCTCATGAGCGCGGAGTACATCATGGCCGGGGGCAACGAGAATGTCATTCTGTGCGAGCGGGGCATCCGCACCTTCGAAACCGCCACACGCAACACCCTGGATGTCTCCGCGATTCCGGTGATCAAGGAGCTTTCGCATCTGCCGGTGATCATTGACCCCAGCCACGCCACGGGCGTCGCGCGTTATGTGAAGCCCCTGGCCCTGGCGGCGGCGGCGGCGGGGGCCGACGGCCTGATGATCGAGGTGCACAACGACCCCGCGAAAGCCATGTGCGACGGCCCGCAGTCCCTGACCCCCGCGCAGTTCTCCGATATGATGGGCTCGGTCAGCGCGATTCTGGGCGCGAGGGAGCAAGCGCTATGACAACGGTAAAAATTCCATTGCCTGGCCGCTCCTATGATGTCCTGATCGGCGGCGGGCTGCTCGGGCGGGCAGGGGAGCGCTGCGCGGCGGCGCTGGAGGCCTGTCTTCCCCGGCGTATTCTGCTTGTTTCGGACGAGACGGTGCTTTCTCTCTATGGCGAAAGGACGCTTGCGTCATTTCGCGGCGCCGGATTTATCTGCGAAGCATTTGCTTTTCCGGCAGGAGAGGGGAGCAAAAGCCTCGCCGTCTGTGAGGAGCTTCTGAACGCCTGCGCGGCGTTCGAGCTCAGCGGCAGCGATATTCTGGCGGCGCTGGGCGGCGGCGTCGTAGGCGACATCACGGGCTTCGCGGCCTCCTGTTACCGGCGTGGCACACGGTTTATCCAAATTCCCACCACGCTGCTGGCCGCGGTGGATTCCTCCGTGGGCGGGAAGACCGGCGTGAACCTCGCGGCGGGCAAAAACCTCGCGGGGGCCTTCTGGCAGCCGAGCCTCGTGCTCTGCGACCCCCTGACACATCAAACCCTTTCCCGGGAAAGCTATGCCGACGGGCTGGCGGAATGCCTGAAATACGGCATGCTTTGGGACGAGACTCTCTTCGCCGCGCTGGAAAATGGCGCGCTTTACGCGGTTACACAGGAGCAAATTGCCCGCTGCGTGGCGCTGAAGCGCGACGTCGTCCTTCAGGACGAACGGGACGAGGGCGAGCGCCGGCTGCTGAATTTGGGCCACACCCTGGGCCACGCCCTTGAGAAAAGCAGCGGCTATGCCATTCCACACGGCGCGGCGGTGGGCATCGGTATGCTGCTGATCACGCGGCTGGCGGAAAGCCGGGGCTGGTGCGGTGGCACAGTCCTGCCCCGCCTGCGCGGCGCCTTGGAGCGCGGCGGGCTGCCAACGCAGTGCCCTTACACAACAAGCCAGCTCTTTACCGCGCTGGCGCAGGACAAAAAACGCGCCGGCAGCGAGATTACCATCGTCGTGCCGGAACGCGTCGGGCAGTGCTCCCTGCGCACCCTGCCGCTGGCGGAGCTGCGGCGTTTATTGGAGGAATTGGATCATGCATAGCTCAGAACGCGTCATACGCGGCGGAGGACGTGAAGCGCGGGGGACAGTTGCGGCCATCGCGTCGAAATCGGATCTGCACCGCCTGCTCATCGCCGCCGCGCTGGGGGACCGCCCCTGCGAAATTCCGCTGTCCGAAGCCCCGTCGGAGGACATTTACGCGACGGTTGAATGCCTGAATGCCCTGGGCGCTGAGATTGCGATAGAAAAAGAACGTATTCACGTAATACCGATAAACCAGAGCGGCGAAACACCGCGTTCTGTCGTGTTAAAATGCCGGGAAAGCGGCTCCACGCTGCGCTTTTTGCTGCCGGTCGCGGCGGCGTTGGGCCGGGAGGCTGTCTTTACCGGCGAGGGCCGCTTGCCACAGCGTCCGCTGCGTCCGCTGCTGGAGCGGCTTTCCGGCATCGAGATACAGGAGGCGGGCTTCGGCGAGGCGGATCAGTTCCTGAGGATACATGGCCAGCTGCGGGCAGGGGAGTTCCGCCTGCCCGGCAACGTGAGCTCCCAGTATCTCACCGGCCTGCTCTTCGCGCTGCCGCTGCTGGAGGGGGACAGCCGTCTTTCCATCACCTCGCCGCTGGAATCGGCCGGCTATGTGCGCATGACCCTGCGGACACTCCAACAGTTTGGCGTGACGATCCAGGAAAGCGGCGGCGGCTGGCATGTGCCGGGCAAGCAGGTATATCAAACGCCCGGCTCCGTTCTGAAGCCGGAGGGCGACTGGTCAAACGCCGCGTTTTGGCTGGCCGCGGGCGCGCTGGCGGGGGACATCACCGTCACGGGCCTGTCCCCGGATTCAGAACAGCCCGACAAAGCAATCATAAATTTACTCGAGCAAATGGGGGCAAAGCTCAATGGGCAATTATCCGCACGAAAAGCCTCGCTGCGCGGGATGCGCTTTGACGCCTCCGGAGCTCCGGATTTGGTGCCGGTCATGGCCGTTTTAATGGCTCTGGCGGAAGGGGAGAGCAGGGTCGTCAACGCGGCGCGGCTGCGGCTGAAGGAGAGCGACCGGCTCGCGGTTATGGCGGACAATCTGAATGCTCTGGGCGCGCGTGTGACCGAGCAGCCGGAGGGCCTGGTGATTCACGGGGTTCCATCCCTGCGCGGCGGGGAGGTGACCGCGCCCAATGATCACCGCGTTGCCATGGCGATGGCTGTCGCCGCGCTGCGCTGCACCGGCACGGTAACCCTGCGCGGCGCTGACACGGTAAAGAAGTCATACCCTGATTTTTGGCAACACTATGCCAAGCTGGTAAAGGAGCCTTGAGATGTCGTCCGTATTCGGAAAAAACATTATCTGCTCAATATTCGGGCAGTCCCATTCCGCGGGCATCGGCGTTGTGGTTGACGGCCTGCCCGCGGGGGAGGCTATTGATCTGGAGCGCGTCGCCGCGTTCATGGACCGCCGCAGGCCGGGGCGCAATCCCGGCGACACCCCCCGCCGCGAAAGCGACGCCGCGCGGGTGCTTTCGGGCCTCGCGGAGGGCAAAACCTGCGGCGCGCCCCTCTGCGCAGTCATTGAAAACAGTGACACGCGTTCGGGGGATTACGAAAAGCTGCGGGATATCCCGCGGCCCGGCCACGCGGATTATCCCTTGCGGGTCAAGCACGGCGGGCACAACGATATCCGGGGCGGCGGGCACGCCTCGGGGCGGCTGACCGCGCCCTTGTGCTTCGCGGGGGCGGTCTGCCTGCAGCTGCTGGAGCGCCGGGGCGTATCCATAAAGGCGGAAATCCAACAGATCGGCGGTGTTTTTGACAGCGAAGCCTTTGACGCCGTAATTCTGGAGGCACGGGAGCGGGGCGACTCCGTTGGCGGCGTCATTGCCTGCCGCGCGGAGGGGCTTCCCGCCGGACTGGGCGCGCCCATGTTCGATGGCGTGGAGAACCGCCTGGCGGCGGCATTGTTCGGGATTCCGGCCGTGCGGGGCGTGGAGTTCGGCGCGGGCTTCGCGGCGGCGGGCATGCGGGGCTCCGGGCACAACGACGCGTACCGGCTGGAGGGCGGCACGATTTATACCGGGACGAACCACCATGGCGGCGTGCTGGGCGGCGTCACCACGGGCATGCCGCTGGTTTTCCGCGTGGCCATCAAGCCCACGCCCTCCATCGCGCGGCAGCAGCAAAGCGTTGATCTCAAGCGCATGGAGCCGGCGGCGCTTTCCATCGGCGGGCGGCATGACGCCTGTATCGTGCCCCGCGCGATTCCGGTGACAGAGGCTGTGGCGGCCATCGTGCTGCTGGATTTTATGCAGGAGAAACCGTATGGCTTTTGATGATTTCAAGTGTCAATCCGAAGAATCCATGGAGTACGGCCTTATCGGCATGCCCCTGGAGCACAGCTATTCGCCGGAAATCCACCGGCGGCTCTTCGGCTATGATTACCGCCTTTGCCCGCTGCGGGAGGCCGAGCTGCCGGATTTCTTCGGGCGCCGGGAGTTTCGTGGAATAAACATCACAATTCCGTATAAAAAAGCGGTGATGCCCTATTGCGGCGAGCTGGGCGAAACAGCGAAACGCGCGGGCAGCGTGAACACGATAATACGCCGGGCGGACGGCACGCTCTTCGGCGATAACACGGATTTGGCGGGCTTCCATTACCTGCTGCGCCGTGCCGGGATTTCCCTCGCGGGTAAGCGCGTGGTAATTCTGGGAAGCGGCGGGTCCTCGCTCACGGTGCGTCTGGCGGCCTCGGACGCCAAAGCCCTGAGTGTCACAACGGTAACGCGCCGGGGCGATATCAACTATGGCAATGTGTATGATCAATGCGCAAACGCGCAGATCATCGTCAACGCCACGCCTGTGGGGATGTATCCCCACGCCGCCGAAACAGCCTTGGAGCTTTCACGCTTTCCAAGCCTAGAAGCGGCGGCCGATCTGATTTATAACCCCCTGCGTACGCGCTTTTTGCAGCAGGCGGAGGCTTTGGGCCTGCGCTGCTCCAACGGGCTTTCCATGCTGGTTGCCCAGGCCAGCGCGGCCGGCGCGCTCTTTGGCCGCCGGCCAACGGCTGACATCGAAAGCGTGTGCTCCGATTTGGAACGCGCTTTGACGAACTGGGTTTTGATCGGCATGCCGGGCTGCGGGAAAACCGGCCTGGGCGAATATCTGGCCCGGGAAAGCGGGCGGGAGTTCGTTGACCTGGACGCGGTGATCGAGCGGCGCGCCGGAATGACGATTCCCGAAATTTTCGCGGCGAAAGGGGAGGAGGCTTTCCGTGAAATGGAGTCCGCGCTGGCCCTGGAATATGGCGCGAGGACAGGCCTCGTGATCGCCGCCGGCGGCGGAACCGTGCTGCGGGAGGAAAACGCGCTTGCCCTGCGGCAAAACGGGCGTGTACTATGGATTCAGCGGGACAGCGCGATGCTGGCGCGTGCCGGACGCCCGCTGTCCTCCGGCGCGGATCTCTCCCAAATGGAAAAAGCCCGCCGGCCCTTCTATCAGGCGGCGGCGGACGGCACGGTGATTCACACGGAGAACTGGAATTTGTTAAACCAGCAGGCGCTGCGCTTTTTTCAAAAAAAGGAAGCCCGCGCATTTCAAATCATTGAGAATTGAGAATTGAGCATTGAGAATTATCATTATCAACGGCCCGAATTTAAACATGCTGGGCATCCGCGAGCCGGAGATTTACGGCCGCGAAAGCTATGACGATCTGGTGAAATATATTGAGCGCTCCGCCATGGAGATGGGTGTGGAGGCCGAATGCTTCCAATCCAACCACGAGGGGGAGCTCGTTACGCTCATCCAGCGGGCGCTCGGGCGGGCGGACGCCATCGTCATCAACCCGGCGGCCTATACCCACACCAGCGTGGCGATTCTCGACGCGCTCAAGGCCGTGGGGCTCCCCGCTGTGGAGGTGCACCTGAGCGATGTCAACGCCCGGGAGGAGTTCCGGCGGGTGTCGTATTCCTCCCTCGCCTGCGTGGCTGTGGTCGCCGGAAAGGGCTTCGCGGGTTATCGGGAGGCGATGGAGCTGCTGCTCGCGCGCGGCAGCGATTCCCGCAGCTCCCCCGCCAGGTAGAAGGACCCGCAGATCAGCAGCGCCGCCCCCGGCAGCTCCGCTTGCAGTTTTAATCCATGCCGCAGCGCCTGCCGGGGGTCGTCGATCGCCTCAACCGGCATGTCGGATATTCGCCGCGCGCACGCGGCGAGCGCTTCGGCCGCCAGCGCGCGCGGATGCTTCGGCTTGCAGGCAATGAACTGAGACGCGTGCGGCAGGACGATACGCAGATACGCGCTGAGGTCTTTATCCTCCATCATACCGCAGAGCAGGAGAATATCCCGGTCCGGCAGATGGGCCTTGAGCACATCGGAAAGCGCCCTCGCGCCGTCGGGATTATGCCCGCCGTCCAATAGCAGCAGCGGCTCCCGCGAGATCAACTCCATTCTCGCGGGGATTTTTACGCTTGCTATGCCTTGCGCAATCGCCTCATCCGGGAGGGAAAGCAGCCGCGCCGCCCGAACGGCGGTCAGCGCGTTGCGGCACATGTGTTCCCCGATGAGGGGGACATGTACGCGCAGGCCGTCCAGCAGCGCCTCGCCGCCGCGCAAGCCGGAGGACAGAATAACGCAGCTTTCCGGCGTGGGAACGCTGAGCGGCGCGCGCAGCCTCTCCGCGGTTTCCCGGATGACCGCCAGGGCCTCGGGCGGCTGCTCGCAGCAGCTGACCACCGGGCAGCCGGCCTTGATGATCCCGCACTTTTCGGCGGCGATGGCTCCGATGCTGCTCCCCAGCACCTGGGTATGGTCCAGCGCGATTTTGGTGATCACGCTGCACGCGGGCGCTTCGACGAGGTTCGTGGCGTCCAACCGGCCACCCAGGCCTACCTCAAGCACAACAATATCGCAGGCGCGCTCGGCAAACCAGGCGAAGGCGATGGCGGTGACGAGCTCAAACTCTGTGGGCGGCCCGGGCATTTTTTCGATGATCAAGCGGCAGCGTTCTGTCAGGCGGGCAAGATCGTCTTCGGGAATCATCGCGCCGTCGAGCTGCATGCGTTCGCGGAAATCCGTCACGTAGGGGGAGGTGTACAGCCCCGTACGCAGGCCGGCGGCCCGGCAGATTTCCGCCAGCATAGCGCAGGTGGAGCCCTTTCCGTTGGTGCCCGCCACATGAATCACGCGCAGGCGCTTTTGAGGGTTCCCCAGCGCCGCGCAAAGATCCCCCACGCGCTCCAGCCCCGGTCTGATGCCGAAGCGCGTGAGGGAATGGATGTATTCGATGGATTGCAAGTAATTCATTTATCTCTCCTAGCCGCTCTCCCCGTCTAATGGTGAGCGGCTGGTATTATACTCTGTATAAAGAGTTTTGTCAAGCCCTTTTTCAGAGACCTTTTATGTCCGAATATCTGCTGCACGACAATGGCCCTGCGTTCAAAGATAAATCATTCCAGGACTTCCTATCGCGCAAAACCTCTCCTTTTCAAGTGGCCCAAGGCCTGCTGCTCTACACAGCAGGCCCTTGCTTTGTCTTGGTTTCCTAATAGCCAATGAATAGCGCTTGCACAAGAAACCAAATCGTCTTCAGAATAGCCGTTACAACTAAGAAGAACTCCTGAAAAGATTCGAACTGCATGTGGGCAACCTCCTTCCATTAAAATGCGGCCCTTCTGCCATCACGGGTCTTATTCAAGCCGCTTTTTTCCACTGCTATCAGGCAACCCCTTGTCCACCCACTCCTGATATTTCTCGGCGCGATGCCCCCCACCCCACATTCCATCTATTTCGCCGCCTGTAAATTGAATGCCTTTTCCATATCGCGTCCATGGTATATCACCTAAAACATTTATTACACTATCATTCTCATTATTAATATAAAAAATGTTGTTGTAATCCGTTTCTCTATCTTTTCCACCAACTATTTTTACATTAGGCGGTGTTGCAAAATTGTAACTGAAAACATCATCTTTAACATATTCTTCATTTAAACTAACTGACAAAAGGTTCCCCGTTGCCGCTCCGCGGCTATGACCAGTGACTAAAAACACTAAATCTGATTGATTCAGATTATATTTAGGTAAGTAATTTCCTATTAAATTACCCCATATTGTATCAGCTGCCGTGTAAAACCCTTTGTGCTCATCCTTGTTCCAACTTGGATCGACGTATCCAAAATTCAAATTACTCACCCATAAATCCAAGGCACCTATAACTCTATCATGTTCAGTCCCCGTTCCTCTGATTGCAATTATCACTACGGTTTTACCGCCCACATTTTTATGTGCAATTGCATGAGAAGCATAGTGTATCCCATCTATAAACAAGTTGGTATCATATTGATAAGCCTCAAAACCATCGAACTCAGCCCTGTTATACAGTTTATTTTCTATCACATTTTCATAATAAACATCAAAACCAGCTAACTGCATGGCTGCATCCGCAATCTTTTGATAGGGGGTCTTGGATTCGGTTTCAGAATCAGTGATTTTATACAGAACACTGTCAAGAACGGGGGTCCAACTCAAACCGTCTAAAATTGGCCAGTCATTATTACTGCCCGTGCGCGTCCATTTGCTGTGGGCGTTCAATGCGTTGTACACAGTAGATCCTCTCATTTGCTCCTGCGTTCTGTGTGTATCTGGAATGGTGTAGTCCCACTCTGGCGCGGTGCCTAGCCAAAGCAACTCGTTGCACCAATAGGCGCCAAGGCCTTGTGCATAGACGTTTGAGCCGTTGGACAACAGATCATCCTTCCGCCCAACCAGGCCTCCGGCAAAGCGCTGAGCCGTGAAAACAGGGATAACAAGAACATCGACATGCTTTCTCGCGCGTGAATCGACCGTCCCAGCCGCATAACTTCGTTCAATTGTCAGGTTCGAATTTCCATTAATCTGACCAACAAACCCACCGGCGTAAGATGTAACAATGTTACGCACACTTTGTGTCATTGTGCTGGCTTTGACATCCCCATTCACAAAACAATCACTAATCTTCACATCGGCATAACTCGAAATCTCTCCAAAGAACCCGCCGGCACTTGCTTTGGCGGTAGAAGCGCGGTAATCTCGCGAGGCGAGGACGCCTTGGTTGACATTCACGAAGTAGCTGTTCTCCACCTTGAACTGCCCGCCGATGATGTAGGCCGCCAGGCTGCCGGCGCGCATTTGGGTTGTGCTGAGGCCTTCAAATGTGGAATCCGCTACAATTCTGCCCACAACGCCCAGGTTTTTTATGGTAATATTGCTTTTTGTGACCCAGTTCAGCAGCCCGGCGTGCAGGGTGAAGCCCTCGCTGTCCCCAACGGCGTTGATTGTTAGGGTATGGCCGGCGCCATCGAGGATAAAGCTGCGTTCATAGACAGAAATCGCGGCCCATTCGCCCAGATCCTCCAAATTAATGTCGTTCTGCATCTGGATAATTGTGCCTTTCGCCAAATATTCATTGTTGTGCGGATTGTTGCCATACAGGGCAGATCTGAGCTCCTGCGCTGTGCTCACGGACACCGTGGCCGCCGCCGGCGCCTGGGTCACCTTAACGGTCCCCTTGCTGGTGTTGTTTGTTGTTTTTACGGTCACCGTGGCCGTTCTTTCGGCCCCGGTATTGTTGACCGCGGCGCTCATTTGAAACGTGGAATCCCCTGAGCCGCTTGCGATGCTGGGGACGAGCCAGCTCTGGTCCGAGCTTAT
>WRMQ01000072.1 GCA_009777055.1 Oscillospiraceae bacterium
CCAAAGCCGGCGCAGGCACGCCCTGGCCGGGGCAAGCCCACCAGCGCCGAACGGTTGGCCAGCGCCGAAATCGCGGCCGCGGCCGCCGCGCGCCGCAAGCAGGGCACAGCCCCGGGACAGCCGGGCGCCGCGCCCGGTCAGCAGCCAGCGCCCCCGCCAAAGAAAAAGAAAAAGGATGGCCCGGCCCAGTCCCGCACCAAGGGCGAGGCCCGCACCGTGGATACCCGCTCCGGCGACGTGAATCTGGATAAATACAACGTGCGCTACGAGCATATCGCCCCCGGCCAGCATGGCGCGCAGCAGCAGGGCAAGCGCGCCGACACCCATACCAACAAGCAAAAGCTCACACAAAAATCCCGGCAGTACCGCAGGCAGGGCATGCGCTCCTCCCGGCGGGAGACCGAGGCCGAGCGTCTGCGCCGCATCGCCGCCGAGCGCGCCCGCAAGCCCCAGCTGGTCATTAAAGTGGGCGAGGAGATCACCGTCAGCGAGCTTGCCCTGCGGCTGAAAAGAACCGCGACGGAGGTCGTCAAGGAGCTGATGAAGCTCGGTGAGATGAAGACGGTCAACGACACCATTGATTACGACACCGCCGAGCTGGCGGCCACGGAGCTGGGCGCCCGGGTGGAGCGCGAGGTCGTGGTCACCATTGAGGACCGTATCATCGACGACAGCGTGGACAGCGAGGCGAACCTTCAAAACCGGGATCCGGTGGTGGTGGTTATGGGCCACGTGGACCACGGCAAAACATCCCTGCTAGACGCGATCCGGGATACCGCCGTCACCGCCACGGAGGCGGGCGGGATCACGCAGCACATCGGCGCCTGCCGTGTCGACTGCGGCGGCAGGCAGATCACCTTTTTGGATACCCCCGGCCACGCGGCGTTTACCGCCATGCGGGCGCGGGGCGCGAAGGCCACGGATATCGCGATTCTGGTCGTGGCCTCCGACGACGGCATTATGCCCCAAACCATTGAGGCCATCAACCACGCCAGGGCGGCGGAGGTCGCCATCGTCGTGGCGATCAATAAAATGGATAAGCCCGGCGCGAACCCCGACCGCATTATGCAGCAGCTCACGGAGCACGAGCTTCTGCCCGAGGAGTGGGGCGGCGAGACCATCTGCGTGCCTGTTTCGGCACTGACGCGCATGAACCTCGACAAGCTCCTGGAGGCCGTGCTTCTCGTGGCCGAGATGAAGGAGCTGCGCGCGAACCCCAACAGGGCCGCGAAGGGCGTGGTCATCGAGGCCCGGCTGGACAAAACCCGCGGCCCCATCGCCACGCTGCTGGTGCAAAACGGCACCCTCAAGACCGGCGACGTGATCGTGGCCGGCGAGGCCGTGGGCCGCGTGCGCGTGATGCAAAGCGACAAGGGCGTGCCACTGGCCGAGGCGGGGCCCAGCGTTCCGGTGGAGATTATGGGCCTGGCGGAAACCCCCCAGGCGGGCGACAGCTTCGACTCCGTCACCGACGAGCGGCTGGCCCGCGCCCTGGTGGAGCAGCGCAAGCACTCCGCCAAGGAGGAAATCTTCCGCCAAAACGAGCGCGTGACCCTGGAAACCCTCTTCGACTCCCTTAAAGAGGGCGAGCGCAAGGATTTGAATATTATCGTAAAGGCCGACGTGCAGGGCTCCGCCGAGGCGGTGAAGCAAAGCCTGCTCAAGCTCAGCAACGACGAGGTGCGCGTGCAGGTGATCCACTCCGGCGTGGGCGCGGTCAGCGAATCCGACGTGATGCTGGCGGCGGCCTCCGGCGCGATTGTGGCGGGCTTTAATGTCAGCTCCGACCCCGTGGCGGCCTCCAACGCGGACCGCGACGGCGTGCAGCTGCGCACCTACCGCATCATCTATGACATGATTGAGGACGTCACCCAGGCCGTGAAAGGCATGCTCGCGCCCAAATACCGCGAGGTGGCGCTGGGCCGGGTGGAGGTGCGCCAGGTGGTGCGGATTTCCTCCGTGGGCAATATCGCGGGCAGCTATGTGCTCGACGGCAAGGCGGTTCGGGGCGCCAAGGTGCGCGTGACCCGCGGCGGCGTGATTCTCGCCGACGACGAAATCGCCTCCCTGCGCCGTTTCAAGGACGACGTAAAAGAGGTCCGCGAGGGCTACGAGTGCGGCATCAGCCTGGGCAAGTTCAACGATTTGCGCGAAGGGGATATCTTTGAGCTGTATATGATGGAGGAGTACCGGGAGTAACGCATGCGACAGGCAATTTGGAAACCAGTACGCTTTGATCCGATCTGGCTGCGAGCGGATACCTCGCGGCTGGACGCGGTTATGCCGCAATGGCTGGAACAGCGCGCAAATCTCCTGAAAGGGCCCGGCAGCACATATCTGGAACAGCTCAAGCGCAGGCAGGCCATTGAAACCGGCGCGATGGAAGGGCTCTATGACCTCACGCGCGGCGCGACGGAAACCCTTGTGCGGGAAGGCTTTGTGGAAAGCTATGTGGGCCATGCCGATTGCACGATTCCCGCCGGAACGCTGATGGATTTGCTGAAGGATCAATTTGAGGCGCTGAACTGGGTCTTTGATTTCATCAAGAGCGACCGCCCTTTGTCCGTTAGCTATATCAAGGAGCTGCACGCGTTGATCACAAGCCATCAGCAAACGGCGGCTGGCATTGATTGCTTCGGAAACCGCCTCTCCATTCCACTGCTCCACGGCGATTTTAAGAAGCGGCCCAACAATCCCAGCAGCGGCGGCGTGCTCTATCTCTACTGCCCGCCGGAGCAGGTGGATTCCGAAATGGATGAGCTTATCCGCGTTTATCATGAAGAATTGACAGATCTGCACATACTAATCAAAGCCGCCTGGCTGCATTTCGCTTTCGTGACAATTCATCCCTTTCAGGATGGCAATGGGCGCGTGGCGCGGCTGCTGGCCAGCTTTGTGCTGATTCAGGGCGGGCTGTTCCCTCTTATGGTGGAGCGCGGCAACCGCAAGGCCTATATTGACGCCCTGGAAGCGGCGGACGCGGGCGCGTATCAGCCGCTCATCGATCTGTTTGCCGGGGATCAAATAAACAGCATTTATTTATGTGAAAAGCGATAGGAGATCAACCATGCCCAGTTACCGCGCCAACCGAATCGCCGAGGACATGAAGCGGGAGCTCATCGCCCTGATCCGCGATTTGAAGGACCCGCGCCTGAGCGGGAAGCTGCTCACCGTTGTGCGCGTCGCCGTGAGCGGCGACGGCAGCTCCGCGAAAATATATATCTCCGCCATGGAGGGCCTGGAATCGGCGCGGGAGGCGGCAAAGGGCCTGCAGAACGCCGCCGGGCTTCTGCGGGGGGAGCTGGGCCGCAGGCTGCGGCTGCGCAAGGCGCCGGAGCTGCGCTTTATCGGGGACGATTCCATTGCGGCCGGCACAGAGATCGCGCGTAAAATCGCCGAGCTTGTGATCACAGACGACGAAGAGGACAGCGGAAATGAGAATTGACATTGCGAAGGCCGCGGGCCGTCTCCAATCAGCGGAGGCGGTTCGCGTTTTAACCCACCAGCATCCCGACGGGGACACCCTGGGCAGCGCCTATGCCCTGGCCTACGCGCTGCGGACCCTGGGGAAGCGGGCCTGCGTGCTCTGCGAGGACGCGATTCCCGCGGACTATGCTTTTATCACGGAGGACTGGAGGGCCGATGAGCTTGCTCACGGCCTTGTGGCCGCGGTGGATGTCGCGGATGAGCGCCTGCTGGGCAAGGGCCTTGCCGCTCGCTTCGCGGGCAGGGTGGATCTGTGCGTCGACCACCACCCCACCAACAGCCTTTACGCCGCCGAAACGCTGCTGGAGCCAAAAGCCGCCGCCTGCGCGGAGCTTGTGCTCCTGCTCATCGACGCCCTGGGCGTGCCGCTTGACGAATACATCGCCGCGTGCATTTATACCGGCATCACCACGGATACCGGCTGCTTCCGTTACGCCAACACCACGGCGCGCACGCACCGCCTGGCCGCCCGCTGCATGGAGCGGGGCATTTCCTCCCACGCGCTGGATACGCGCTTCTTTGAGACGAAGACCCGCAGCTACGCCGCGCTGGAGCGCATGGCGCTGGATCAAATGCGTGATTACTGCGCTGGCCGCGTGGCCCTCACCGCCGTAACCCAGGCGATGTTCCGGGAAAGCGGCTCCAACGAGGATGAATATATCCGCATCTGCGCGCTGCCCCGGCAGATTGAGGGGGTTCTGGTCGGCGTATCCGTGCGCGAGCGCGCCGACGGCGTCTACAAAATCTCGCTGCGCTCCAATGGGCCGATAGATGCTTCCGCCATTGCCGCGCGCATGGGCGGCGGCGGGCATTTCAACGCGGCGGGCTGCGAGAGCGAGCTGGGTCTGGAAGAGACGATAGAAAAGATCATCGGATATATTGAGGAGGCGCTGCCATGAGAAAGAGAGAAAGCAAAAAACAAGAGCCAAAAAAACCACGCAATATCTGGAAGATCGTCGCGCTGGTATTCATCTCGCTCAATCTGCTGGGCATTCTGGGGCCCGCCATTTTGTTTGGCGGCATTGGTTTGCTGACCCGGAAGCAGCCAACCGGCCAGCCTGACCGTCTAGGCTCCTGGGGCGCAATTTCGGAGGAGATCACCCGCGCGAAAGACTGGCGGCAGATCGTAACGGGCAGCAGCTTTCACATGGGGCCCTACATCAATCCCCCCGTCGCGGAGCTGCCGACCTATCCCACCATCAATGGCTCCACCGTCATGGTGCCCATGGCCATGGAGTTCGTCTGGCAGCATTTGCGCTATGACTACGCGCAGGAGTATTGCCGCTTCGAAACCACGCCCTTCGCGCTGGATCTGCTGTTCAGCCCGGCGACGCACTCCAACATATTGTATCCGAGCATTAACATGCCCTCCCTGCGGCCCCTTGACCTCTATCTGGGTACGGCGCCCTCCCCGGCGGAGCGGGATATCGCTGTCAACAACGGCGTTGAGCTCGTTGAGCGGCCCGTCTGCTGGGATGCCTTCGTCTTCATCACCCACAAGAATAATCCCGTCGAATCCCTCAGCCTGGAGCAGCTGCGCGGGATTTTCTCCGGCGAAATCACCAATTGGAGCCAGGTCGGCGGCCGGGACGAGGCCATCCGGGCCTACCAGCGGGAGGCGGGCTCCGGCAGCCAGACCGGCATGGAGGACATGGTCATGCGGGGCGTTCCCATGGCGGATCCGATAAAAGTGAAGATCGTCTTCGGCATGGGCTCCCTGGTGGAGGAGGTGGCGGAATACGAAAACGGCACGGCGAGCATCGGCTACACCTACCGCTATTACATCGACAAGCTCTATAAGAACAACGCGATAAAGATGATCGGCATTGAGGGCGTGGCGCCCACAGACGAGAATATCCGGAGCAAGTCCTATCCTCTGAGCGTGAACTACTACGGCATTATCCGGGCGGGGGACGAGGAGAAGCCCGGCGGCAGATTCCTCGACTGGATCTGCTCCGACGAGGGTCAGGCCAGCGTAAAACAGGCGGGGTATATCCCCATGAAGGACATTGATTTGGGAGGCTATGATATTGGATACAGCAGCCAGTTCTCCATGGAATACTTCCCGCCTACTGTTCTTAGATAAGCCCGCCGGGCTGACATCGTTTTCGGCGGTGGCGCGGGTGCGGCGTGCTTTGGGTATCAAAAAAGCCGGGCACACCGGCACGCTGGATCCCATGGCCACGGGGGTGCTGGCAATTCTCCTGGAGGGCGCGACGCGCTTCGCGGAATTTTTGCCCTCCCACGAAAAAGCCTACCGCGCGGAATTCAGGCTGGGGCTCACGACAGATACATTGGATATCACAGGCGAAATCCTGAGCGACAAAACCCCCGTGACGGTCTCCCCGGCCGATGTGGAGCGGGCTCTCGCGCAATTCCGGGGGCCGATCCAACAGCAGCCGCCCATGTATTCCGCTGTTTCGAAGGACGGCGTACGGCTCTATCAGCTGGCCCACCAGGGCAAAACCGTGGAACGGGAAGCCCGCATGGTCGAGATTTTTTCGCTGGAATTAGTCGAATCGCCGCAACTGGCTGACGCTCTTAGCGACTACGCCATTGAGCTGCGCTGCTCGGCGGGCACATACGTCCGCAGCCTCATCGACGACCTGGGCCGCGCCCTGGGCTGCGGCGCGGTAATGACCGCCCTGCGCCGCACCGCCGCCCACGGCTACGGGATAGAGCGATGCGTACCGCTGGAGCAATGCTCAATTCTCAATGCTCAATGCTCAATTCCGATTGATGAAGCGCTGAGCGCTTATCCGCCTGTCAGCGTCACCGGGGCGCAGGCGGTGCGCTGGAGCAACGGCGGCGCGCTTGATTTGCTCCGTTTGCGGGAGCTGCCCGCCGAGCTGCCCGAGGCCGCGCTGCTGCGCGTATATGGGCCGGAGGGCGCTTTTCTGGGCCTGGGCAGGGTACGGGACGGGGAGCTGGCTGTGGGAAGACGGCTGCTGTGAGGCAATATTCTGATGTGACAAACAAGAAGAGCGCCGGGCTTCTCCGGCGCTTTGTTTTTTATATTTATTTTCGTACATAGCGCTGGCGCCCCGGGCCTCCCAGAATCCCCAGGATCGCCTGACCATCCTCCTTGCAGGCGAAGTCAAGAAAATAGCGCCCAAGCACCGTTCTGCTCTGAAGCGGAATGCGTTTCCATTCATAGCCGAGAAACAGATCCGGAAGGGTGAAGATTTCCCCCTCGTGGAGCTTGGGCAGTTCATTGATCGCTGTCTCCAGCAGGTTCGCGTGAAATTCGCGGGTTTCCTTGTTTTTGATGTCGTCGGGGTGCATGGGGAGGCCTCCTTTGTTGTTGGTTTAAAGATTTTGTATGTATCTATACATGCGCGGATATATATAATTGTATCTATACATGTACCTGTAACTGTATATGTATCTTTAAAGATACCTGTAAAGATACCTGCGCAGTAGGATCTCACACAACAACTATAGCATACCAAAACCAATCTGTCAACTATAAACAAAAATTAAGCAAAACAAACCGGTGATCCACTGAGCAGATCACCGGCCTGGCTTTATTTTATTCCGTTCATATTGTCATCGGAACGACACTCTGGGCAGATCCAGCACATAGATCGTTACGCCGCGGTGGCCCCATTGGTAGCACTGGGAGACCGTGTCCATATAAAGGTCGACGGTGCAGCTGTTGGTTTTCACAAAGCCGCCGGTGTCCGCCGCGATGGCGTAGCCGTAGACATACTTGCCGTCATTGGAAACGATCCAAAGCTGTGTTCCGTAGGGAATCTGCTTGGGGTTCACGGCGATATACCCCGGCTTGGGCTTGATGCCCACCGCCGTTGAGCTGTCGCCGGAATACGCCTTGGCGGTGCCCACGATAATGTCCGTGTAACTGGTTGGCACGCCGTCCTTGAGCTGCAGGGAAGCGGGGGGGCTGAGCTTGGAGATCGGCGTAAGGCCCGGCACCAGCTTTACATGCTTCGTGCCCTGGATTTTAATCTCCGCGACCGGCTGCTTTAAAATCGTCTCCTGCAGCAGCAGGGAGGAAACCCGCTCGCCATTGATATACTTATCCTGAAAGATCTCTTCTTTTTCGCCGTATTCGCCCTTCCGCTCCACACGGGTCATGCCCAGCTCCAGCTTCGCGTCCTTTTTCGTGGTCTTTTCATAGGCGATTTCGCTGTTGACCTTACGCTCCTTGTAGCTTACGCGGTAGACGTGGATGGTCATGCCGGGCTCCAGAAGGGTGTCGCCGCCGGGCTCCACATAATCCTCGTCCACCAAAACCACGCCGCAAAGCTCCAGAGCCTGGGCGACCGTGCCGCTGGTGAGGGTGAGGCTGTAGTCCTCCTTTTCGTCGAGCACCGCGATGTCAAAGGCGCGCTCAATAACAATGTGCATGCCGTTTTCCAGAAGATCGGTGCGCCGCGCGTTCATCACGTCCCGCTCGCCCAGGACTACGCCGTTGAGATCCAGCAGGCGCTGCACCGTGCCGGCGCATTTGAGCCGCCGGGCTTCGCCGTCTTCGCTGAGATAGACCACCTTCGCGCGGTAGATGCGGATGGTGCAGTCCTCCTCGGTGCTGAAGTCCGAAAGATCCAGATAGTCGTCGTTGTTCAGCGAGATGCCTCTGGCCTGCAGAATATCGTTTGCCGACCCCTTTGTGGTGTTAAAGTCGACGGACTGGCCGTCGTCACGGATCGTCACGTTGCGGGAGCTCATGGCATAGGCTGTTACGCTCACGGAGAACAGCAGAACCACCGACAAAGCCATTGCGGATAGCAGCATCCGTTTTCGGTGCGGTTGGCCTCGTTCCAACATCTGATAAAATACCTCCCAATCAAATCATCCATTTTAAATCGCCGCATTCATACACACCGCATTTCATACGCGGAAAATCTTGCCCCGCGGCAGGGTTGGCTTCTCTAAGCCATATACGCTATATTATATTGCCCAAAAAAGCATTTGTCAAGTTTTGCGACTTTTGCATTTTGTACAATTTGAACGGTAAAAACGGCCATATAGTGCTAATATGGAAATAAAATTTGTTTATAATGTCGAAATCCACACGAATTTGCTGTGATGTTTGTCAGTTACGTAGAAAGATACAGAAAGAAACAAAAAGGTTACAAATCACACGCTAAATTGTAATAAATGGAAGGAAATATTCGCCGGACACCCCAATATATGGGCTTTTCGCTTCCTCTATCCCCCAGAAATAGGAAGCTTTACAAATCAGGAATCATTTGCTATAATATACCCCTCGGCAAGCAAAACAGTTTGGGTGATTAAATGAAAGCCAAAAAAACGCTCTGGACCATCGGCATTTTCATCGCGGCGGCGGCGCTTCTTGTCGCCGCTATTATCCTGATACAGGAGGCATACTACATGAAGCGCGTCAAGCCAATTGGAAAAATCGCCGTTACCACGTCTGTCACGGCCCACGCGGGCGCGATGGATACGCAGCCGAACACCTACGATTCTATCCGGACAGGGATGGAGCTCATCGGCGGCGGCAGCATTGAGGTCGATGTCCGCTACGATGCCGGCGGCGTTCCGGTGCTGTCCCATGACCGCGTGCGGGACGGCGAGGCGCAGGCCCTGCCGCTGGAGGACCTGTTCTCTCTCGCGGCGATCCATTCCGCGCGGATGAACCTGGACCTGAAGGAGCATGACCGCTCCCTGGCGCCGGTGCTGGAGCTGGCGGAAAAGTACGGCCTGCGGGAGCGTATCTTTTTCACGGGCCTGGAATGGCCGCAGATCCATCTGGCGCGGGAGCTTGATGTGCCGTTCTATGTCAACATATCCCCCTGCCGGCTGTGGGAGAAATACAGCGCCGCGGCTATCCGGAGGATGGTTGCCCGGGCGAAGGCGGAGGGGGCGCTGGGCTTGAACATGAATTATCGCCACGCCACGGCTACCCTGGTGCAGATGGCCCACGAGGCCGGGCTGGAGGTGTCTGTATGGACAGTGGACAAAGAAAAAGCCCAGCGCAGAATGCTTGCGCTGGGGGTAGACAATATAACGACAAGAAAGCCGGATGTTGCGCTTGCGCTGCTGGAGGTGTGAAACAAAGCTCGGCTGCCGGCAGCGGCAGCGCGCGAAGCGTCTAAAGCTTCACCGCCTCCCGCATGACCTTTACCGCGATCTCATAGGCGACCTCCTGCCCTGAGCCGGCGTTTTCGCCCACCACAACCACGGCGTAGGGCGTGGCGGAATTCATGGAAAAGCCAACGAACCAGGCGTGGGGCTGCTTGCCGTCCACCTCGGCGGTGCCGGTCTTGCCGCATAGCTGCAGGCCGCTGTTGCCGCCGTTTTTGTCGTAGGTCGCGGTTACGTTGGAGCGCAGGAGCGTGCGCAGACGCCGCGCTATGGAGGGATCTATCGTAATCGCGGGCGTTTGCCGCAGCGGCCCAAAGGGCCTCGAAATGCCGGAGGGCGTCTTCAAGCTCTTCACCAGCTTGGCGGGCACGCCATTGCCTTCGTTGGCGATGGCCCCCATGAGCTCCAGCATCTGGCAGGGATTCGCCAGGGTGGTGTGCTGCCCCACCCCGGTCCAGCCCAGCTCAAGGGCGTTCATAGGCGTTTTTTGAAACTTGCTGACGGCCTGCGTGATGCCGTCGGCCTTGATTGCTTGATTGAAGCCCAGGCCCTCGGCCGAGGCGCGGAGCTTCGCCTCGCCCAGCTCAACGGCCAGCTGCGAGAACACGCTGTTGCAGGAGACGTTCATCGCTTTTTCAAAATTCAGCGTGCCGTGCTTGGCCCGGCAGGTGACATAGCCCTCGCCGGTGGCGTACCTCCCGTCGCATTTGAACTGGCGCTGTTCGATATCGGGGATATTCTGCAGCGCGCAGGCGGCGGTGACCACCTTGAAGGTGGAGCCCGGCGTGAATACCCCGTGCAGCAGGCGGTTGAGATAGACCGCCTCGTATTTTTCATTGCTGTCGATATTCCGGGGCTTGCTGAGAGGATCGTAGCTGGGGGAGGAGACCATGCAGACCACCTCGCCGGTCTTGTAGTTGTAGACCCCCACGGTGCCCTTGCGGCCGTTCAGCGCCGACCAGGCGGTTTTGCACAGCGCGGAATCAATCGTGAGCGTCACGTCGCCGCCCTTGCCATATTTGATCAGCTCATACATGCCGTTGATTCTGTCGTAGCCGGAAAGCACCTGCCGGAAGGAGCTGTGCGCCCCGGAGGAAATGAAGCCCTCCGTGTCGCCTACGGCATGGAGGGTCGCGGTGCGCAGGCTCGCGGAGCCCGCGTATTTGCGAGAGCCATTCACCGTTTCGGCCAGCGCCACGCCGCCGCGGTCATAGATCGTGCCGGCACTGGAGATCGCCCCGTAGGTATACACATGGTTGTTGTATTTGCTGGAGGCCCACGCGGCGCCGCGAAGGGAAAACTGCGCCGTGAGAATGACGATGCCCGCGGTAAAGGCGATGATGAGCGCCAGCAGCACGAAGGCGCGTTTTGTGATTCTTTGCACGCTACAGGCCCCCTATCTCATATTTTTCTCCGGCTTTCAATCGCTCCGCCCGCCGGTCCATGCTCCCCGCGCGCAAAAAAGCCAGCAGTCCCCAGGCGCAAAGCATGCTCGTGCCGCCCCGGCTGATGAAGGGCAGGGTCACGCCCGTCAGCGGCAGCAGGTCCGTGATACCGAAGATGTTCAGGCCGGCCTGAAACAAAAGCATGCCTGCCGCCGAAATCGTCAGAATCGTATAAAAAGAGGATCTCGCGTGCCGGGCGGCCCGCAGGGCGTAGACTGCCATACAGATATAGCAAACAGGCACCAGAAAGGCCAGCACGCGCCCCCATTCCTCGGCGAGGATGCCGAACACCAAATCGGTGGAGGCCGCGAACACCTGCCGCAGCCTGCCGTTGCCAATGCCAAGGCCGAACCAGCCCCCGCTGGCGGAGTAGATGAGCACCCGCGTTTGCTGATAGCCGCCCTCGGTGATCTGCTCCCACACATGGCGGTAAACCATGAAGCGCCGGTAGACATAGGGCTTGAAAAAAATGATCAGCCCCGCGCCCATCACCGCGGCCGCGCAGACCAGCGCAATGGCCCGCAGGTCGCCCGAGCGCAGGAAGACAATGATCAGGAATGTGGCGAAGAAGATCAGCGCCGTGCCAAAATCCTGCATCAGAAAGAGCGCGCCCACGCAGCCCAGGGAGAAAATCAGGTAACGGGTGATGCTCTGGGTGCTCTGCAGGCGGTCGAGGGTCGCCGCGCCCACAAAAAGAAAGGCCAGCTTCACCAGCTCAGAGGGCTGGATGGAGAATGGCCCGATGTCGATCCAGTTCCGCGCGCCGTTGATCACCCGGGCCAGCAGGAGGTTCAGCAGCAGCAGCCCCACGGCCCCCACGGCGACAAGCGGCCGCAGCTTCATGGCCCGGTCGGGGCTGGCGATCACCCACAGGAGAACGCCGTAGACCGCCATACCCATAAGAATAGCCGCCCCCTGCTTCCAGGCGTATTCCGCCGAGAGGCTGCCGCATACGGTCAGGCCGATGCCAGAAAGCCACAGCCCCAGCACCTCCAGCTCCAGGCGGCGCTGCTTTCCGGCAAAGCGCAGGAGAAACAAAAAGAGCCACTCCGCCGCCGGAAAAAGCACAAAGCTGAGCAGCAGCAGAGGCTCGGGCTCCGGCTGCCGCAGCCACACCGGCGCGAAGCTCAGCGCCTGAAAGACCGTCACCAGCAGCATCATCAGCGGCCAGGGGTAACGGCGCGTGGCTTTGGGGGCCCGGGAGGGCCTGCCTGGCGCCGGCGCCGGCTGATATGGTTTTGAAAGGGGGATGTCCTTCAAGGCTGAGCTCCTTTCTATCTATATTTCAAAATTTTAAGCTGATATTTTTGGCGCTTTCAGGCGGTTGCAGTGGTTCTTCCGCAAAAAAGCACAGGCAGGCAGGCGTGAAATCGCTCGCGCGATAAAATTCCCCCAAGAATTGCTGCGGCAATTCTTTTCCCCCTTTGCTTTCAAAGGGGGCTTTAGGAGAGCA
>WRMQ01000073.1 GCA_009777055.1 Oscillospiraceae bacterium
GCAAAGAAGAACAGGTAGGCAGGCGTGAAATCGCTCGCGCGATAAAATTCCCCCAAGAATTGCTGCGGCAATTCTTTTCCCCCTTTGCTTTCAAAGGGGGCTTTAGGAGAGCAAAGCAAAGGCCGCAAAAGCCTCCTTTGAAAGCAAAGGAGGTGCCCCGAAGGGGCGGAGGAATTTTGCGCGCGAGCGCATGAGGATGGGATCTTCCCGCTTCGCCGCGAGAAAAGAACAGCATATGACTACAATTGTCTGAAAGAGCCTATTATTTCTGTGTTTATTATTTCATTGCTCCGGGCGGCTTGCTTTTTCTTTTTTCTTTTTCTTTTTCATTCTTTTTCTTTTTCTTTATTTCTTTTTCTTTACTTCACGGTGGATGAGAAAGCGGTTGGCGGGATAGATCCATGCCGTGGCGGCCATCATCTGCAGCACCTTGCCCAGCATCTGCACCACGCTTTCGGGCAGAAAGCTGAGATTGGACACCAGCGCCACGATCGCGGGGCCGACAAAGGCGTTGGCGATGATGGTGAAAACCGCCAGCAGAATCGTCAGAACGGTGCTCATGGCCATGTTGGCGTTGGCGTGAAAAACCACCTTGCGGTTAAGGAAAAACCCGAGCGTTGAACCCACGGTGGTGGAAAGAATAAAGGCGTACACCAAAACAGCCGTGGTATAGACCGTGTCCTCAATGCCTCTCGCGATGAGATCAAAGAGGAAAAAATCTGGCAGATAGCTGACGTTAAGCTTGCTGAGCAGAGCGCAGAACAGCATATGCGACAGCAGCTCCACCATGGCGCCGACCGCGCCGACACCGAAGACGGATTTGATGAACTTCCAGGCCTCGGGATGACGCAGCGCGAAAGCGGTGCTGTCAATACGCGCGAAAAAGCCCTGGCGGGGTTCCTGCGCTGTGTTGGTTTTATCCATACGCGGCCTGCCTTCCGTTTTTTAATAGACCTCTTGCGAAATTGATATTGGTCGCCCGCTGGCAAAAAGCCATCCATTTCGCAAGAAGTTCAACGAAGTAAAATGTTGGAAATTATTCTTGCGTATTTTGTCGAGCCGTGCTATAATAAGCGTGCGTTGCACGTTTGCGACATGAAAGCTTAGTCCCTCTGGACGTTGATGCAGATCGACGAAAGGAGGTGAGGCATACATGGAGATGTTGCTGGCAATGGGGTTTGTATACCTCTGCGCCGCCCTGTTTCTCATTATAGCCAAGAAAAAAGACTAACCGCTCTCCAACTCCAAACGGTAGCGGCTAGTCCCGAAGCTCTCTGAGGGACACGCTTCTGGCAGCGTGAACGCCCCTCTGACACTTTTAGTATACAATAGTATACGGGAGTTGTCAAGGGGTGTTTCATTTTTTGCAATTCATCAACATAAATATGAATAAATTTTTAAAAACAGGAAAAATCCTTTGCATTTTCTGTTGACTGTGCTATAATGAAAAATAGTTTCATGGCATACTCTGTCTTGTCCCGCGCATACCTATGTGACGCAATCCAAAACATCGTTAGGAGCGTGGCAGGTATGGTGATCCGGGTGACAAGGGCGACGAAATTTTTTTGCGTGTGCGCGTTTTTGCTTGTGAGCGTCATGGTCAGCATCGGCACGCGGAGCATCACGGTGAGCTCGCCCTACGCGGCGGGGCGTACGCCGCTGCCGCTGCTGCTTTATCGCGGCCTCGAAACCGGCGGGCCAACGGCTCTCACAGTGGAGGACCTGCGCCGGGATATTGCGTTCCTGCGGGAAAATGGCTATGCCGCCGTGTCCGAGCGGGAGCTGCTGGCCGCCCTGCGCCGGGAAGCCCCTTTACCGGATCGTCCGGTTCTGCTGCTGTTCGACGATACCCTCGCCTCCTTCGCGGAGACCGTGCGGCCTTGCCTGGAGCAGGCGGGCACCGCGTGGTTTCCCCTGGCGAAGGCCGGGCTGCTGTCGAAGGAGCTGCGCGCCGCCGGTATGCCAGTGACGCGGCTCGAACGCACGGCTGGTATTGGCATGGAGGATTATTTGTTAGAAAGAAAAAAATAGAAAGAAGAAGATACTATGCTGGTATCCCCGCGCGTAATATTGGCTCCGGCCTTTCGGCAAGGCCGGCTGGTTGGCGCGTTTAACACCGGGAACCTGGAGATGACCATGGGTATCCTGCGCGCCGCGGAAGAAAGGAAGGCGCCCGTTCTCCTGCAAATCGCCGAAAAGCGTTTGCCGCATTCCCCTCTGGCGCTCATGGGCCCTATGATGGTGAACGCCGCGCGGCAAGCCACGGTTCCCGTGGCGGTGCAGCTAGACCATGGGGAGGAGCCCGCCGTGCTGGCCGAGGCCGCCGCGCTGGGCTTTACGGGCCTCATGTTTGACGGCTCCGCCCTTTCCCCCGATGAAAACGCCCGCCGGACAAGCGCCGTCCGCGCCCTGGGCGTGGACTGGATCGAGGGCGAGATCGGCGTGCTGGCGGGAAGCGAGGGCGGCCCGGAGGCGGAAGCCCTTTACTCCGATCCCGGACAGGCCCAGACCTATGCCGAGGCCTCCGGCTGCGACTGCCTGGCGGTGTCCATCGGCAACGCCCACGGGCATTATAAAGGAAAGCCCAGGCTCAATTTCACAATTCTGGAGGAGATTCACCGCCGCCTGCCGGACCTGCCCCTGGTGTTGCATGGGGGCACGGGAATCCCAAAGGAGGATTTGGCCCGGGCGGTGAAGCTGGGCATCTGCAAAGTTAACATAGCAACCGCCAGCTTTGACGCGCTGTATAAAGGCGCTTCGAAGCCCGCGGGAGATTATTTCTCGCTGAGCGAGGCGATGGCGCAGAGCGTTTATGAGAGCACGATGAAACAGCTGGAATGGTTTGGGGAGGTGAGCGCGTGAAGAAAATTGTTGTTTTTATTGTTTTGTTTTCGACGATGTGCTGTTTTGCGGGTTGTGGGGATGCTGTTGCGCCGGAGGCGGAAAAGACGATAGAGAGCACGCAGACAACAACAGCCCTAACGGAAACAACAGGAATCAAAACAGTACCGCCGGACGCAACAACAGAGCCCTATCAAATCAAAGAAGAATGGGAGGAGCTTCGCTTCTCCATAAATGGCAACGAGCTAAAATTGCCGTGCACCTTTGGAGAGTTTAAGGAAAAAACAGGATTTGACCAATACGATCCTGGAGATCCTCCGCATGAATTCGGGTACTGGATGACAAATGGCTACAGCGTGATTGTGGTTATGTTTGATTTCGATTCCAGATATTTGCCCGAAAACGAAGGAAAGATATATCCTGATCCAGCATTGGATGAGGAGGAAATTTACTACATAGGTTTCAGCTTCAATGATTTTAATGATCTGTTCGACATCAACCGAACGAAATTTATCGGCCCTATGGGCGTTACTCCTTCAACAAGGGAGAACGACTTGCTTTGTTTGGAGATAATTGCACCCGCTCCCTGGGCGAATATGCGGATGGTACTCCTGTGGCCGCGTATGAGTATGGAGCACAGTTCCCGGGGGAGCCATATATGCGATTCAATTACGATGAGGCGGGCAATATGATCTTTGTCGCTCTTTCGACCAAACGAACCTGGGCCGGTTCTTAATACAAATTAAAATAGGAGAATCACTATGTACAACCTCAGCTTCGACCAAAGCAGAGCCCTCGACCTTATCCTGCTTGGCCGCGTGGCCATTGACTTCAACCCTGTGGACTACTTCCAGACCCTCGTGGAGAGCAGCACCTTCAAGAAATACCTGGGCGGCTCCCCCGCGAACATCGCCGTGGGCCTGGCGCGCCTGGGCAAGAAGTGCGGCTTTTTCGCCCGGGTATCGGACGACCGCTTCGGCGACTACGCCATCTCTGAATTTACACGGGAGGGCGTGGACTGCAGCCGGATCCGCCGCTGCGTGAACGGCGAAAAAATCGGCCTGACCTTCACCGAGATCCTCAGCCGGGAGGAGAGCTCGATTCTCATGTACCGTAACCAGGCGGCCGACCTGGCCCTGGAGCCCGGCGATATCGACGAGGCCTACATCGCCTCGGCGAAGGCGATTTTGATCTCCGGCACGGCTCTGGCCCAAAGCCCCTCCCGGGAGGCCGCGCTCAAGGCCGTGATGCTGGCGCAAAAAACCAATACGCCCATTATTTTCGATATTGACTACCGGCCCTACAACTGGGTCTGCGCGGACGATATCTCCATCTACTACGCCCGCGTGGCGGAGGCCGCCGACGTGATCCTTGGCAGCCGGGAGGAATATGACCTCACCGAGGCGCTGCTGGAAACCGCCGGGGGCGGAGACGAGGCGAGCGCGGCCTTCTGGCAGGGCAAAAACGCGAAGATTGTGGTGATCAAGCACGGCAAGCGGGGCTCCACCGCCTACGCCGGCGGCCAGAGCTTCAGCATTAAGCCCTTTCCCATTGCGGCCTTAAAATCCTTCGGCGGCGGGGACGGCTACGGCTCATCGTTTATCTTCGGCCTGCTGGAGGGCTGGGAGCTCATCGACTGCCTGGAGCTGGGCAGCGCCTCGGCGGCCCTGCTGGTAGGCGCCCACGGCTGCAGCAGCTTTATGCCGACGCTTGAGGAGGTACAGGCGTACATAGCGGACTGCAAGCGGAAATACGGAGAAATGGTGGCGCGGGCATGAATCCAGGAAATATAGAGAAGAAATATAGAGATGAAATATAGAAATAAAATGATAATAATAAAAATATAAGAATGAAATATTTCTGGGAGGAATAAGCATGTCAACACAAATCATTGCCTGGATTCTGAGCTTCCTGTCCTTTTTTATGGTCTGGAACAGCAGCGGGCAGCCGAACAGCATCCCCGAAACCCGGGTTTCCCCCTTCGGCGACGAGCTCCCGCCGGATAAATATAAGCTCTGGCCCACAGAGGAGTTTGCCCTGGGCAGCCCCCGGCATTGCCTGAGCCCCAAGGCTTTCGAGGCCTTCTATGCCCTCAAGGGGATCATCGACGGCGGCTCAAAGACCGAGGGCCTGCTCGTGCTGCATAAGGGCAGGCTGATCTATGAGAATTACGCGGAGGGCTGGGATAAAGATACCCCGCACTGGGTAGCCTCGGTAACGAAATCCGTGACGGCTACGCTGGTGGGGATTGCTATTTATGAAGGCCATATCGGGAGCATCAAGGATAAAGTGCTGGACTACTTCCCGGAGGCGGAGGATCTGATTCCCGCCGGGGACAGCAAGCGCGATATGACCATTGAGCACCTGCTCACCATGACCAGCGGGCTTTGGATGGAAACGCAGGAGGAGTGGGACGGCTTTTTCGCCGAGGATCAGACGGACAGCGCCCTGTACGCGTTCCTGCTCCCGCAAAAGGCCGCGCCCGGCGAGACCTACTATTACGACAGCGCCGTGTCCTCCATCCTGCTGGGCATTGTCGCCCAGGCGGCGAAGCGGGACCTTCTGGAATACGCCTGGGACCGGCTGTTCACGCCCCTTGGCATAAGCTCCGTGGTATGGGATACCGCGGCGGACGGCCTGCCCTTCGGCGGCTTCGGCATTGAAATGACGCCCCGGGACATGCTTCGCCTGGGCTATCTCTATCTCAATTATGGCCGTTGGGACGACCGGCAGATCTTCGACCCCGTCTGGGCGGCGCAGGCCGGGCCCCGGGCCATGAGCACCCGGGCCTATGGGCACAGCTTCTGGAACAACGAGCTGCTGCCCTTCTTCGGCTTTTATGAGGCCGACGGCATGTATGGACAGTTCATCAGCATCTATCCCAAATGGGATCTGGTGGTTGTGCGCACGGGGGACCGGGGGCAGCTGGAGGAAATATGGGACGGCGTTCTTGGCCTGTTTCAGTAACAAAAAGAGCTATAAAGAGAAAGGCGCTTTTAGCCGGTTGCAGTGATTTTCCGCAAAGAAAAGCCTCCTTTGAAAGCAAAGGAGGTGCCCCGAAGGGGCGGAGGAATTTTGTGCGCGAGCGCATGAGGCCCTGGCTCGTTCCGCTTCGCCGCACGAAAAGAACAGCATATCACCACAATTGTCTAAAAAGAGCCAAAGAAAATATAAATCATAAATACGCAGCGCAAAAAAGCTTACAGGCGATAAAGGAGAGAATTCATCATGCAGACAACCCGTCTAACCGTCGCGCAGGCCCTGATCCGCTTTCTCGACAGCCAGTACGTCAGCCTCGACGGCAGGGAAGAAAAATTCGTCGACGGCGTCGCCGCCATCTTCGGCCACGGCATCGTGCTGGGGCTGGGCCAGGCCCTGGAGGCCTGCCCGGGCGGCCTGAGCTTCTACCAGGGCAAGAACGAGCAGGGGATGGCCCACATGGCCGCGGGCTTCGCCAAGCAGCACAACCGGCGAAGAATCATCGCCGCGGCCTCCTCCATCGGCCCGGGAGCCGCGAACATGGTCACCGCCGCCGCCTGCGCCAGCGTGAACAACATTCCGCTGCTGCTGCTGCCCGGCGATACCTTTTCCACCCGCCAGCCGGACCCCGTACTCCAGCAGCTGGAGCAGGAATACGACGCGTCGATTACCACCAACGACGCCTTCCGGCCCGTGTGTAAATACTGGGCCCGCGTCAACCGGGCCGAGCAGCTGATGACCGCGATGATCCACGCCATGCGCGTGCTCACGGACCCGGCGGCCACCGGAGCCGTCTGCGTCGCCCTGCCCCAGGACGTGCAGGGGGAGGCCTACGAATGGCCGGACTACTTCCTGCGAAAGCGCGTGCACAGAATCGACCGCCCGCTCCCCGCCCGCGAGCCCCTGCGTGAGGCCATGGATATGATCAAAGCGGCGAAGCGCCCGCTGGTCATCTGCGGCGGCGGCGCGCGCTACAGTGAGGCGGGGGAATCGCTGGCCGGATTCTGCGAAAAATATAACATCCCCTTTGCGGAAACCCAGGCGGGCAAAAGCGCCGCGCCCGCCAGCCACGCCCTCAATCTGGGCGGCATCGGCGTCACAGGCAACAGCGCGGCGAATACGATCGCCAGGCGGGCTGATCTGGTGATTTCTGTGGGCAGCAGGCTGTCGGATTTTACGACGGCCTCCAAATGGCTCTTCTCTGAAGACTGCAAATTTTTGAATATTAACATCAATAAATTCCACGCGCAAAAGCTGGACGCGGCCTGTCTGATTGCCGACGCCAGAACTGGCCTCGACGCCTTGCTTGACGGGCTGGAGGAATACCAGAGCCAGTGGGGCGGTGAGATTGCCGAGGCCAGGGCCGTCTGGGCCGCTGAGATGCAAAGGCTCGCGGGCTATCATTACGAGGCCGGAGGCTTTAAAACCCTGGTGAAGGCGCAAAACCCCGCCAATGTGCCGGACTTTATCGCGCAGCTGGGCGGAACGCTGACCCAGACCGAGGCGCTGTGCCTGATCCGGGAGACAATCGCGGCGGATGCGATTATTGTCGGCGCTTCGGGGAGCCTGCCCGGCGACCTGCAGCGCATGTGGGAAACCGATGCCAAAGACAGCTATCACATGGAATACGGCTACTCCACCATGGGCTACGAGATCGCGGCGGCGCTGGGCTGCAAGCTGGCCCAGCCGGAGCGGGAGGTCTACTCCATGGTGGGCGACGGCAGCTTTTTGATGCTCCACTCCGAGCTGGTCACGGCGATTCAGGAGGGCAGGAAGATTAACCTGCTGCTCTTTGACAACGCGGGCTTCGGCTGCATCAACAACCTGCAGATGGGCAACGGCCAGCAAAGCCTGGGCACGGAATTCCGCCGCAGGGACGCGGAGGGGAATCTCAACGGCGCGCTTTTAAATATCGACTACGCGGGCATTGGCGAGGCCATGGGCGCGGTGGGCTACCGCGTGAAGACGAAGGCGGAGCTCCTCGCCGCGCTGGAGGACAGCAAAAAGCAGGGCAAATGCACCATCATCGACATGAAGGTGCTGCCCAAGACCATGACCGACGGCTACGGCGGCTGGTGGAACGTGGGGATCGCCTCGGTATCCGGGGGCGAGACCCAGGCGGCGTACCTGCGAAAAGAGGAGGAGCTGGCAAAGGCCAGAAGATATTAGATTTCATGCGAAATGGCTGGCTTTTTACCAGCGGGCAACCAAATATCAATTACGCAAGTGAACAATGAACAATTCGGCCATTGGCCGGTCCCGAGTAGGGCGAGGCAGTGCCGAGCCGTGGCAAATATCAATAGGGTTCTAGCGAAGTGGGTGTTTTTACCAGCGGGCAATCATCAATTTCGCAAGAGGCTGTGTTTTTACCAGCGGGCGACCACAGGTCGCCCCTACTATGAATTCTGAATAATCAATCGCCCGAAATGATAATCCGGAGGCTTGACAATGAAAAGAATAACATCTATCACACTTTGCCTGGTCCTGCTCGCGTCCCTGTGCGCCTGCGATTTTTTGGGCGGCGGCACGGCGGGGCCGGACAACACCACCGCTCCCGAGCGGCCCGGCGTGATGGAGCCCCTGCAGGGCGGGCCCATGCTCTACACCTTTCCCGGGCAAACGCCCTACGGCACGGCGGAGGATATGGAAAGCGGCGGGGATATCCCCCTCTATCCTCTTGGCCTGGTCAACCAGAATGGGAATATCACCGCCGAGCCGCAGTATGAGCGGTGCTGGTATCTCTATGACAGCGCGGGCCGCGTATCCGGCCTCATCGCCATGAAGGAAAAGGCCTTCACGCTGTTCAGCCTGCAGGGTATTGGGGAGGCGCTGCCCATCACGGGCACAGGCATTGAGGCGATTCCCGGCGGGCGCTTTCTGATTGTCTCGGAGGCGGAGCCCGAGACCTACGAAACCAGGGACGGCCTGTTTGACCTGCTCCAGAAAAAGTTCGAAATCGAGCCCCAGGACGGCCTGCAGCTGGTGTACCACGGCGGCGGCATGGTCTTCGGCCACGAATACGCCACAAAATCCATGAACGCCCGGCATGTGCGGGAATTCCGCTACGACTGCGCCGCGAACAGCATTGAGGAGCTGCCCAACCAGCACCGCTTCCAGGAGTATCTCCCCGAAACCGGCTGGATGTCCTATCCCGGGCGGACGGACCACGAATGGGTGGACGGGGAGCTCAATCCCCTGCCGCAGCTGACAGGCTATCAGCTCTTCGGCTTTCAGGGCGGGCCATACAGCCAGGCGCATCCCACGGGCAGCATTTACGGCAAAAAAGGCGGATGGGTTGACCGGCAGGGCAATTTCGCGCCGCTGGAATTCGAGGTCATAGAGCAGCGGGGCAATTGCTGGATCGCCCGGCCCGACCCGCAGGAGAACTATGACCACGCCGTGCTCATCGGCCCACAGCTGCAGGCGCTGTGCGAAACGGGAGAGGGCCAGAGCATTGCCCTGCTGCTCCCGCATACGAGCTGGGGCGATCCTCTGGATGTGCGGGGCTTTTTGCTGCTGGACGCCGGCGGCGAGCCCCTGCGGGCCTTTGACGCCGACGGAAATCCCTTCCCCGCGGCAGCGGACACGCAAAAATTCATCGGCATGCAGGACGAGAACCTCTACAGCGTCACAAACGGCGTATGGACGGTCACGGCGGAGCGCTTTGTGCGGCACGAAGCCGGAACGCCCGCCGCCTGGCGGCGGCTCATATGCGGGGATTACGTCATTTACGGCGCGGGCTCCCTTGCGGAGGGCTATTACCGGATAGAGGAACAGCTCATCGCCCTGCGCTGGGACGGCACGCTTTATCCTGAATGCCCGCTCTTGCCCTACAGCGCGGCTGGTCAGCTCGGCTGGAACGCGGGCGAGCAGGGCCCGGAGTATTTTTGGGCCGAAGCCCCGGAAAAACGGGGCTATGTGAATGTCAGGGGCGAGTGGCTCTTCGTGGACGAGACGGTGTATGACGCCGCGGAATAGGGCGCGCGGCGGGGATCAACGCAAGCAGACCCATGGCGGCGGCGGCGAACAGCGCGGTCCATAACAGCAGGCTGCCGGGGTCGTCGGTTTTGGGGCCATAAAAGCCGGACGCTCTTGGAGAAATCGCGGAAGCCGCTTTCTCCGGGGCGTCTGGTATTTTTGTATCAGTGATATCACTGATTATTTTTGTATCGGTGATTTTGTTTGTATCAGTGCTTATTTTTGTGTTGGTGATGATAAAGCCGCCGCTTACGCTGCCCGTGATTTTTTTCATATAGCCGGCGGGCAGGTCAAGCTCGTCCACCGTCCATGTATCGTTGGGATCCAGATGCTCCCAGGTATGGCTCCAGTAATTGCTGGCATGCAAGAACACGCTGTCTCCATACGCGCTGCCGTTGCGGTAAAGCTGCGCCGCGACGCGGCCCGGCGGGCTGTCCGTTCCTTCCCATATTTTAAAAACGCTGAGGGAAACGGTTCCGGCGTCACGCCTGAGCGGCTCCGCTTTTGGATACGCCGCGCGGGGGCCCGGAACAGCGGCCAAATATGGCGCGAGGCTGTACGCGCCGTTTTCCCCGTCTGTCTGCGCCACCAAATACAGCCCGGCGGATAAATTGTGGAACGCGGCCCTGCCGCCCGCGTCCGTGAGTCTGGCGTCCCGTGTGATACCGCCGGCTGACGCGTAGGCGTCGAGAACGGCGGCCAGCGCGATGGCTTTCTCGGTGGTCAGATCATTGAAATCGGCCCCCGCGCCGGAAAACGCCCGCGCGGCCTCATATACAATTTCGCCCTCCGCCTCCACCGCGCCGGCAACGCGGCAAATGGAAACGCCGATCCCCTCCAGGGCCTTGCCGCCGTATCGCAGCACCACCGTCAGGTCCGGGGGCTCCATGGCGCGGGCGGAGACCGCGGCCAGCGGCAGCAGGAAGGCCGCGGCCAGCGCCGCCAAAACCAATCGCTTCATCTTTGTACCACTCCTTTGCGGATTTTCCCGCGTTTGAAAATTGCGTATATCACCGTGGCCGGTATCGCCGGAAGCAGGAGCGTCAAAATTACGCCGCTCCAGTCAAGCCGCCGCGCGCCGGCGCCGCCGGCTTCCCCGCCGGGCTCCGCGGCGTTTGCGGTCCGCTGCCCGCGCACCAGCAGCCGGTGGGTGTTCACGCCGTAGGGCGTGCAGGTGACCAGCGTGCAAAGGTCCAGCGCGGGCTCAATGTCCAGCGCGTTTACCTCGTGCGGCTCCACCGTTTGGATTTTGTCTACCCGGTAGCTCAGCGTTTCGCCCATGATATAGAGCTTGAAGACGTCGCCCTCGGTCAGCTTGTCCAGCTTGCTCAGCAGCGTGGACGAGGGCAGGCCCCTGTGCCCGGTGATAAAAGCGTGGGTTCCCGCGCCGCCCACCGGGAGGGAGCTGCCCTGCATATGCCCCAGGCCGATCTGCAGCACGCCCTCATCCGTGCCGTGGTAGATGGGCAGCTTCAGATCAAGCTTGTCGATGGCCAGCACGCCCATGATACCCCGGCCGGTATCCAGCAGGGATTTATAGGCCGCCGTTTCCTCCGCGCAGGGCCTGAAGCGGTCCGCCTTGCGCGGCAGAGCCTCGTTATAGGCGCGGGCCGCCTCCAGGAGCGCCAGCGCGCCCCCGTCCTCCATGCTTTCCACGTCGTCGAAGTAGTGCGCGACGACCCGCGACTGGCGCCGGGCGTTGCGCTTGTCGCTGACAGTGGGATACAGCAAAAAGAAGAGGTCCGCGAGAACGACAAGCGCAACAAATATGCCTATGATATATTTCTTTTTCATTTTTGTTTTTATATTTTTTATTTTATCATTTTAAATTTTAGCCGGCGCTAAACCGGTTTTTTCTTTTGCGCAGAAAGACATAGATGGCCGCCAGGACGATCAGGCCGGCTGTGAGGGCCGCGCTGACGGCATAGAAGATGATTTTGCCGATGCCGCCTGTGTCGGGAAGCAGGCCGCCGCTGTAGTTCGCGATATCAACGCGGTTGACTGCCGCCTCATCCACCACAACGTCATAGCCGCCCTCCCCATTGTGCGTGATGGTGATTTCCGTGATAAAGCCGGGGTGATATCCCACGGGCGCTTTCGTTTCTTCCAATTCATAGACGCCGGCGTCTAGGCCCTTGATATAGATTTTTCCGTTCGCGTCCGAAACAAGCGTCGTGACGATATCCGCCGACGCATCCGATGGAACCGCGAGCCTGTAATTGCCGCGGCCATCCTCCTCCAGCGCAACAAGCTCGACAAGGGGCTTTTCGGTGAGGCTTATCACATGACTCAGCTCGAATTCCGCGTCGGGCAGGGGGAACGCGACAGGATTGAAATTCTCGGCGTCTTCCCCGTTGCCGTCATACTTCAAAATGTCCAGATCAAAGGTGTAGGCGCGCACCTCGTCCTCCGGCGTTTCGCCGGTGCTGCCGCCATCGCCGTCGCCGGTTGTGTAGGGGTCGTTGCTGTATTGCAGCCAGACCTTGTTGGGATTGCCCGGCGCCCCGATGACAGCGGCCGTGTTGAGTCTGGCGGAATAGGTGATCACAATCGCGGCGCCGGGCGTCAGGTCAATAAAGCGGACGGGGTCGAACGCAATGGTGATATATGAGCCGCCCTTGTATTCCTC
>WRMQ01000074.1 GCA_009777055.1 Oscillospiraceae bacterium
CGTCTCATCCCGCCGCCCCCAGTGCTCCCCCTGCTTCTGCGCGAGCATGGGCACGCATTCCTCCATCGTCACCAGCAGGGTGCCCGGCAGGCGGCGGGTGACGCGCGCGCTCTTCACATAGGGCAGCTCCGCCGGCAGCTTCGCCGCCAGGGCCTTCAGGTCCGCCCGGAAGATATTGCGCTGCCCGATGCTCTTTTCCACAACCGCTGTCAGCTGCTTGTCCGTGTAGCGGGAAGGGCCCTCCCACACGCTGCTTTTCACCGGAAACCAGATGGTCAGCGACAGCGTGCACAGCACGGTGAGGGCTATGAGAACAGCCAGCGCGCCCAACACGCGCCGCGCCGCGCGCAGGCCGCCGCGGGGCTTTGCGTTTTTATTTTTTTTCGCCTTTGTCTTCGTTGGCTTCTTTGCCATCGCTGTCTTCCTCCATGCGGTTGATGTCCGCGCCCAGGGCTGCGAGAGCTTCCTCGAAGCGCTCGCAGCCGCGCTCCATATGGCATACCCCGCGCACGCGGGTGCGGCCCTCGGCGGCGAGGCCGGCCACCACAAGGGCCGTACCCGCCCGCAGATCCCGGGCCTCTACCCCCGCGCCGTGCAGACAGGCGACGCCCTCCACCACGGCCACGCGGTCCTCCACGCGGATAGAGGCGCCCATGCGCCGCAGCTCGCCCACGTGGTTATAGCGGTTCTCAAATATCGTTTCGGTGATCATGCTGGCCCCTTCGGCCACACAGGCCAGGGCCATAATGGCGGCCTGGGCATCGGTGGGAAAGCCGGGATAGGGCATCGTGCGCACCGTGGGAAAATGACGCAGCCGCGCGCAGGCCCGCAGATGCATCTCTCCGTCCGGCGCGCGCCTGATCCGGCAGCCGCCCTGCTCCAACACGGAAAGCACCGCGTCCATATGTCCCGGCGCGGCGCCCCGCAGCAGGATCTCACCCCTGGTAATCGCCGCGGCGCTGAGCATCGTCACCGCCGCGATCCGGTCGGGAATCACCGCGTGCTCCGCTCCATGAAGGCTCTCCACGCCCTCAATGGTGATCACGCCCTCCCCCGCCCCGCGGACATTTGCCCCGCAGCGGTTGAGAAAATTCGCCAGATCCACGATCTCGGGCTCCCGGGCCGCATTGGTCAGGGTCGTCGTGCCCCGCGCCCGCGCGGCGGCGATCATCATATTCTCCGTCGCGCCCACGCTGGGGAACGAAAGAATATACCGCCCGCCGTGCAGGCCCTTCGCGGCGCTGCAGCTGAGCCGCCCGCCCTCGTCAACAATCTCGGCTCCCAGGGCCCGCATGGCCTCCAGGTGCAGATTGATGGGCCGCAGGCCGATCTCGCAGCCGCCCGGGGCACTGAGCTCCGCGTGCCCAAGGGCCGACAGCAGCGGCCCCATAAAGATGATCGACGAGCGCATTTCCCGCATAAGGACCTCCGGGATCCGGCTGTGGGAAAGCCCGGCGGCATCCACGGTGACGGTGCCGCCCTCCCTGCGTACACCGCAGCCCAGCCAGCGCAGAATCCGCAAAGCGGCGTCCACGTCCTTGAGCGCGGGGCAGCGGTGGATCACGCATTGCGATTTCGTCGCGGCGGCAGCGGCCAGGATGGGCAAGGCGCTGTTTTTCGCGCCCTGCACCCAATGCTCACCCTCCAGCCGCCGGCCCCCCTGAATTATGTATTGCGCCATGCGGGCACACCCCTCCCGTGTAGTATTACACGGTCATGATATGCTTTGGGACGGTTGACCTGTTACCTAATTCTCAATTCTCAATGCTCAATGCTCAATTTTCTGTCTTTTCACTCCTTGCTTTCATTTTACTTTCGTTTTACTGATTATTTTTCAACTGCCTGTTTTTCAAGGCAAGCGCCTTGCTTTTTTCGACAATCACGTTTTCGTCTTTCATCTCATTTCCCCTTTCCGCATTCATTGAGAATTGAGAATTGAGAATTGAGAATTGAGAATTTTACTTATCACCTCATATATTCTCTCGTTCGCGTCCGTAACAGCCATCTCTTTCGCGGCTTTTGACATGCTGATTAATCTCTCCGGGTCGCCTAGCAGCTCCTTCACGGTCCGCGCCAGCAGCTCGGGCGTGAGATCTTTTTCCTCTATCAGAACTGCGGCGCCGTTATCCGCCAGGGCCCTGGCGTTGAAGTATTGGTGATTCTCCGACACGTTGGGCGAGGGAATCAGGATCGACGGTGTTCCCGTGGCCTGCAGCTCGCTGAGGGTGGAGGCCCCCGCCCGCGCGATCACCAGGTCGGCGGCGCTCATGCAGCGGGGCATGTCGTCCACATACTCCCGGAGAGTGATCTCCGGCACGTCCAAATCTATGCCGCGCTTTTGCAGCTCCCCGGGCACCCATTGGCCGTATTGCCCGTAGGCGTGGTGAAAATATATCTGCCGCCCCTGCTCTTTCCAGAGCAGCGCGATCATTCCGACGATGGCCTCGTTCACCGCGCGGGCCCCCAGCGAGCCTCCGATGGAAAGCACCATGGGGCGCTCGTCCAGGCCCAGCGCAAAGCGGCTCTGGGCACGGCCGGCCTTCTGTATTTCGCGCCGGATGGGGAGGCCGGTCACCACCGGCTCGTTCTTTGATTTCATGCGCTCCGCCGCCGCGGGACTGGTGAGCATAACGGCGTCCACGCGCTTTGCCAGGGCCTTGTTTGTCACGCCGGGAAAGGCGTTTTGCTCGTGAATCGCCGTGGGAATGCCCCGCTTCGCCGCCGTGCGCAGCACCGGGCCGCTCACATAGCCGCCGAAGCCCACCACGGCGTCCGGACGGAACTCGTCTAAAATCCGTTCCACCTGTGCCGTAACCCGCAAAAGGCGGCGCAGGGTGGCCAGATTGCGCTTGATATTCTTAGGGCTCAAACTGCGCTGAAACCCGCTGATGTCAATGCTGCGGAAATCATAGCCCGCCTCCGGCACGAGCCTGGCCTCCATGTGGTCCGCCGTGCCCGCGAATAAAAGCTCCGCCTCCGGATGCAAATGGCGAATCAGCCCCGCCACCGAAAGCGCGGGGTTGATATGCCCGGCTGTCCCGCCGGCGGCGAAGAGGATTTTTTTATTGTCGAGCATCGTCGTTTCACTCCAATTTTTTAATGCGCAATTATTACATCTTAATTTGTCGCGATACCCGCGATACCGCCAGCACGATGCCCATTTCGGCCAGGAGCATCAGCAGCGCCGTGCCCCCGTAGCTGAAGAACGGCAGCGGAATGCCTGTGTTGGGCAAAACGGCGGTTACCACGCCGATGTTCAGCGCCGTCTGCAGGCCCACCTGCAGCACGATGCCCATCACCAGCAGGGAGCCGAAGCGCTCCTTGGTGTGCAGGGCAATCATAAAGCCGCGCCACACCAGCGCCACAAACAGCAGCAGAATCCCGAAGGCGCCGACAAAGCCCAGCTCCTCGCAGACAATGGCAAACACGAAGTCGTTCTGCGGCTCCGGAAGATAGAGGTGCTTCTGGATCGACTGGCCCAGGCCCTGCCCGAACCAGCCGCCGGAGCCCACCGCCAGCAGCGACTGCATGGTTTGCCAGCTGTCGCCCTTGGGGTCCTGGGAGGGGTCTTTGTACGCGATGATACGCTTGGCGGCGTATTCCGGCAGAATGTCCGGCTTGGTGTATACAATGTAAATGCCCGCCACAGCGATCACCGCGATCAGCGCGTAGAGCCAAAGGGGAATCCGCTGCTCGCCGATGAAGATCAGCAGCGCGCCGATGCCCAGGGTGATAATCGTACCCGAAAGATGATTTTCCAGGATGATCAGAGCCACCATGGCCAGGAGCACTGAAATGTACAGCGCGGTGTAGCCCCAGCGCGACATAAAGCGTCTGAACCAGGCCTTCCGGCCCGGGATCAGCCCGGTGTCGCGGCCGCGGGCGTAGTTGGGCCGCTGGTATTTCTCCATGGCGTAGGCGTAGAACAAAATCAGCGCGACCTTCGCCACCTCGGAGGGCTGAACCGTGAAGGGGCCCAGGGGAATCCAGCGCTTGAAGTCGCCGAAATCCGTGTGATAAAACAGCACGATAATCAACAAGCCGAAGGCCAGCCCCAGGCCCGGCAGCGCGAGCCTGCGCAATACGTTCAGGTTGATCTTCGAAAGCGCCAGCATAAGAATAAAGCCACCCACCGCGAAGCCCAGCTGCCGCTTAATGAAGAAGTAGGCGTCGCCGTCATACCTGCGGATGGAGTTGACATAGCTGGCCGAAAACATCATCACCAGCCCCAGAAAGAGCAGGATCGTCACGATGACCATAAAGGGGATATCAAAGCCGCCGTAGGCCAGCAGCCTCTGCCGCAGCGGCAGGGAGGAATTCGCCGTCACATTGTTACTGGAGCGGCGATTGCGCATTAATTTTTCTTTTGCTTTGCGGGCCATGGCGATTCCTCCTTTTGATTATGGGCTTATAACCGCGGGATGGTAAACAAATTATTTCAAGGCAAATTCCAGCCCGAACCACACCAGCGCCACGCCAAGCGCCGCGCCGGCGGCGTTGATCAGCGAAAACACCGCGACAATCTTTTTTTCTTTCCATCCGTTCATCTCGAAGTGATGGTGGATCGGCGCCATCTTGAAGACGCGCTTGCCGCCGGTCATTTTGAAATAACCGATCTGAATCACATCGCTCATGCCCTCGATCACATAGATGATCCCCACAAGCAGCAGGATGACGGGCATATCCAGCGCGAAGCTGATGGCAACCACCATGCCGCCCAGAAACATCGATCCCGTATCGCCCATGATCACCTTGGCCGGGTTGCGGTTCCACACGAGAAAGCCCACGCAGCCGCCGGCAAGCGCCGCGGAAACAATCCCCACGCCGAAGCAGCCCCGCAGCACGGCGATCACCGCGAGCGCCGCCGCCGCCGTGACCGTGACGCTGGAGCACAGGCCGTCCACCCCGTCGGTGAAATTCACGGCGTTGATGGTGGCGTAGACCACCACCGCGCCGAAGATCCAAAAGAACCAGCCCAGACCCACCGGGCCCCGCACAAAGGGAATCAGCGTATAGGGCTCCCTGCCCATGGAGAGATAAAGGCTAAAGAGATAGCCCGCGATCACCAGAACCTGCGCGACGGATTTCTGGCCGACGGAAAGGCCCTTGTTGCGTTTTTTCACAATCTTTGTGTAGTCGTCCATAAAGCCGAGCATGCCGAAGAGCGAGGCCATGATCAGCCCGGCGGCGAGCTTTCCCGCCACGGCCTTGGCGTCATACGTAAACTGCCCGCTGCTGAACAGCTTTCCGCCCACCAGGGCGTCCACGGCAAAGGTGACGATGGCCGCCAGAAGAATACCCGGGATAAACAGCATGCCGCCCATGGTGGGCGTGCCCTGTTTGTGCTTGTGCCAGCTGGGCCCGATGTCCAGAATGATCTGACCAAACTTCATTTTGTGCAGCCAGGGGATCAGGGGGTATCCCAGCAGGGCGGTGGTACCCGCCGCGGCCCCGGCGGCTATAAGCATTGCGGCATATGGATTCATTGCGGCTTCCTCAATTCGCTTCTATAATACTTTATTCTGAAAAATATTTTTCTAAAATATTTTTTAATATATTCTTTTTAAAAATACTCTTTTTCAAATATTTTTTTAATTATATTCTTTTATTTTATATTTTTAAAATATTTTTTTTAAATATTCTTTGACGATTTCCCGTTCGTCCATGTGAATTTTTTGCGTTCCGAGAATCTGATAGGTTTCCTGACCTTTGCCGGCCAGCAGCACCACGTCGCCTGGCCTCGCCTTTTGCAGCGCCAGGTGGATGGCCTGCGCCCGGCCGGGCTGGACGATCACATTGGCGCGGCTTTTGACGCCCGATAAAATATCGGCGATAATGGCCTCAGGATCCTCCGTGCGGGGATTGTCGGAGGTCACCACCGCGATATCCGAACGCTCCGCCGCGATTTTGCCCATCACAGGGCGCTTGGCCGCGTCCCGGTCGCCGCCGCAGCCGAATACGGTGATCAGTTTTCCCCGGGTGGCGCCCCGCAGCGCCCGCAGCACGTTGTCCAGGCCGTCCGGGGTGTGGGCGTAGTCGATAACGACGCTGAAGTCCCGGTCCACGGGCACGAGCTCCATGCGGCCTTTTACGCCGGCGCTCATTTCCAGCGCCGACAAAACCCGCGGCAGCTCAAGCCCCAGCTCCACCGCCGCGCTGGCGGCGGCGAGGGAATTATAGACCGAAAACTCGCCCGGCACGGCAAAGCGCACCCGGCCGATCATGCTTTTGCCCACAAATTCATACAGCACGCCGCCGGGCTTCAGCTTCACATTTTTCGCGGTATAATCCGCGTGGTTATGAAAGATGGAATAGGTCGCCGCGCGGGCTCCGGAGCCCTCCAGCATCCCGGGGCCGGCCTCGTCGTCGATGTTCACCACGGCGATTTCGCTTTGCCCGAAGAGCATGCGCTTAGCCTCCCGGTAGGCCTCGAAGCTGCCGTGGTAATCCAGGTGATCCTGAGTGAGGTTGGTGAACACGGCGCACTGGAAGGTGATTCCCGCCACGCGCATTTGCGCCAGCGCCTGGGACGAGACCTCCATAAAGCAGTGGGTTACGCCGCGCCCGGCCATCCTGGCGAAAAGGGAATGCAGCTCCCATGGGTCCGGGGTGGTGAGCTCCGCCTCAAAGGACTCCTGCCCCACCATATTCGCCAGCGTGCCGATCAGCCCGGTTTGATAGCCCGCGGCGTCGAAAATTTCCTTGAGCAGCCAGGCGGTTGTGGTCTTGCCGTTGGTGCCGGTCACGCCCGTGAGCTTGAGCCGGCGCGCGGGGTACCCGAAAAACGCGGCACAGAGCATAGCGTAGGCCGCGCGGCTATCTTTAACCAGTATCTGGTTTTGCAGGCCGGTGTCCTTTTGGGCCACCACGCACAGCGCGCCCGCGTCCAGCGCGGCCCGCGCCATGCTGTGGCCGTCGAAGCGCGCGCCCTTCACGCAGACAAACACGCAGCCCCGCGCAGCCTTGCGGGAGTCCTCCGTGACAAGCTCGACTGTTTTCCCCATCGTCTCAGGCGACAGGGCTCCCTCATATTCCAATTCCCGCAGCAATTCGCTCATGGTCATTGGTCTGTTCTGCCTTTCCATTCAATTCAAATCAATTCAATTCACAATTCATATCACAATTCATGTCGCGATTCAAATCAAGTCGCGAAGCGCAATTCGCAATTTAACGCGCAGCGCTCTATCTGTCGATAACCCCGTTGTCCGACACAAAATGCACCGTGACGCTCGTGCCCAGGGGCACAACCTCCCCCGCCTCAATGCTCTGCCGGTAGGTTGTCAGGGAGCTGCTCTTGAAGTTGCCCGTGAGCTTGATATTCAGGCCCGCGTTGGCCGCCGCGCGGTTCGCGTCGCCGATGCGCATGCCCGTCAGCTTGGGTACGGTCACGGTCTGGCTGGCGTCGCTGCCCTCGGTATAAAGAATGATCAGCCCGCCCTTGCGGATGCTCTTCCCGCTTTCGGGAATCTGGTGCAGCACGCTTTGCCCCTCGCCGATGACGCGCACGGTGAAGCCGCTGTCCTCCAGGGCCTTTTTCGCCCCCGGGATGTCCCGGCCCACCATGCTGGGGGTGATGCCGCCAAGTTCTTCCTGCTCTTTTTCATTGTAGCGCAATTCGATGTTTTTATACACCAAAACATTTTCCATAATTTCGGCGGCGGGGGGCGCGGCGATCTGTCCGCCGTTGATCAGGCCCACCGGCTCGTCGATGCTGATCAGCAGCGCCACCTCGGGGGCGTCCGCCGGGGCGAAGGCGCAGAAGGATGCCACGTATCCCTTGCCCTTGGAAAGCTTTTCGGAGGTGCCGGTTTTGCCCGCTACCCGCGCGCCGGAGACATAGCCGTTTTTGCCCGTGCCCGCCACGACAACCTGCTCCATCATCCCCGCCACCCGCTTTGCCGTTTCGGCGGAGATCACCTGGCGGCGCACAAGGGGCTTCGTTTCGCTGATTACGCGGTTGTTCTCGTCGAGCTCCCTGGCCACCACATAGGGCCGCATGAGCTTTCCGCCGTTGGCGATGGCCGAAATGGCCGTGATAATCTGAATCGGCGAGGCCTCGAAGGACTGCCCGAAGGAGCAGGAGGCCAGCTCCACGATTTTCATGTTCTCTTTCGCGTGGATATTGATGCCCTTGCGGGGCACGAATTCGTTGGGCAGGTCGATGCCCGTGGACTCCGTAAAGCCGAAGCCCTCCATGTATTTGTAGAATTTATCCAGGCCCAGCTTCTGGCCGATGGTGATCATAAAGGGGTTGCAGGAGTTCATCAGGCCCTTGGTGAGATCCTGGGAGCCGTGGCCGTTGCGGTTGTGGCAGTGGATGGTGCGGTTGGCTACCCCGATGCTGCCGCGGCAGTGGAAGCTTTCGTTCATGCTGATCACGCTCTCCTCCAAAGCGGCGGAGACCGTGAAGCACTTAAAAACAGAACCGGGCTCATAGGTGAGCTCAATGGCGCCGTTGCGCCACTGGGTGAACATGGCGTTGTCGTAGGCGGCCTTGCGCTCCTGCTCATCCTGAATCGCCTGGATGCGCGCGCGCTCCGCCTCGTCGCCGATGTCCTGGTAGCTTCCGGGGTCGTAGCTGGAAACGCATGCCATGCCCAAAATAGCTCCGGTTTTCACGTCCATCACGATGCCGTAGGCTGCCTTGGCCTTGGCGTCGATCTTCGCCTGCTCCAGAGAACGCTCCAGATAGCGCTGAATCACCTCATCGATGGTGAGCACAAGGCTGTGCCCCGGCTTGGGGTCCAGGTAGGACTCATATTGGATGGGAAGGTTGCTGTCGGCGGCGTTTTTGGCCGAGACGATGCGCCCCGGCGTGCCGGTGAGCTGGTCGTTATAATACAGCTCCAGCCCCGCCCGCCCGATGTCGTCGGGGCCGGTGAAGCCGATGAGGTTCGCCGCGAAGCTCTTCAGCGGATAAAAACGGATGACGTCCGGCTGCACGCCGATGAAATATTTATAGGTCGATTTTGTCTCTTTCACAATCGCTTCGCCGTTTTCATCCTTGCCCTGGGTTTTTAAAACGCATTCTTTTTCACGAAAGGCGTTTACTTTTTCCATGACCTCGTGCTTCACCTGCCGCCGGAGGGTCATGTTGTTGCGGTCCTCATAGGAGGCCTGGCCGCGCATGCGCTCCGCCGAAATGCCAAGAATCGGCGCGAGCTCACCGCACAGCGCGCCGAGAATCTCTTCTTTATTCAGGAGCTTGGCCATGGCGCTGGGATTGATATAGACCCAGCCCGCCGACGCGCTTTGGGCAATGGTCTTCATGTTGGAGTCATAGATGGTGCCGCGCTGGGCGGCCACCTCGGTATCCCGCAGCTGGCCGGCCTCCGCCTTGGCGCGGTACTCCCTGCCGTGCACCAGCTGCACCTTCACCAGGCCGTAGGCCCCGGTGCCGAAGCAGAGGAATATCAGCGCGAAAAGAACGATCAGCGCCCGCGTAAACAGGCGGTCGCTGGCGGTTTGCTTATCCCGGGCCATAGGGATCAATCCCCCTCATCCGCGTTTTTCGCCTCACAACAAAACACTCATAAAAAGCGCTTATCTATCTTGTTATGAACGCTCATCAATCTATATGCGCCGTGTCGCCATATCATGAAAGCACCCGGTCCCCCTGGGCGGTTTCGATATAGACGATGCGCCCGCCCTCAATGGGCACCATGCGCAGGTGCTTCAGGGCGTACTCCTGGATGGACTCCAGAGAGAATTTCTGCTCCACGGCCGAACGCCGGGCGAGGCCGCGCTGCTCCTCCTGGTCCAGCTGGGCATAGAGCTCCTGCTGCTGGTTGAGGGCCTGCACCCGCGCCAGCTGCGTCTGCACCCCGGCAAAAAGGCTCACGGCCACCACCGCGCTCACACCGTAGGCGATGGCGGTGGTTTTCCACGCGTCCCGGGCGCGCGCCTTCTTTTTCTCAAGGGACGCCTCCGGCTTCTGCGGCACGGTGCTGAAGCTTTTACGCTTCTTTTCCGGCCTGCGCTCCGGCTGCCGGCGCGCGGGCGCCGCGCTTCCCCGGTCCCGCGCCGCGGCACTGGTGAACATATCATAATCGGCTTGGGTGAAAGGCATTGCGGTCACTCCATTCTCCATTCAATTCTCAATTCTCAATTCTCAATTCTCAATTTTTCGATCACGCGCAGCTTCGCGCTGCGGCTTCTTGGGTTGCGCGCAATTTCCTCCGGTGAGGGGAGAAGCGGCTTTTGCGGGATACGGCCCCCGGGCGTTCTGTTGCAGCGGCAAACGGGGAATTCTTTGGGGCAGACGCAGCCCTCGCAGAACGAACGGAACACTTTTTTTACAATGGAATCCTCCAGGCTGTTAAAAGTGATACAGCTGATTCTCCCTCCGGGGAGCAGGCAGCCGAAAAGCTCGCGAAGGGCCTCGTCCAGGCCGTCGATTTCCCGGTTGACAAAATAGCGCAGGGCCATGAAGGCTTTGCGGGCCGGGTGCCCGTCCCGCCTGGCCGCCGCCGGGACGGCGCCGCTGAGGATGTCCGCCAGCTCCGTCGTTGTGCGCACCGGCGCTTTCTCCCGCGCCCGCACAATCGCCTTCGCCATGGAGGGCGCGAACTTTTCCTGTCCATAGCTCCAGAAAATTTCCCGTAATTGTTGCTCCGGCAGGGTGTTGACCCACTCGGCGGCCGTCACCCCTTTTTTCTCCATAAGCATATTCAGCTCAGCCTCATGATGATAGCTGAAGCCGCGTTCGGGGCGGTCCAGCTGAACGCTGCTGACGCCCAAATCAAGAACCGCGCCATGGAGCCCGGCAATGCCCCGCTCCCGCAAAATTGCCTTCGCGTTGAAAAAATTCTCTTGCAGGACGGCTACATTGGGATTCTCCCGAAAGCGCAGCCGCAGATGCTCCGCCGCGTCGGGGTCCCGGTCCAGGGCCAGAATCGCGCCGCCGGGCAGAATACGCTCCAGCAGCAGGGCCGTATGCCCGCCGCTGCCCGCGGTGCCATCCAGAAATATCCCGCCGGGCTTTGGGTTAAGAGCCATAACCGTTTCGGCCAGCAAGACCGTCTCATGTCGAAATACACTGTCCATCAGCTGTCACCGGCCATCGCGCTGCGAAGCCATTCGGGATCCGGCGCGAAATTGGGCGCGAAATCGTCGTCGCCGTCCTGGAGCTTGTCCCAGGCCTCCAGGGCCCAGATTTCCAGATAGGTGCAGCAGCCGATAAAGAAGACCTTCTCCTCCGCGCGGATGCCGGTTTTGGCAAAGAAGCGCGGCGGCAGCACAAAGCGGGCGTTTTTATCCAGATCGACGGACTCGCGCCCCACCTGAAAGCGCCGCATGACGCGCTCCTGCTGCTGAGGCGTGGCCCGGGAATACTCCCGGTCAAAAATGCGGCCGAACTCCTCCCTGGTCGCGAGAATCAGGCAGGGGGCATGCTTGTCCTTCGGGCCCCAGAGCACCAGCCTTTCATTCTCGAAGGCCTCACGGAATTTGGTGGGCACGGTGATGCGGTTCTTCGCGTCGACAGTGCCTTCCGCCGCGCCTTCCAGAATATCGAATAGGTTTTTAGCCATCCTGTGCCCTCCTTTCCGAAAGTTGTTCCGATTATCCACCGAGTTATCCACTTTTCTCCACAAAGAGAGGTTTTTTCTCGATTTTTGACTAAATTACGGGATCAGCCTCCCCGCTGAACATATCATAATAGATAATTCAAGATTAGTCAAGCTTTTTTTCTGATTTTCCAGATCATGGCAATGGCCGGCGGCGAATGAATTTGTGCCTGTCTTTTCAAATCACCCCGTGAAAACGCAATATGTGGTATTATCGCACTAAATTGCGGGCTGTGAAAAGTTCTCACGGCCTGAGACACCTTCCGCTCCCCCGCGAATATACTGATATTGCAACTTTGTTTGAAACAGGATGGGGGAGGAATTCAAATTGGCCAATCAATATCAGCAATATGACCCGTGCGGGCCTTCTCCGTATTTTGCGGAGCCGACCTACTGCTGCAAGTACTTCCGCGGCGTGACGGGCGCGCCCGGCCCGGCGGGGGCCGCGGGTCCGGCGGGGCCGGCCGGTCCGGCGGGGCCGGTGGGCCCTCAGGGCATACAGGGACTGCCGGGACTGCCGGGGCAAGCGGGCGCGGCGGCCACCTGCGAAATACTCCGCACAATTACCGGAGAACCGGGAAGCAGCGCTGCGGTGCTGAACTCCGGCAGCGAGCACAACGCCGAGCTCACCTTCGTGATCCCTGTCGGCCCGCAGGGGTCCAGGGGAGCCACAGGCGAGCGCGGCGCGCCAGGGCCGGCGGGCCCGGCGGGAGCCACCGGCCCCGCTGGCCCCGGCGGGGCCACGGGGGTTATGGGGCCCTCCCGCGCGCCCGGCCCTCAAGGGCCCAT
>WRMQ01000075.1 GCA_009777055.1 Oscillospiraceae bacterium
GACGCGCAGGACGTCCTTGCCACCCACGCGGGCGGCGGAAACCGGCTCGGGGTCGGGTGAGGAATTGTCGTCGCCCTGTGTGCGAAAGGCCGCTTCTTCGTGAAGCTCCTCCACAATTCGATGGGTGACCGTGGCGCCGGCGTCGCTGCTGAAATAGGTAATCACGTCCCCGGCCATGAGCTTGTCCGTGTCCGTTTTCTTCGTGAGGATCAGGGAGCCGGGCGGGATGCTGCTTTTCATGGAGGGCGTCATCACGGTGAAATACGAAAACCCAAACAGATTTTTGACCTCCCCCGGCGCGCCGCTGAACAAAAACGCGGCCAGAATCGCCAGCAAGAGTACACCGTAAAACAGTACGCCGGAAACCATGCGCCAAACGGCTTTGCCGGATAAGCGCTTTGGCGGGGCGGGCATGGCGGCCGGCCAGAGATGTTCCTTTGGAGGGCAGATCCCGTCCACCAGCCGGATCAGCTCGTCGAGCAGCTCGTCGTCCTCCCGGACTTTTGCGCCGCGCAGAATTTCCTCAATCACCGGTATTGCCTCGTGCGGCGGCATGAGCGGCACGGTTTCAGCTATCATAATGTTACATCCTCAATTTTAAAACGTCCTTGCGGGAAATAAACTTGTTTTCACAGTTTATCTAATTCCATGAAACAAACGGATTTTTGTGCTTCAGGCAAGGCTTTGCGCGCCCGGCCCGACGGCTCGGCTGACGGCTTATTCTTTCGCGAGACAGTGCAAGAAAGAATAAAACACAGCGTGCCGAATGCTTCGGCGCGCTATGTTTCAGATGTTTTTTTGTTTCGTCCGGGCGGCCCGTCAGCCGCCTTTACAGGCAGGCGTTACAGTCAGGTATGCCGAAGGCGGCCGGCGTCAGGCTGTCGAGCTTGCGAATGGCGGCGCGCCGCTGTTCCAGCAGGGAATCCGTATAGATATCCAGGGTCAGCTTCACGGAGGAGTGGCCCAGCAGCTTGCTGATGGTGGTCACGTCCACGTTCAGCTCCATGCAGCGGGTGGCGAAGCTGTGCCGCAGCGCGTGAAAGCCGACATGAGGCAGCCGCGCCCGTTCCAGCATTCGCTCAAAGCGGTATTGCACCACCCTCGGCTCGACAAATTCACCGCGTCCCGCCACCACGAATTCACTTGTCGCGCCGGCGCTCAAATCTCGCAAAAGACCGGTCAATTGGGCGCTCATAGGAATCTTGCGCTGAGAGGAATCGCTTTTGGGCGTGCCGAGCCTGACCGCGGTTTTTGCGTCCCCGCCGTGCAGCGTCAGCCGCTGCAGGGTATGGCTGACCCGGATCACCCCGCTGTCGAAATCAACATCCGCCCAGCGCAGCGCGCAGATTTCCCCCACGCGCATCCCGGTGTACAGCGCCAGCATAACCTCAACGCCCTGCCTCGACTTGCTTTCCCGCAGGGTTTTCATGACGGTGCGCTCAAGGTGCTGCTGTTCTGTCAGCGAAAGCGCGTGAATATCCTTGCCCTTCGCCTTGGGAAGCGTGATATCCGCGCAGATGTCATGCGCCATCGCCCCCGATTTTACCGCACTCTTAACCGCGCTGCACAGATAGCGGTATATATTGCGGACCGTTCCGTCGGCCAGGCCGCTGCTGTGCAGCTCGCAAAGAAATTTCCGCACCAGCTGCTGCGTGACGCGGTGCATCGGATAATCCCCCAGAGCAGGCAGGATGTGATTATGTACAATGCGGAAATAGCTGTCGTACGATGACGCTTTAATTTGGCTTACGCGCTGCTCCGCCAGGCGGGTCAGCAAAAAATCCCGGAACGGCATTGTGCTTCGAACGCTTGAGGCTTGCGCGCAATAAGCGGCCTTCAAGGGTATCAGGCGCTTTTTCACCTCGTTGTAGCTGTGCCCGTAAACCGACCCGAAGCGCGGCTGCCCATTGGGCTTGCGGCCTTTGATATACCGGCCCTCCCAGCGGCCGTCTTTTCTGTGATAGATATTTTCCCCTCGACGAGCCATACATTTCCTCATTCCTGCTTTAAATTTCGACGGCTTAAAAGACGGCTCAAAAAATCGCGAAATTCTTTGACTGCATTTGTCATTTTGGAGCCGGATTCTGCCAGTTCAATCTATGTTGGAGCTCAATAATTGGAAAACGGCAAAAAAACACGCGAATTCTCGCAAGAATATCCCGCAAGAGCATTGACGCGGCGTTTTTGGCGGTGTACAATGGCCATAACATTCGATTATTTGAATGTTTCGAGGCAAAAACGGTATTTTTTTCAAATGAGGCTTGACAAACTCATCCACAGCACTGTATACTACCTTGTCTTCATGAATGCGGGTTTCATGGAATTAGATAAACTGTGATTGTTTTTGTTTTATTTTCTTTATATTTTCTTTTTAAATTTTTATATTAAATTTTTATATTTCATCGTTTATAATTGCGAACACTTTTTAATATTATCATAAAATTTTCTGTATTGCAACACAATTTCTGGGATATACGACAAAAATTTTGCCTCTGCAGCTTTGCTGGGGGCGTTTTTTTGCTGTTTGCGCCGCGAAGCATATTTTTGCAAAACAGGTTTACATGGGGCTTCCGGTATGTTATAATACCTGCGGCACGGCGTCGGCTGTGCCGATTTTGGTATGAGAGGATACCGCCATATGACAGATCGTGATTTTGCCAGGCCCGCCTTCCCCCGCAAGGCCGTCGTCACAGCAGGCATGCCCTACGGAAACAAGGCGCTGCATTTCGGCCACATCGGCGGCGTGTTCGTTCACGCGGATATTTACGCGCGCTTTTTGCGGGACCGCATCGGCGCCGAAAACGTCATCTTCGTTTCGGGCACGGATTGCTACGGCGCGACGATTGAAGCCGGATACGAACAGGAGGCCGCCGCGGGATTTGACGGCAGCCTGTTGGATTACGTGCGTAGGAATCATGAGATTCAAAAAGAAACGCTGGACCGTTATCAGATCTCGTTGAACCTGTTCGGCGCTTCCGCCCTGGATGAGGCGGGAGAAATTCACGCCGCGCTTTCAGCGGATATTTTCAACCGGCTCCTCGAGCGCGGCGCGCTGGGGCTGGAACAGACGCTGCAGTTTTTCGACGAGGAAAAGGCTGTCTTCCTCAATGGACGGCAGGTGACGGGCCGCTGCCCGATCCAGGGCTGTAAATCCGAAACCGCCTACGCCGACGAATGCGCCCTGGGGCACCAATACAGCCCCGCCGAATTGATCGCGCCTGTCAGCGTCTTATCCGGCAAGCCACCAGCCCAGGTTGCCGTAAGGAACTGGTTTTTCGACCTGCCCTCCTACAGAGCTGTTCTCGAGGAGAAGCTTGAGGCCTGGGAACAGGACCCTGTTTTTCGAAAGAGCTTGACCATGGTCATACGGGAGTTCATGAAAAACCCCGCGATCTATGTCAAAAAGGAGCTTATTGATGAAATAAAAAGCCTGCCGGATATGCCGCCCTTCACCCTGCTCCCGGAGGAGCAAAAGCCCTCGCGGGCGCTGGAATTCGGCGATCTGGAGGCCAGAAGCGAGGCGGTCGCGGTGCTGGCGCAAAACGGCATACGCTGCCGCACGGGCAAAACCCTGGTGCCCTTCCGCCTTTCCGGCAATGTGCGCTGGGGCATTCCCGTGCCCGGGGCGCAGGGTGTTTCCGGGCTGACCTTCTGGGTTTGGCCGGAATCCCTTTGGGCGCCCATCTCCTTCACGAAGGCGGTGCTGGGCGACGGCATTGACGGAAATCAGTGGGAGGATTGGTGGAAATCCGACGACGCGCGGGTCTATCAGTTTATCGGCGAGGATAACATCTATTTTTACGCAATTGCCGAAATGGGGCTGTTCCTCGCGCTGGACGAGGGCTGCCGCCTGCCCCTCATCGTGCCCAACCACCACCTGCTCTATGGAAAAACCAAGGCCTCCAGCAGTGGCGCGCGCAAGCCGCCTATGGCCGCCGAGCTTTTGGAGCATTATACCCCGGAGCAGCTGCGCCTGCACTTTATGAACGCCAGCCTCAGCGAACGCAATGTGAGCTTTGAGCCCAGGGCCTTTCTGGATGCCGGCGCCGGGTTCGACGCTGTTTTGAATGAAGGAAATCTTGTGACCAACGTGTTCAACCGGCTGGCCCGCTCCTGTTTTTATACCGCGCAGAAATACAATGACGGCCTATATCCCGCTGTGGCGGTGGGCGCGGCGGTCAAAGAAAAGTCCGACGAAACGATTTTAGCCTATGAACGCCTGATGGCGGAAATTTCTTTTGACAAAATTTTTGAGCTGCTCAACCTCTATCTCCGGGACGCCAACAAGAGCTGGTCCGCCCGCAGCAGGAGTGCGGCGGGCGACGAAATGAACCAGCTTCTGGCCGACACCTTCCATGTGGTGCGCGTGGCCGCCGCGCTGTTCCACCCCATTGTTCCGGCGGGCTGCGAGATGATCCGCTCGTATCTGGGCGTGGACGAACGCATCTGGGACTGGAGCTATATCTTCGAGCCCCTCGATTTTTTCATCGGGCCGGAGCATCGGCTCCGTTTTCTGGAGCCCAGGGTTGACTTTTTCAGCAAGCACCCCGCGCAGCTATAATAAAAGAATTGAAGATATTTAAGTTAGAATATAAGATAAACTGATGGGGGGATTTGGAATGAAAAAGCTGTTGGTTGGCTTTGTGATTGGAATCGCGGCCGCGGCAATTACGGTGGCGGCGGTGGCCGCGGCGTTTCTTCTTCGCGGGAATTCGGGGACGGCAAACAGTACGGTGGTGAATGTGTCGAGCCTGCAGCAGAGAATCGTCTCCATTGGCGAGCTGGCGACGGTCGCCTATGATTACACCAATGTTGTGGATTCGCAGGACAGCCTCGCCATCAAGGGCTGGGATGTGCCTTTGACGAAGAAGTCTTTCATTGTCGTGCTTGACGGGACTATGAAAATCGGGATCGACGCCTCCGGCATTTCGGTCGATGCCGACGAGGAAGAAAAAGCTGTTTTGATCACCATTCTCAGCGCGAAAATATTGAGCCACGAAATACATGAAAAAACCCTGCGGGTGCTGGACGAAAAATCCGGGCTGTTTAACCCGGTTCACATTGAGGACTACACCACGCTGGCCGCCCTGCAAAAACAAGCGATGGAGGACAAGGTATCGGAAGGCGACATGTTCGCGAGAGCGGAAAGCGACGCCGTAAAAATGCTGCGGACGCTGATAGACGAAATCGTTCCGGCGGAATATACCGTGACAGTCGCCGTCAGCGCGGCGGAAGAACCGGAACAATAAAAAAACAACAAACAACATCCCGAAAGCCGTCTGGCCTTCGGGATGTTGTTTGTTGTTTTTAGTTCTTAGCCCATCCAGAACAGGGGCAACAGCAGAATCTTGCGCCAGATGCCAAGTATCCACATCGCAGCCGCAAGCAGGGTGTCTGATATTTTGTTCCAAACGGTGTCCGTATGATCCAGGGGCTCAAAAACGCCGTATGCCACAAATTTCATCCATTGCGGATAGTCGTCGTTGTCGTGAACGCTGTCTTTTCCTTTGGGGGCGTTGGCGAACCATTCCACCCAGCCGTCCAGACGCAGATCAGGCAGATGGGGCATGTCTTTGTTGAACCAGGTGTAATCGGGCAGCACACAGGTAGAAGCGTCGATATAACGGTCCGGGGATACATAATTGACGTCGCCGGGATTGACCTGCTTGTAAAACACGCTGAAGGGCCGGTTGGGCGGCGCGCAGGTAGCGCCGGAGCTGGCGTATTGCGTGTCGAGAAGCTCGTCAGACGACACATAGGAGGTTGCGCTATAGGGGCTCAGGGGGAAGCCGTAGCCGCAGTTGATGCCGACCTTGATTTCTTCGGCGGCCTCAGCGAGGATGTTGTCGCTGTCAGCCATAATATAATTATGATAGAAATCGGTTTTTTCGAAAAGATTGGCGTGCTGCGCGTAGGAAGAATGGTCTGGGAACAAGGCACGTTTGGCCTGCTCATATATGCTGTGAGGAACCAGCGCCCAGTAGAAGGGCATGTGGAACCACATGGGAATCAACGCTTCCTCATACAGCTTGTTGAAGGCATCGGAGGCGGCAAAGTTGAGGACTTTCGCCGCGACGTCGATCAGGCCCACTTCGTAAAGCACACGGATGGGCGTGATGAGGGGCTTAATGGTATCCTGCATGGACCAGCAATACATCGGCCCGGTGTTACCCAGGGCGTCCGCGCCAAGAGCAAATTGCCTGGTGGCGATGCCGCCCCACAGGGAGGAGCCGTTGTGGAAGGATTCGTTAAAGGTGATGGCATTGAGGTATTCTGTTCCATACTCATAAAGATAAGACAGCCCGATGGGCCCGGAGCCGCTGACAAAGGCAAGGTTGACTTTATCGCTTACATCCTCATCAATAAAGGTCGTTTCAATCCAGGTATGCAGCAGCGCCGCGTTTTCCCGGGGATCCAGCCGCCAGTCAAAGGAGAAATATCCCTCGTTATCTTTGAAATAAACGCCGACATCAGCGCCATAATATCTTGTTCCGTCCGGGAACTGCTTGAGTAAAGTCGGATCCAATCCCAGTACATCCTCCAGCACCACTGTGGGCAGCGTCGCCAGATAATCAAGCGTCCCCGGATCGAAATATATCCGGACGGGGCATTCCAGGTCCGGGTTAATGCTTTCGCCGTCGCAGTCCATGGCGACATCCTCGTATGCTTTCGTGAACATCCGGCTCAGGCCTTTGCCCAGGGCGTCAAAATCCAGGTTCCCGATAGCTTCGAAGATTGCGTCCCGCGTTTCCTTGTCCGTGGTCATGCTGTCTGAGGTATCGAAATAGGCTTTTCGCTTTTCCTTCGTGCCGTAATCTGTGTAAAGCGCGTGCCAGCCGCCGGCCAGATAAATGGTAGGATAATTGGTGCGATCCTCCTGAGCGTTTTCTGTTTCGCTTGCCATGGCCACCGTGCCTACGCCGCACAAAAGCGTCGCTGCCAGCACAATGCAGAGAATGCGTTTTGTCAGTTTCATTTCGGTTCGACTCCCCTTTATGATATTTACGTACAGGCGTCTCATTACGCCTTATTCAGATTTTATCACAAATCTTGAAATTGTCAACAGGAAATTTGCTCTTTTCTAAAAAAAGAAGTAAAAAGAAGAAAAAGAAGAAATTTTCCCGCGCTATTGACTTTTGATATGGGCTGCGATATAATAAATTATACTCGTGAGGGAGTAGTTTGCGCGGGCTTTCCGCGTGGCAAGTCAACAATCCGGCCACTTTTTACGAAGATACGGTCTGGCTTGCCTTAAATGACGAGACTCATGCGCGGCCAAGCTGCTGTGCATGGGCATTTTTTAATACCCATGAGGCGGATCGCGTTCCATGCAGAGAAAGGACGGAAACACTGTGAACCATTACCTCGAAAGCGTGAGCACCGTATTGGAAAAGCTCAAATCGGCGGAAGGCGGCCTGAGCCGGGAGGAAGCCGCAAAACGGCTGCTGGAAAACGGCAGAAACGAGCTGGACAAGGCCAAGAAGAAAAGCCTGGCCCGCCGGCTTATGGAGCAGCTGGCCAACCCCATGGTGCTCATCCTGCTGGTGGCAGCCGCCGTTTCGGTGGCCATCGCCGTGCTGGAGCGCGGCAGCGTCAACGAGTACGCCGAGGCGGGCATTATTCTCGCGGTGGTCATTCTCAACAGCGTGCTGGGCGTCTTCCAGGAAAGCAAGGCCGAAAAAGCCATCGAGGCTCTGCAGGAGATGAGCGCCGCCACGGCGAAGGTCCGGCGCGGGGGAACCGTGGCGCAGCTTCCGGCGGCGGAGCTGGTGACGGGGGACATCGTGCTGCTGGAGGCCGGCGACGCGGTGCCCGCGGACATGCGGCTGATCCAGTGCGCCTGCCTGCGCGTTGAGGAGGCCGCCCTGACGGGGGAATCCGTTCCCGTGGACAAGAAGACAGGGGCTCTGCCGGGCGGCGACAGTGGCAAGGTACCTCTGGGCGACCGGAAGAATATGGCCTATATGGGCTCCGGCGTGGCCTATGGCCGGGGGGAGGGCGTTGTAACCGCCACCGGCATGGAAACCGAGATGGGCAAAATCGCGGGCATTATCCAGAGCACCGAGGAGGGCGACACGCCCCTGCAAAAGCGTCTGGCGGGCCTGAGCAAGATCCTGACGGTTCTTGTGCTGGCCATCTGCGTCATCATTTTCGCGGTGCAGATGATTCGCGAGCGAAGCCTCAGCGTCGACGTGATTCTGCCCAGCTTCATGCTGGCGGTATCCCTGGCCGTGGCCGCCATTCCGGAGGGCCTCGCCGCCGTGGTGACCATCGTGCTCTCCATCGGCGTGACCAATATGGCTAAGCGCAGCGCCATCATCCGGCGGCTGACCGCCGTGGAAACCCTCGGCTGCGCCCAGGTGATCTGCTCCGATAAAACCGGCACCCTCACCCAGAACAAAATGACCGTGGTGGAAAGCTGCGGCGAAGAAAAGCTGCTGGCCAGTGCCATGGCGCTGTGCTGCGATTCCCGGCTTGCCCCGGATGGCGAAATCGTGGGGGACCCCACCGAAAACGCCCTGGTGGCCTTCGCGCTGAAAAAGGGCCTCGACAAAAACGCCCTGGAGGCCGAATTCCCCCGCGTGGGCGAGGCGCCCTTCGACAGCATGCGTAAGATGATGTCCACCATCCATCAGGCGGGGGAAGGCCTCGTGCAGTATACCAAGGGCGCGCCGGACGAGATTCTGCGGGTGTGCAGCCACGCGCTGCTGGATGGCAAAGCGGTTCCGCTGAACGAAGAGATTTTGCGGGGCATTGTCGAAAAAAACAGCGCCTTTGCCGACCGCGCCCTGCGGGTTCTGGCCTGCGCCTATAAGGATTTACCCTCCCTGCCCGAGCGCTGCGAGGCCACGGCCATTGAGAATGGCCTGACCTTTATCGGCCTGGAGGCCATGATCGACCCCGTGCGCCCGGAGGTCAGGGCCGCCGTGGACGAGTGCAGGAGCTCCGGCATCAAAGTGGTGATGATCACCGGCGACCACAAGGAGACAGCCGCGGCCATCGCCAGGGAGCTGGGCATCATCGAAAGCGCCGGCCAAGCGATTACGGGCCGGGAGCTGGATGAGCTTTCCGACGAGGAATTCGGGGACCGCATCGGCCAGCTGTTCGTCTACGCCCGGGTACAGCCGGAGCACAAGGTCCGCATCGTGAACATGTGGAAAGAAAAAGGCCACGTTACCGCCATGACCGGCGACGGCGTGAACGACGCCCCGGCCATCAAATCCGGCGATATCGGCGTGGGCATGGGCATCACAGGCACGGACGTGACCAAGAACGTGGCCGACATCGTGCTGGCCGACGATAATTTCGCCACCATCGTCTCCGCCGTGGAGGAGGGCCGCAGGATCTATGACAACATCCGTAAGACGATCCAGTTCCTGCTGGGCTCCAACCTCAGCGAGGTGATCTCTATCTTCGTCGCCACCCTGATGGGCTTCGTGCTGTTCGAGCCCGTGCATCTGCTGTTCATCAACCTGATTACCGACAGCATTCCCGCCGTGGCCCTGGGCATGGAGCACGCCCAGCCCGGCCTCATGGAGCGTCCGCCCCGGGGCCAGAAGGAGGGCATTTTCTCTGGCGGACTTGGCATTGACGTCATATACCAGGGCTTTCTTGTCGCGGCGCTGACGCTGATCTCCTACTTTATCGTGGATTCCTGGCATGACCATGATTTCGCCATGACCGCCGCGTTCCTCACCATGTCCATGTGCGAAATCTTCCACTCCTTCAACATGCGTTCCCAGCGGCAGAGCGTATTCACCCTCAAAAAACACAACACGCTGCTCTGGGGCGCGATGGCGCTGTCGCTGATCCTGTCGCTGACGATCATCTACGTCCCCTTCCTGGCCAGCATCTTTTCGCTGAAGCCGCTGACCGTACGCGAGCTCATCGTATCGCTGGGGCTTTCTATTTCGGTCATCCCGATTGTGGAGTGCGTGAAGCTTTTGCAGCGCGCGTTCGCGAAGCGGAAGACCGCGAAATAACGCTTTCAGATAACACAAGCAACACAAAAGCCCGTAATCCAGTGAGGACGCGGGCTTTTGCTTTTTTTGTTTTTGCGTTTTATTTTGAGGTTACTCCAGCCCCGCCAGCGTTTCCTCAAAGAACCTCAGGTGCAGCTGCTCATCCTGAACGATGCGCAGGAGCAGCGCCTTGAGGGTATCGCTGCCGGTGCGCGCCGCGTGGGCCTGGTAGTTGGCGATGGCGGTCTTTTCCGCTTGAATGTCGGCGGCAAGCATAGCGCGCATGTCTTTGGCGTAGCTGACCTTGCTGGCGTCCCAGTAGTAGCGGCCATCGTCGAGGGTGGGAACGCCGCCCAGGGCCGTGATGGCCTTCCCGAGGAGCTCCAGATGCTTCATCTCCACAATGGCGATGCGCAAAAGGGCGTTGGCGAAGCTTTCGTCGCTGTCACCGGACACATGCTGAAAGGTATATTGCAGAATACCGGTCAGCTCCCCGTGCGCGCCGGCGTAGTCCTCTTTCAGCATCGCGGCGGAGGCGGGATCATTTGGCCCCGTCACCTTTGGGTAGGGCGCGGAAGACATGGAAACCACGGGAGAAAACACTTGTTCCATCTGGCGGATCGCTCCTTTTTATTTTTTGCAATATCATAAATCATATCATGCCATGCCATGTATATGCGCGAAGGAGCGAAACATGAACTTTATACAGCAGCCAGGCGGAAAAAGCAAGGGAAACCAAACAAAAATGCCTTGCTTTTTTCCGCATTTTGTTATATGATATCTATATCATATTCTGGAAGAATTCAACAGGAACGGAGTGTTGCCATATGAGACTGACCGGCGGGGAAATCGTTCTGAAGCAGCTTGCGCGGGAGGGCGTGCCCTACATCATTGGGATCCCGGGGCACGGCGTGCTGGGCCTTTTTGACGCCATCCGGCGGGAAGAGGCGGCGGGGAGCATCAAGTATATTCAGGTGAGGCACGAGCAGGCCGCCGCCGCCATGGCGGACGGCTATTACCGGGTGAAGGGGAAGCCCCTGGCGGTGTTTGCCTCCATCGGGCCGGGCACGCTCAACCTGAGCATCGGCCTGGGGACCTCCTATGTGGACTCCACGGCTTTTCTGGCCCTGTGCGGCGACACCCACGTGCACATGAAGGGCACGGGCGTGCTGCAGGAAATTGAGCGTTATCAGGACAGCAATATCATCCGCAGCCTGGAGCCCCTGGCCAAGCGCTGCTGGCGCGCGGAATCCGCCGCGCAGCTGCCCCGCGTTCTGCGGCGCGCCTTTGACGGGATGGCCACGGGCCGGCCGGGCCCCTGCGTGGTTACCCTGCCCATGGACGTGCAGGCCCAGGCCGTCAGCCGCGTGCCGGAGCCTCTGCCCCGGGGCGGGGCCGGGACCCTCCCCTGCGCGGACAAAGCCTCTGTCGCAAAAGCGGCCGCGCTGATGAAAACCGCGAAGCGGCCTCTGATTCTCGCGGGCGGCGGCGCGCTGTATGCCGGCGCGGGCGAATTGATGACGCGGCTCGCGGAGCGGTGGGGCGCGGCGGTGATCACTACCCTCGCGGGCAAGGGGACAATGGCCGAAACCCATCCGCAGTACTGCTTCCACACGGGCGCGAAGGGCACGCCCATCGGCCTTGAGATCAGCCGGAAGGCCGATGTGGTCCTCGCGCTGGGCACGCGCTTCGCGGATGAGACCACCTGCTCCTACCGCAAAGGGATCGCCTTTAACTTCCCGGATACGAAGCTGATCCACATTGACATCGACGCCGGGGAAATCGGCAAGAATTACAGCGCCGACCTGGGCATCCAGGCGGATCTCAGCGACTGCCTCAGGCAGCTCATTGAGCTGAGCCCCGCGTTTGAGATCAACGCCGCGTACCTGGAGGAAATCGAATCTCTTCGTGAGAGCTGGTTCGGGTATCTCAGGGATATCCGATCGCGGAAGACCGGCAAAATCACCATTTCGCAGCTGGTGGGCCTGCTCAATGAGACCTTGCCGGAGGATGCAATTATCGCGACCTCCTCCGGCAATACCCAGGCGCAGCTGTTCCAGGAATACTGCTACGCGAAGCCATACTGCAGCCTGACAACGGGGGGCTTTTCCACCATGGGATGGGCGGTGCCCGCCGCCATGGGCGCGAAGCTGGCCGCGCCGGAGCGGCCCGTCGTGGCGTTTCTGGGCGACGGCGATTTCATGATGACCATGCAGGAGCTTTCCACCATGGCGCAATATGATATCCCCGTGGTGGTGATTCTGGCCGACAACGCCGGCTGGATGGCCA
>WRMQ01000076.1 GCA_009777055.1 Oscillospiraceae bacterium
TATCCCCGTTCTTTGATGAACGAAAAAGCGAATTGCGAATTGAGAATTGAGGAGAAGCTCATGCCGAAAAAGCCTAGAAAACGTGAAACCGCGGCCGAAGCCCCGCAAAACGCCCATATCCTGGGCGCGGGGGAGGTTGTGCCGCAGCCGGTAACCGAAACCATCGAACAGAATTTTATGCCCTACGCCATGAGCGTGATTCTCTCCCGGGCCATTCCGGAAATCGACGGCTTCAAGCCCTCCCACCGGAAGATTCTCTATACGATGTATAAGATGGGGCTGCTTACGGGCGCGCGCTCGAAATCGGCCAACATCGTTGGGCGCACAATGCAGCTCAATCCCCATGGAGATGCCGCCATCTATGAGACCATGGTGCGGCTGTCCCGGGGCTACGAGACCCTGCTGCACCCCTACGTGGATTCCAAGGGGAACTTCGGCAAGGCCTATTCCCGGGATATGCAGTGGGCCGCCTCCCGTTATACGGAAGCAAAGCTCGAAAGCATCAGCGGCGAGCTCTTTCGGGATATCGATAAGAATACCGTGGATTTTACCGACAACTACGACGCCACCATGAAGGAGCCCACGCTGCTTCCGGTGAGCTTCCCCTCGGTGCTGGTGAACCTGAATTCGGGCATCGCCGTGGGCATGGCCAGCTCCATCTGCTCGTTTAACTTAAATGAGATCTGCGAAACGACGATCGCGCTGGCCAAAAGACCCGGGCATCCCATCGCGGATACGCTCATCGCCCCGGATTTTATCGGCGGCGGGCAGATTCTCTATGACCGCGCGCTGATTGAGCAGATCTATGAGACCGGCAGGGGCAGCCTGCGCGTACGCGCGAAATACACTTACGACAAAGCGAACAATTGCATCGATGTCCACGAAATTCCGCCTACGACGACGGCGGAGGCCATCATCGACAAAATTGTCGACCGGGTGAAGGCGGGCGCGGTCCGGGAGATCAGCGACGTGCGGGACGAGACTGACCGCGGCGGCCTGAAGATCACCATCGACCTCAAGCGCGGCACGGATCCCGAAAAGCTCATGCAGCGGCTCTTCCGGCTTACCACCCTGGAGGACAGCTTTTCCTGCAACTTCAACATTCTTGTGCGGGGCAGCCCCAGGGTCATGGGGGTGCGGGAAATTCTGCAGGAATGGATCCAGTTCCGCTGTGGCTGCATCAAGCGCCGGGTGGGCTATGACTTGGCCAGGGCGAGGGAAAAGCTGCACCTGCTCCAGGGCCTGGCGAAGATTCTGCTGGATATCGACAAATGCATCCGCGTGATCCGGGAAACGGAGGAGGAGGGCGAGGTCGTCCCCAACCTCATGATCGCCTTTGGCATCGACCGGCTGCAGGCGGAGTATGTAGCTGAAATCAAGCTCAGGCATTTAAACCGGGAATATATCCTCAGGCGCACGGCGGACGTTGAGCGGCTGAAGGAGGATATCGCGGACATGGAGGACCTCCTGGGCTCCGAAAAACGTGTGCGGGACCTGATGACCGCGGAGCTCAGGGACGTGGCCAGACGCTTTGGCCGCGAGCGCCGCAGCGAGATTATCTACGCCGCCGAGCTCCCCGAGGCGGTGGACGAGCCCGCCGTGCCGGATTATCCCGTAACGCTGTTCTTCACCCGCCAGGGCTATTTCAAGAAGATCACCCCGGCCTCCCTGCGCATGAACGACCAGCAAAAGTGCAAGGAGGACGACCTTGTCGTTCAGGCCGTGGAGGCCGGCAACGCCAGCGAGCTGCTCTTTTTCAGCAGCAAGTGCCAGGTGTATAAGGCCTGCGCCGCTGATTTTGAGGACACCAAGGCCAGCGCCCTGGGCGAGTATATCCCCGCCAGGCTGGAAATGGACGAGGGCGAAGCCGCGCTCTATATGGCCGTGACCCGCGACTACGGCGGTTACATGCTCTTCGCCTTCGAAAATGGCAAGCTCGCCAAGGTCGATCTCAGCGTCTACGCCACCAAGACCAACCGCAAGAAGCTCATCAAGGCCTATTCGGACAAATCCCCTCTGGCGGCGCTGACGCAGCTGAGCGGGGACGGCGACTGCGTGCTGGTTTCCAGCGCCGGTCGGCGCCTGCTCTTTCACACCGGGGCCATCGCGCCAAAGACCACAAAGGATACCCAGGGCGTGGCGGTGATGACCCTGCGCCGCGGCGCCGTCATAACAGAGCTGCGCGCTTTTGTGGAGGGCGGCGGTGAATTCCGGAATCCCGCGCGCTACCGGACGAGGAACCTTCCGGCGGCGGGCGTGCTGCTGGCGGAGGAGGACAGGGGAGAGCAAATGAGGCTGGAGGCGTGAGCGTATGGACACAATAAAAAACGTGATAGACAATGCTGCCAAAGGACAGGATTTTTATCTGCTTCTGGGCGATTTTCTGGATGAATTCTATCGGGCGGACGAACCAATCCAACGGGCTATGATATCCGCCAAGCCTGCCGTCAGCCTGCCGGGCATGCTTCCATATGCCGCGGCGGCGGTTCATAAGCTTGCAAACGATTTTAATCTTGCGGTGCCGAGCTGGGTGTTTGAAAAGCACTGTTACAGCGAAAAGCCTTTTTTCGGATGCAACGCAAAAGGCAATCTGCGGTTATTATTTATGTATCAATCGCCGACAGAGTTCAAGCACCGCAATTTGTTTGTGGACGCGAATGTGCTGACCAGAGTGTAAGAGGGGAGAAGACATATTTACGCGGGGATGGCCATCAGCCATCCCCGCGTTCGCGTATAAGTCAGAATAAATTCATATCTCCGCCGTCTGCCGGAGCAGCCTTACCGTTTCCCCGCTGTCTGCCATCATTCGTTCCACGGCGTCGGCGATGTGGCCCGCCTTGTCCCAGAGCCTTTCGGCCTTCGCGCGCCAGGCCTCGAAGCCGGCGGGGCCCGCGGGGTATTGCTTATAGTGTGCCTTGAGCAGCGTGCCGTAATACAGCCCCCGGATCATATTGCGCAGGGAGCCCAGCGAGATGTTCCCCGTCACCACGCCGACGATCAGCCGCCCCACCAGCCGCAGGGCCTCCGGCAGGGCCATGTCATAGTTATAGTACCGGTTCGTGTGGGTCAGCGCTTCGCTGGAAAACACGATGTCGTGGGCGTACATGTAATCCTCCTCCGCCGGGCCGCCCTCGCCGGCGTTGGCCAGCACGGCGCTCATGAAGGCGAAATCCGCCCCCTGGCCGCGGGCATAGCTGAGGTTGTATTCCCACAGCGCGGCCTCGGTGGGGTATGCGCCGCCGGCCATGGCTTTAGACGCGGCGGCGGCGGCGCACTCGCAGCCCACCCAGGCGGAGGCGATTCCCTCGCCGCTGAAGGGCTTGGTCATGCAGGCCGCGTCGCCGATACACAGGAAGCCGTCCGTCACCAGGGAGTAGGGCGGCCGGCGGTAAGGCGTGACGCCCTGTTCATGCTTGTATTCCCCCTCGCACTCCGGCAGCGGTACGGATTCCCGGAATTTCGCGCTGCAGCGTTCGGCGTATTCGTAGGAGAGATTTGCCCCCGTGCCGAACAGGCAGCTGCCCTTCTGGCCCGTCTGGCCGATCCAGCTCTTATAGTGGGAGTAATGCACCGGCGATGTTACGGCGTCTTTTTCCGGATGCTTCAGCTTCATATAATGCAGCACCACGTAGAACATGTCTCGGGGCGTAATCTCAAAGGGCTCCACCGTGCCGCTCTTCACCTTGCGCCGCGCGGCGGAGGGGATACCGGAGCAGTCCGCCACCAGCCGCGCGTTCACGGCGAGCTCGCCCCGGGTGTTTTGCAGCCTCGCCCCATGAATCCGGCCCTCCTGGTCATAGACAAAGTCCAGAAACTCTGTTTTGTAAAAGAATTCCACGCCTGTTTCCTGAGCCCACTGCCGCATCCGCGCCAAAAAGGGCTTAAACTTGAGCAGCAGCACAGGATAATGGCTTTGTTTCTCGTGGCGGTTGAAGGCCGAGCGGTAGAGCCCCAGGTCGAAGCGGTCGGCGTAGTCCGGGTCGCCGGGCTGGGGCGGTTTCAGGCCATAGGGCTCGAAGCGCGCCTCATCGGAGTGAAAAACGTCCAGCCGCTCCCCCAGCTTTTCACGCGGGAGTTTATCGATCACTGCCACGCGAAAGCCCTTTTCGCCCATCATGCGGGCAAACATGATGCCCACCGGCCCGCTGCCCACCACCAATACGTCGTAGTTCTTCTTCATCGTAAAATCCTCCCTCAGTTGACTTCGGGCATTATATTGCTTTACTATTCTACCATGAAATGGAATTCATTGCAAGGAGAAGATTTTTATTATTTTTTATTGAAAGATTTTTTTCTTGACTTTTTCTTGAGTTTTTCTTGACTTTTTCTTGAAAGATTTTTTATTGACTTTTCATTGCGTCTTGTGATACAATTTTAGCTATCATGGGAGGTGTTCGCCTTGCCTAACGAAATTGCGGTTACCAACCGGCTCCTTTGCGCCGGGGATTTCCTGGAGCAAATCAAACGCGTCGCGGAAGCGAAGCCCACGGCGATTCTCCTGCGGGAAAAAGACCTGTCCGAGGCGGCGTATCTCGCCCTCGCGCGGGAGGTGAAGGCCGTCTGCGACGGCCAGGGCGTGCCGTTGGTCGCGCATCGCTTTTGCCGCGCGGCGCGGGAGCTGGGGCTGCTGCTGCACCAGCCCTATCAATCCGTGCATTCTGTGGACGAAGCGCTGCGGGCGGAAAAGCTGGGCGCGCGCTACCTGACCTTTGGCCATGTTTTCCCCACGGCCTGCAAGCCCGGCCTGCCGCCGCGGGGCCTGGATATGCTTCGCGCGGTTTGTGAGGCCGTGAGCACGCAGGTGTACGCCATTGGGGGGATCACGGCGGAGAACGCGGGGCTATGCGTGGAGAACGGCGCCGCCGGGATATGCAGGATGTCGTACTGGATGGGGATATAGGGAACGAAAGGTTGTGTTGGAATGGAAGAGCGGGAGAATGCTTTGTTGACCGTGGAATACCAGATGGACTACGGGCTGTTCCGCGACGCATGCAGGGCGAGCCGGCAAATATCGCGCTCTGTTGTTAATGCGTTTATTCTTTTTATTATGTATTTTACGCTGTACGTGCTTTTTGATCACTACACAGATGCGTTGCGTGAAATACCATTTTATCTGTTTCGTTCGCTTTTCTACGCATTTTTTATGGGCGTTATGATGCATCCCCTCAATGCGCACGCGAACCGGCAACAGCGGTGGCCGGTAATGCAAAAAATGGAAGCGAGCGTGTCCATACAGTTTTTTCAAGAAAACATCGCATATGAGAGAAAAACAAAAACGGGACATCATCTGCAAGCATCAATGCCTTACAGTGCTTATAAATCCGCGAAAGAATATGACTCTCTTTTTCTGCTTTGCGGATACGATGCGTATGAGAACAAAAGAGTGGATATGATTATTGACAACCGAAGCATGCGCATGGAAGAAAAAGAAGCGCTCCGGGAAATACTGCGCAAACAATACGGCAAGAAATATAAGCAAAAGCTCAAACACAGAAAGGACCCCACACAATGATCCAAGCCATCAACGTCGGCCTGCAATTCGGCGGGCGCACGCTCTTTGACCACGCTGATATTACCTTCACCCGTGGCAACTGTTATGGCCTCATCGGCGCCAACGGCGCGGGAAAGTCCACTTTTCTAAAGATTCTCTCCGGCGAAATTGAACAGACCAAGGGCGAGGTCTTCATCACCCCCGGGGAGCGGCTTTCCGTGCTCCAGCAGGATCACTTTGCTTTTGACGACTGCGGCGTGATCCGCACTGTGCTGCTGGGCAATAAAACGCTTGTCAATATCATGGACCAGAAAGAAGAGCTCTACGCCAAGGAGGAGTTCACCGAGGCCGACGGCATGCGCATCAGCGAGCTGGAGGAGACCTTCGCCGAAATGGACGGCTGGTCCGCCGAAAGCGACGCGGAGATCCTCCTCAACGGCCTGGGCGTGACCAACGAATACCACGAACGGCTGATGAAGGACCTGCCCGGCACGCTGAAGGTGAAGGTGCTGCTGGCCCAGGCGCTTTTCGGCAACCCGGATATCCTGCTCATGGACGAGCCCACGAACCACCTGGACGTGGAGGCTATCCACTGGCTGGAGGAGTTTTTGCTGGAGCTGGAGAGCACCGTGATCGTCGTCAGCCACGACCGGCATTTTCTCAACCAGGTGTGCACCCACACCGTGGATATCGACTTCGGCAAGATGACAATGTATATGGGCAACTATGATTTCTGGTATAGCTACACCCAGATCGCCCAGCGGCAGCTGCGGGAGCAGAACAAGAAGGCCGAGCAGAAAATCAAGGAGCTCCAGGAATTTATTCGCCGCTTCAGCGCCAACGCGTCGAAGTCGAAGCAGGCGACCAGCCGAAAGAAGCTGCTGGACAATCTGGTTGTCGAGGATATGCCGGTTTCGACAAGGCGCTTTCCCTATATCGCCTTCACCCCGGACCGCGCCGTGGGCAACGAGCTGCTCACCGTGGCTGATTTATGCGTAAAAAACGGGGACCGCGTGGTGTTGGACAAGCTGAGCTTTACGATTCTTCCCCGGGAAAAAGTCGCCTTCGTGGGCACGGACGCCGTGGCCAAAACCGCGCTGTTCCGTGTGCTTATGGGCGAGCTGGAGCCGGACAGCGGCACGGTTAAGTGGGGCGTAACGACCTCCCAGGCTTACTTTCCCAGCGACAACGCCGCGTTTTTCGACGGTGTGGAGGATTCGCTGATCGACTGGGTGCGCCGCTATTCGAATCTGATCTTTGAGACCGACGTGCGGGGCTGGCTGGGGCGGCTGCTCTTTGGCGGGGACGAGGCCATGAAAAAGGCGAAGGTGCTTTCCGGCGGCGAGCGGGTACGCATGATGCTCATCAAGATGATGCTTTCCGGCGCCAACGCCCTGCTTCTCGACGAGCCCACGAACCATCTGGATCTGGAGTCCATCCAGTCCTTGAACGAAGGCCTGCAGCGCTATCCGGAAGGCGTGCTTTTCAGCTCCCATGACCACCAGTTCGTGCAGACCATCGCCGAGCGCATTATCGACGTAACGCCGGGCTGCTGGTATGACAAGAAGATTTCGTACGACGAATATCTGGAGGAGATGCGGGAGCGGGAGAAAGCATAACGCCTGCCTTGCTTTCCGTTGCTTCAGCTATACTGCACCCCGATCTCGTTCATCTTCGCCACATGCTCCTCAAAGCTCCTGGAGTAGTGGTTTGTGTTGTCATTCCCAAAGAAGAAATAGAGGTAGTCGGACTGAGAGGGGTTCCTCGCGGCCTCAATGGCGCGGCGGCCGGGGCTGCAGACAGGCCCGGCGGGCAGGGCGGGGCACTTGTAGGTATTATATAACTCCGCGAAGGGCGTTTTGTTCGCCACCCAGGGGCTGGGCGTGATGCTTTGATTGACATAGCTGCGCGTGGAATCCGCCTCAAGCTTCATGCCCCGGGAAAGGCGGTTGTGGAACACCGACGACACCATGGCCATGTGCTCCGTGCTGCGGGCCTCGCGTTCGATGATGGAGGCCAGGATCAAGACATCCATGGAGGGCATGCCGGATTTCGCGGCATAGTTGTTGAGCATTCTGCGCAAAACCTCGCTGGGCTCGGAATTCACATAGAACTCATAGGTGTCCGGATAGAGAAAGCCCTCCAGATGGTAGCAGCGGCGGGAATCCGCCGGCACGGAAAAGCTTTGCACCTGATAGGCCTGCGCGGCGTCATAGAAGGCCCTGGCGCCGCACACGCCCTGCTGCTCCAGCCGGTTGGCGATCTGATAAAAGCTGAAGCCCTCGGGGATGCTTACGCGAACGACAGCGGGTCCCGGGGCTGTTGCTTTCGGGGCTGTTGTTGTTGTTTTTATGGTTGCTTTTATTGTTGTTTTTGTCGGCTCAGTCAGAAGCGCTGTTTCAGTCGGAAGCGCTGTTTCAATTGAAGGAGTTGTTTCAATTGAAAGCGTTGTTTCAGTCAGAAGAGTTGTTTCAGAGCTTGTCTCTGTCGAGCTTGTTGTCGCTATGGCTTCCACTGTTGTTTTTTCGGCTGTCAGCGCCGCGCAGCCGCCCATGCCCCAGAGCACAAGAACGAGGCAGGCGGATAGAATTCTTTTATATGTCATAGAGCATGTCCTTTCGAAGCGTTTATTCATAAAAAAATTATACCATAAAAAAGCCGCAGCCGCAACCCCCATTTCTGGGGATTACGGCTGCGCGCCCTGCGTGGCCGTATTCTGTCGGTTCATCTGGTCTGCCCGCTTTGCAGGAGCGCCAGTTGAAGCGCCTTGCGGATCTTGCGGCCGGTCGGGTTCTTGTCGTCCTGAATTTCCCGCAGGAGCCGCCGTTCCAGTGCGATGCGCTCGTCGTCATAACGGCTGGTGTAATAACTGATCATAACCTGTATCCTTTCTTCATAAATTGCAGCACGGTGGCTACGATGCTATTATACGTCATGAATAGAAAAATGTCAAGGCACATTGCACAAAAATGAACTTTACTTTTTGTGCAATGTGCCTGTCCTTTGCGATGAGCGACTGGATAAAATTAACAGCATATTATCTACATGCTGGAATATATTTGTTGGTTAGAAACAGTAATTCGCGATATTCTTTGGGTAATACGCCGAATTTTATTGATTCGCCACAACGTTATCGTTTCCCAGCAATTGACGCAGCGCGCGCTCCAAAGCGGGGTTCCAGTCCACACCCCGCTGCCTGCCGGGGGCGTAGGCCTTCGTGTCCTCAAAAAAATACAGCAGCGGCAATTGGCCTTCGAAAATAGCCAGGAAGCGCTCAGCCTTTTGCACGCGCGGGTCTTCCGCGGATGGAAAGCGCAGAAAGACGCCGCGCCTGCCCTTTTTTTGCGGGCCCTGCGCGTTTGCACGCGGGCCTATCTCATCGAGCGGAGCGTCCAGGTCCTCCAGCACATTGCAGATGAGCTTCGCCTCTTTGTTCTCTTGAAGGCTGAGGCGGCCGGTGCACAGCACGGTGCGGCCCTCCGTGGCGAGGTTGGCGAAGCGCTCCAGGCTGTTTGGGAAGACCAGGGCCTCGATCTGCCCGTGGAGATCCTCCAGGGTGAGAAAGGCCATCGTGGCGTTGTTTTTTACCAGCTTTTTCTTTACGCCGGTGATCACGCACAGCAGCCGGACCTCCTCGTTGTCCCGGTGGAGGCCCTGGCCGGTTTCGTTGGCGGAATCCAGAAGGTCGGTGGTTTTGGCGCACTGCAGCCGCCGCGCGGTGTCGGCCAGCTTGGCCAGGGGATGCCCCGAGAGGTAGAAGCCCATGGTGTCTTTTTCGTAGCTCAGCTTGTCCGCGTGGGAAAACTCCTCCTGGGGCGGAACCCGGGGCTCGGCGGCCTCCTTCTCCACGGAGGACAGCAAATCCAAAAAGCCCATCTGGCCCTCCACGTTGCGCCTGCTGAGGTCGTCCAGCTCCGCCAAAAAGAGCGGCAGGGCCATCAGCAGGGCGCGGCGATTGGTTTCGCCCGGGCGGGTGTCTTCCAAATCGTCCAGCGCGCCGCATTTGATCAGCGACTCAATGGCCCGGCGATTGAATTCCCGGCCCTGCATGCGCTTGAGGAAGCTGTAGAAGGACCGGAACGCGCCGTTTTCCCGCCGCTCCTTGAGAATGCCCTGAATAAAGCCGTGGCCCAGGTTCTTGATGGCCAGCATGCCGAAGCGGATGCTTCCCGCCGCCGGCCCGCTGTCCCGCTCCTGCTGTTCTACCGTGAAGTGCTCATCGCCTTTGTTGACGCTGGGGGGCAGGAGCTTGATGCCCAGCCGGGCGCATTCGCCGGCGTATTCGGCCACCTTGCCGGCGTTTTCGATCACGCTGCTCAGCAGCGCCGCCAGGAACTCACAGGGATAATGGCACTTCAGATAGGCCGTTTGATAGGCGACGAAGGCGTAGGCCGCCGCGTGGGATTTATTGAAGGCGTAGCTGGCGAAGGATGACATGTCGTCGAAGATTTTGTTGGCGATCTGCGGGGGAATGTCGTTTTTACCGCAGCCCTCAATGAAAACCTCCCGTTCAAGCTCCATTTCTTTATGCTTTTTCTTGCTCATGGCCCGGCGCACAATGTCCGCGCGGCCAAGGCTGTAGCCCGCCAGCTCCCGAAAGACCTGCATCACCTGCTCCTGATAGATCATCACGCCGTAGGTCACGCGCAGAATCGGCTCCAGCATAGGCGTGAGATATGTTATGCTTCCGGGGTTTCTCCGGTTTTCGATACAGGCGGGGATGAAATCCATGGGCCCCGGCCTGCACAGGGAGGTCACCGTGGAGAGATCTTCAATGCTTTCCGGCTTCAGATCGGAGAGCACATTGCGCACCCAGCCGGCCTCGAACTGAAAGATGCCCATGGTGTCGCCCCGGGAGAACATGGCGAAAACCGCCGGATCCTCCGTGGATATTTCCTCCATGGAAAAATCCGGCACGCGCCGCTTTGCCATGCGCGCGGCGTCGGAGATGACAGTCAATGTGCGCAGGCCCAGAAAATCCATCTTTAGAAGGCCGAGCTCCTCTAAAGTCGTCATGGGGAACTGCGTCACGATAGCTTCGTCGTTCTTTGCCAGCGGCACATAGCTGTAAACCGGGTCGCGGGTGATGACCACCCCTGCCGCGTGGGTGGAGGCGTGGCGGGGCATTCCCTCCACTTTGCGCGCCGTGTCAATCAGCCGCTGCACCGCGGGGTCGCTTTCGTAGACCGCCTTGAATTCATGCGACTCCTTCAGGGCCTTTTCGATGGTCATCTTCAGCTCGTAGGGCACGAGCTTGGCTACCTGGTCCACTGTGCCGTAGGGGAGCCCTAAGGCGCGGCCCACGTCCCGCAGGGCCGCCCGGGCCGCCATGGTGCCGAAGGTGACGATCTGCGCCACGTGGTCGGAGCCGTATTTCTCAATCACGTAGTCGATGACCTCGCCCCTGCGCACATAGCAGAAGTCGATATCGAAGTCGGGCATGCTCACCCGTTCGGGGTTCAAAAAGCGCTCGAAGAGCAGCTGATATTTCATGGGATCCACGCCGGTGATGCCGATGCAGTAGGCCGCGAGGCTCCCCGCGCCGGAGCCCCGGCCGGGTCCCACGGGGATCGCCTTCGATTTGGCGTAGGCGATGAAGTCATGCACGATTAAAAAATAGTCCACGTAGCCCATGCGGTTGATGACGTCCAGCTCGAAGGCCAGGCGCTCACGGTGCGATTCGGGCGGATGGGGGCCGTAACGCGCGGCAAGGCCCTCCTCGCATATGTTGCGGAACCAGTCGAAGTGATCCCAGCCGCCGGGCACGGAAAAATGCGGCAGCTTCGTGACGCCGAACGCAATCTCCACGCTGCAGCGTTCAGCGATTTTGGCGGTGTTCTCAATCGCGTCCGGGCAATCCGGAAAGAGGGCACGCATTTCCTTCTCGCTCTTGAGGTAGAATTCCTGGGTTTCGAACTCCATGCCGGTGTCCTCGCCCACCACGTGGTTTGTCTGCACGCAGATCAAGACCTGCTGCACCTGGGCATCCTCTTTGTTGACATAGTGCACGTCGTTCGTGGCGGCCAGACCGATGCCCGTTTCCCGCGCCAGGCGAATGAGCTGGGGCAGCAGGCGTTCCTGCTCGGCCAGACCATGGTTCTGTATTTCAATAAAGAAATTATCCTTGCCGAACACGCCCTCATACCAGAGGGCCAGGCGTCTGGCCTCGTCGTAGCTGCCCTCCAGCAGGGCCTGGGGCAGCTCGCCCGCCAGGCAGGCCGAAAGGCAGATGAGGCCCTCATGATAGCGCTCCAGCAGCTCATGGTCCACACGGGGCTTGGTGTAAAAGCCGTTGACCCAGGCCTCGCTTACGATGGCGCAGAGGTTGCGGTAGCCAGTTTCGTTTTCGCACAGCAGAATCAAATGATAGCGCCGCGCGTCGTAATTCTTGTCTTTGTCGAAGCGGCTGCGCGCCGCCACATAGACCTCGCAGCCCAATACAGGCTTGATATCCCGCTTTCGCGCCGCCTTGTAGAAGTCGATGACGCCGTACATATTCCCGTGGTCGGTGATGGCCAGGGAGCGCATTCCCAGTTCTTTGGCGCGGTCAAGCACCCCGTTGATACGGCACGCGCCGTCCAGCAGGGAGTATTCGCTGTGCAGATGCAAATGGGTAAATGGCATGGCTTTCTCCAGTGGTACCGATCAGCTTTTTTTCAAGTTTTTTTATAAGCGTTTTTTACCCGAGCTTCTTTTACCCGAACCTCCGCACGCGCAGCGGGAAGCCCATGGAGTCCGCGATCTGACGG
>WRMQ01000077.1 GCA_009777055.1 Oscillospiraceae bacterium
CGGAAGCCTCCTTTGAAAGCAAAGGAGGTGCCCCGAAGGGGCGGAGGAATTTTGCGCGCGAGCGCATGTGGCCTGGATCGTTCCGCTTCGCCGCGAGAAAAGAACAACGTATCACTACAATTGTCTAAAAAGAGCCTTTTCTTTTGAAAAGCTGATCTGTCAGCTTCTCAAGCCCCGCGTTGAGCTTGTCGTATACCGGCGCGGCCCAGCGGAGGATCAGCATGGCGAGAACGGCGCATAGCAGCCCCGCCAAAAAGCCCCCGATCACGTCGCTGGCGTAGTGCACGCCCAGCTGGATGCGCGAAAACCCAACCAGAAATCCGATGACGACCACTGCCGGGGTGAGAAAGCGCATGGGCTTGGTGTTGTGCCATTTTGCCGTGCCGAAGAGCATCGCCATCGAAACCGCGATGGAGCTTGAGGTGTGCCCCGAGGGGAAGGACGCGCTGGAGGGCTTCTTGATCAGGTCGGGGTAGTTGAATTGCGCGGCCCACCAGTCCAGCTGAAGATCATAGGGGCGCGGACGGTCGAAGACGTTTTTCAGAATCAGGTTGACGAGGATGCCGTTGAGCGCGATGGCGATGAGCATTGCCGTGCCGATTTTGCGGGTCTTCGGGATGAGGACCAAGGCCACCGACAGCACGATGAAGAACCAGCCGCCATCCCCCAGATGGGTGATGAACGAGAAAAAAGCGTCCCAGAAATCCCCCCGCAGATGGGCTTCGATCCAGGCGAATACGGACGCGTCGAAGTTCAGGAACGAGATGAACCCGTTGCTGTACTCCTGGATGTATGCGACCAAACTCATGATGTACCTCCTTGAAACAATTTAATTTAAGGCTCTTTTAGGTAGCTGTAGTGATGCGCTGAGTTTTTGTTGCGATCCGGGTGGCTTACGAGCCACCCCTACAGCCCGATATAACGCCACCCCGCCACCCGGGTTGTCAGGGCAGAATTCATAGTAGGGGCGACCTGCGGTCGCCCACTGGCAAAAAGCTACCCAGTTTACAAGAAGTCTAATAATTTAATTCTCAAAAGCATTCCGTGCAAAGATCGTCCAGGCAAAACGCGCTTCGCGCGAAGGGCTCGCGCGCGATCCACAGGCCACTGGTGAAATCCGGCACGGGAACCGGCGCGCCGCCCAGGGCAATGGACTGCTCCGACAGCGCCGTGACGCTCATCCAGGCGGCGGTGTCATAGACGTCGATGGGTGGCGGGGTTTTGGTCCGTACGCTGTGCACAAAGGCCGACAGCACGAGATAATCCATGCCTCCGTGCCCGTTGGCGTGGATTCCCGCCTCGCCATAGGCCTTCCACAGCGGATGCTCGTAGCGCTGCTGATACGCCTCGAAGGGCTCCCATTTGTGCTCCCAGCTTTCTTTCCCGGCAGGGGAGTGCCCCTCCAGAAAGATCGCGTCCCCCATGGGCGCCTCCTGGAAGATGCCCCTCGTGCCCTGCACCATGTAAGCCCGGGAATAAGGCCGGGGCAGCGTGCAGTCGTGCACCAGGTGGATGGTCTCGCCCCCCGCGCACAGGATCGTGGTATCCACAATATCCCCCTGCTGAAAAACCTGGTCCGCCAGATGATAATCGGCAGGCTGTTCTTTTTTGATGTATTCATGGAGCCCACGGGCCTTGCTGGCCATGCTGTGGAGCGTCAGGAAGCGGTTTCCCCGGTTGATGCGCAGCATTTTGGCGATCGGCCCCAGCTGATGCGTGGGATAGAGGTCGCCGTTGCGGCGGAGAAAATTCGCCAGCCGCCCGTGCCGGTTTTCCTGCCCATAGGCAATTTCATCCCGCAGGTCGTGCCGGTAGCCGCCCTCCAGGTGAACCAATTCTCCAAAGAGGCCCTCCCGGGCCATGCGAAACAGCGCCATCTCCTTGCGGTCATAGCAGCAATTTTCCAGCAGCATGCAGAAGCGCCCGGTCTCCTCGCTGGCGCGCACCAGCCGCCAGCACTCCTCCATAGAGGCCGCGCCGCCTACCTCGACGGCCACATCCAGCCCCGCGCGCATGGCGTCCGCCGCAACGCGGCTATGGGTGATCCAGGTAGTGCAGCAAAGCAGCGCGTCCAGACGCTCCCTCGCCAGCATCTCCCGGTGATCGGTATAGACAGCCGGGCGGATTCCCAGCTTTTCCTCCGCCCGCGCGGCGGCCTCCAGGGCCCGGTCCTCATATTGGTCGCACACGGCGGGAACAGCCACGCCGGGGATGCTCATCAGCTCCCACAGCTGCCCCAGCCCGCGCCCGCCCGCGCCCACCGCGCCGATGCGGACGGTTTGATCGCTTGCGTTTTTCAGCACGTCTGGCATCCGCCTTTCTTGTGTGTACTGTTAGATATTGTAGCATGAAACAGGAAAAGATTCAATAGCTATTTGCGGACTTTTTGCGTTTTTGCCCGAAGAAGAAAATTGGAAAAAAATGTTGAAAAATGCCCGCGCGTGTGCTATACTATAATCCGGCCCGCAAGGGCCACGGTGCTGTGCTTGCATGGGAACCGGTAACGTCCCCTCCGGACGCCTATCCTGGCTAAGGAGGTGAGGTACATGGAGATGCTGTTAGCCATGGGCTTTGTATACCTATGCGCGACGCTGTTCATCATAATGGCCAAGAAAAAGGACTAGCCGCCCCAAAGCCTGACTAGCGGAGGGCGGCAATAAGTCCTTAGTAAGATTGTAAAAATCAGAGGAGGGCGCGCCGTTTCCGGCAGCACTTTGCCCCCTTGACCTCTTTCATTATACCGCAAGGCAAATGGAATGTCAAGGGGGTTATCTTATAGCTATTTGCGGACTTTTTGCGTTTTTGTGTATACCTATGCGCGACACTGTTCATCATAGTGGCCAAGAAAAAGGACTAGCCGCCCCAAACGCCTGCAAGCCGTGGGCGGCAATAAGTCCTTAGAAAGATTGTAAAAATCAGAGGAGGACGCGCCGTTTCCGGCAGCACTTTGCCCCCTTGACCTCTTTCATTATACCGCAAGACAAATGGAATGTCAAGGGGGTTATCTTAATATACATAGCCCGAAAGCAAAACAGAAAGGGTGCGGGCTATGCCGACAGTCAGCTTGTGTATGATCGTTAAGAATGAGGAGGAGGTGCTGGCGCGCTGCCTTTCCAGCGCGAAGGACATGGTGGACGAAATTGTGGTGGTGGACACCGGCAGCGGGGACGCGACAAAGGAGATCGCCCGGCGCTTTACGCCGCATGTCTACGACTTCGAGTGGATCGATCATTTCGCCGCCGCGCGGAACTTCGCTTTTTCGAAGGGCAGCATGGACTACCTGATGTGGCTGGACGCGGACGACATCATCCAGCCGGAGGATGCCAGGCTTTTCGAAGAGCTCAAGGCGGAAATGACGCCGGATACGGACACGGTGATGATGAAATACAACATTGCCTTCGACGAACAGGGCAAGCCCACCTTCAGTTATTATCGTGAGCGCATGCTGCGCAATTGCCCGAAGGCCAGGTGGGAGGGCGCGATTCATGAGGCGATTACGCCCTTCGGGAAAGTCGTGCATTGGCCAGCCGCCGTAACCCACCGCCGCAAAGCCCATACGGATCCCCTGCGGAACTTGAAGCTTTTTGAGCGGCTGATCGAACGGGGAGACACGCTCTCGCCCCGGGAGCAGTTCTACTACGCCCGCGAGCTCTATTACAACACCCGCTACCGGGAGGCGGCGGAGATGTTCGAACGCTTTCTGGATGAGGGCAGGGGATGGATTGAGAACAACATTGAGGCCTGCCGCGTGCTGGCCCAATGCCGCCTCGCGCTGCGGGAGCCGAAGCCCGCGCTGCAGGCCCTTTTGCGCAGCTTTGCCTACGACGTACCCCGGGCCGAGCTCTGCTGCGAGATAGGATACTACTACTTTACCAGGCAGGATTACCGCGTCGCGGCGTATTGGTACAAGGCCGCCCTTCTGTGCGAGCGCAATGACGCCTCCGGGGCGTTTTGCCTGGAGGATTGCTATGGATACCTGCCTTTGATGCAGCTGTGCGTGTGCAGCGACCGCCTGGGCCGGCGGGAGGAGGCGATTGAATACAACGAGCGGGCCGGAAAGCTTCGTCCCCAGTCCGCGGCGTATTTGCAGAACAAGAAGTTTTTCGGGGTTTGACTACGGCGCCGCTTCTGCTGGAAAATCCAACAAACAAGCGGTGGGTTTTATCCCACCGCCTTGCTTTGCGGAAAAGACATATCCAGTTTCCGCGGCAGAACGTGCTGTATACGAAAGTCCGCGGCTGTTTTTGATACAGCGCTTCCCCGGTACCGCAACAGATAGCCGCGTAGCGGCTGTTCTCTATATAAACTCCCCCTTGGATAGCCGGCAGCGCCGCGGCCCTGGGGCGGGGTCCTGAGGACCCGTCTTTGTTGATGCGGTCTTTTTCACGTCCTTTGCGCGGGCAGGAGGTCCGCCTTTCCACGTTTGCTTATGGTAGCACGGCCTTCAGAGAAATGCAAGCTCTTTTTTCGCGAAAACAGCGGGAAGCATACGATTTCAGACAGTTTTTCAGGGCGCTGGAAATGATTGCCGGATGTCGGGCGCATCCTTTCCCGATGCAGGGGATTGCGGGCATAAAAATCACAAGCCGCTTATTGCAAACGGCTTGTGGCGTGCTGTTTCACTTCCAAAGAAATAAAGGTCCTGCGCTTAGCCTTCTTGTACCCCGCCGATGAAGTCGGTAAAACCGACCTTGAACACACCGTTCGAGGATACTTTATACAACACAACGACCGCCGCATCCTGCTCGTGGATGCAGAAGCAAGCGCTGTCCCGATAAAGCATACCAACCTTGTTTGTCAGCTTGCTGTCGGCGTAAATCACCAGTTCTTTGCCGGAAGTGTTCACAAACCTTTTCAATTTTTGACCTCCTTTTGTAGCTGCGCGCAAAACGAGCTTTCCACGATATTCTTAGATTAGCACAACAGTGCGTTAACCTTAGCAGTATTATAGCATTGAATCAAAAAAATGCAAGTATTTTGCAAAAAAAAATTTGATTATTTTATATAATATTGACTAAATATGGGAGATATAGTCAGATAGAGGGAATATTCGGACAGGTATCCCCATATCCAGGGAAACCGGTCTTTCCAAATCGGTCTTCCCAGTGTCACGCATAGGGGGAAAATCCCGCGCCGACAGCCGAATTTGTGAGCAACTGCCAGGTAACGCAGCCCACAATACCATCCGCTGTCAGCCCGCGCGTCGCCTGGAAAAAGCCCACGGCGTCCTCGGTGGCCACGCCGAACATGCCATCAAGGCCCAGGCCCGCGCGTGTGACTATATTAAGGGCGTCCTGCAAAATCAAAACATAGACCCCCACCGAGCCGCGGCGGGTGAGCGGATAGCCGCCGGTAAAGCAGGCGGGCGGCAGGGTGCGGGTGTCGAAATGCACCCAGGTGGGCGTCAAATAGGCGGGCTCCACATAGGTCCAAAGGCCGCTGGACTGTGCCGAGGCCCGCATTTGGGCCCGCTGGGCGGAGCTGAGGTTATGGGCGCAGTCAAAGGCGGTGCCGGCATAGTGCTGGCTCTGGTTGGCGTGGCCGCCCTCCCCGACGCGCCGGAAGCAGTGGCGCACATAGATCGGCTGGCCCCATATGCGCCGGAAGGAGACCCAGGAATCCATCGTGCGCCGCTGTGTCCACAGCAGCTGGGACCGCGAGGTGCCGCGGAATTCCCCCACCAACAGCGAGCTGTCGGCGTAGGGCATGGGGTCCCGCGCGTCCCGCTCGAAGCGCTCCATCCGGTTGGTATCGTTGTTGTATAGCAGTATGGTCACGCGCTGAAGCCTCCCTTAATTGTCCATAATTGTCTATGAAAACATTGCCGGAGCAAATTGGATGATTCTGTTATTTATATGCGGCTCAAACAGGAAAAACAACGAAGCGGGCGCAAAAAAACAACATCCCGCGAGGCGAACCCACGGGATGTTTCGGAATATTGTTGTTTTTTGTATGTTGTTTTTGCCTGGCGCTTTAGTCTTCTGAGCTGGAAGAGGCCACAATCGCGTCCTCTTCTTCTTCAGGGGCGTAGGCCTCTTCTTCAACGGCATCCTCCGCCAGGGCGCGGATGGAAAGGCTCACGCGGCGCTTCTCGAAGTCGATGCCCACGATCTTCACCTTGACCTCCTGGCCGATGGAGAGCTCATCCTGGGGTTTTTCCACCCGGCGGTCGGCGATCTGCGAGATGTGGATCAGGCCATCGACACCGGGCAGCACCCGCGCGAACGCGCCGAAGCTGGTAAAGCTCACAACCTTTGCGTCCACCACGGAATCCACGGGGTACCGCTGGCGGAGAATCTCCCAGGGGTTGTCCTCGGCCTTGCGGTAGCCAAGGGAAATCTTGCGCTTTTCGGGGTCGAGGGCTTTCACATAGACATCTACCTCGTCGCCAACGCTCACGACCTCGGAGGGATCTTTGACGCGGCCCCAGGAAAGCTCGCTGATATGCACCATGCCGTCGAGCCCGCCGATGTCCACGAAGGCGCCGTAGCTGACAAGGGACTTCACTTTACCGTGGTAAACCTGTCCCACCTCCGCGGCGGCCCAGAAATTGGCCTCGGCGCTCTTGCGCTCCTCCTGTGAAACGGAGCGGATGGAGCCCACCGCACGGCGGCGCTGCTTGTTGACCTCAATCACGCGGAAGCGCACTGTCTGGCCCATAAGGCCGTCCAGGGGCTCGCTGCGGGGCACGCCGGCCAGGGAGCCGGGGATGAACACGCGCATACCCTTGACCATGGCCACCACGCCAGCCTTGACCACTTCGACGATTTTGCCCTCAAGCACGGTGCCGTCTTCCTCGGCCTTGATGATATTGTTCCAGGCCTGGGCGGCGTCGAAGCGCTTTTTCGAAAGCTGCACGGTGCCCTCGGCGTCGTTGGTCTTGAGAATAATCAAATCAAGCACATCGCCGATTTTCACCTCCTGGGTGAGGTCGGCGGAGGGATCCCTGCTGTATTCGCTGGCAGCGACATAGCCGGTCTGCTTGCGGCCGATGTCCACCTGGATTTCGGAGAGATTGACGGCGGTCACGATCCCCTTCACCTTCTGGTCGGTGTTCATGCCCTTGAGGGATTCCTCCAGCGCCAGGGTGAATTCATCCTCCTCCGTGGCGGGCACGGCTTCCTCCGCCGTCTCAGCCGCTTCAGCGGCGGCTTCCTCCGCCGGGGCTTCCTCGGCGACGGCTTCTTCCGCCGGAGCTTCTTCCGCAGGGGCTTCCTCCGCCGCGTCAACAACGCTTTCAACTTCTTCCGCGGGAACGGCGGCAGCCGCTTCTTCCTCGACAGGCGCGGTTTCGGGGTTCATGACTTCGTTCAAGAGTTCGGACATGGTTGTTAGTACCTCCTTTATGGTGCGCGCCGGAGTGGACGCGCCCGCAGTGCAGCCGATATCGCGAAAAGCAGAGAGCTCTTCCCGGTGCCTGCTCAGATCCCCGCACCCTTCAACAAGAAAGGAAGGGCACAGCTCCTCGCATACCGACAGCAGCTTTGCCGTGTTGGAACTCAGCCGGTCGCCGATGATGACCATGGCGTCGCAGGCGGCGGCCAGGGCTCTCGCCTCTTCCTGCCGAGTTTGGGTCGCATTGCATATTGTATCAAATAAAATCACGTTTGTACAGAGGAAATTCAGTTTTTTTATACTTTTTTTCCATTCTTCGGCCTGAAAAGTGGTTTGAACCACCGCGACAAGGGCGGATTCGCGCAAATCGGAGCGTTTCAGCAGCAGCTTTTCGAGGGAATCGGCGTTTTCCGCCACCAAAGCCTCGCCCTTCGCGCAGCTGCGGATTCCGATTACCTCGGGATGGTCCGGATTGCCCAGGATGAGGACGGGGATTTCCGGCGACGAATGCGCCGAGACGATTTCGTGAATCTTTTTCACAAACGGGCAGGTGGCGTCGCAGCAGGGGATGCCGGCCTCTTCGATTTCCGCCATGGTCTCCTTCGGCACGCCGTGGGCGCGGACGACCACAGTGTCTCCGGGCCGGCGATGGGCGGGGGAATCCACCGTAACCGCGCCGCTGGCTTCAAAATCCCGCATGACCTCCCGGTTGTGGATCAGCGGCCCGAGCAGCGAGACGGACGCGCCCTGCTTCAGCAGCGCGTTGGTCATATCCACCGCGCGTTTTACGCCGAAGCAAAAGCCCGCGGATTTTGCCAGGATGATAGGCATAACAGACCTCGGGTTCTAGATTTTAGATTTTAGACTTTAGACTTTAGACTCCTAGATTTTAAGACTTTTAGATTTTTTAGACTTTCAGATTTTTAGACGCTATTCTTAAAAATAAAAGCAAACATAAATAAAAGAAATCAAAAGCCGAGCTTCCACAGCGCTGTAATCGCGTCCATGATTTTTTCCGTGGCCGCCTGGGTTTCCCGTTTGTTGGGCCGCTCGCCCAGGCCGAGCTCCCCGAAGGGGATCAGCTCGCCGTAGCGAACGGTGATGTGGCAGCGGAATTTTAGATCGCCCTCCCGGTAGATGCAGCAGGGGAGGATATCCGCCTTTGCCATGCGGGCGAACATGGCCGTGCCGCCCCTGGCCTCGTGGATTTTTCCGTCCGGCGAACGCCGTCCCTCGGGAAAAACCCCCAGACCCATCCGCCCGTCCTTCATCACATTCACGGCGAAATCCATGGCCCTGCGGTCGATGATCTCGCGGTTGATGGGGAAGCCGTTGCACTGGGTGAACAGCCAGGCCACAAAGGGGTTCCGGAACAGCTCAATCTTCGCGATGAAGCGCCAGGCGAGCTTTTTTGAGGTCACGGCCAAAAACGCGGGATCCAGCGCGTGGGTGTGGTTGCAGGCCAGGATGATACCCGCGCTGCTCTCTGGCAGGTTTTCCAGGCCCTCCGCCTTGATGCGGAACATCAAACGCGCCAGAAAGCGCCCGAGGTAGATCCAGAAATATTGAAAAGACGGATAGGGGTCAAGCCGGTCAAAATTATATTTTTTGGAATGGAATTCGCCCTTCTTTACGGGAATCCAGATTTCGACCTTGCAATAATCGTTCTGCTCCTCCCACGCCAGATAGCGCTCCATCGTGGGCAGGGGAGCCTGTACACGGGCGCTCTTGCGCAGGATTTTTTTATGGACCGCCTTCCATGCTTCGGCGAGGGTGTTTTCGGAAAGCTTTCCCTCCGCTGTCACCACGAGCCAGGGCCCGGCGGGATACGCGAAGCGTTCCAGGCCTTCGGTACCGGGCGCGTCTTGCGCGGCTTCGGCGCCAACCATATAGTCGTTTGCGCCGCTCTCGCCAAAGCCGAAGCACAGCCCCAGCAGCGGCTCGCCCGATGCCAGGCCTTCGATTCGCGCAAGGCTGCCGTCCGTGCGGGCGATGTCCCAGGCGCCGCCCGCGCGCGGCGTGGCGCGCCTTCGGCCGATGACCTGAAAGGCCTCTTTCTCAATGATTTCTTTCTGTATTTTTTTTTGCTCTTTTTTTTGGCTCATAGCTTCTCCTTTATCAGCGCCACCACCGCCTGGATGCTCTCCTCCAGATCCATCCGCGTCGTATCCAGCACGACGGCGCCGGGGGCGATTTTCAGCGGCGCGGCGGCGCGTTCGCTGTCCTGCTTGTCCCGCCGGAGCAGATCCGCGAGGACCTCCTCGTAGGGCTGGGGGCTGCCGTTTTCCCGCTGGCGTTTATAGATACGCGCGGCGCGCTCCTCCGGCGCGGCGGTGAGAAAGATTTTCAGCGACGCGTCCGGCAGAACGACGGTGCCGATGTCGCGGCCGTTGAAGATGCTGTTTTGCCTGCGCGCCAGCTCCCGCTGGGGCTCCAGCAGAAATTCCCGCACGGCCCCGACCTTTGCCACGTCGGAGGAGGCCTTGCTGGCCTGAGGGGTATAAAGGGTCTCCGTGATATCCTCGCCGTCCAGATACACATGCTGCGCGCCTTCGATAAAGGCCAGCGAAAGACGGATGTCCGGCAGGCAGGCCTCCACCTCCGCCGGGTCCTCCGTGGCCTTGCCCGCGCGGAGCACCGCCACGCCCACCGCGCGGTAAAGCGCCCCGGTGTCCACAAAGGCGAAGCGCAGGCGTTTTGCCGCCGCCTTCGCCGCTTCGGTCTTTCCGGCCCCCGCCGGCCCGTCGATAGCGACGGATATCATATGTCCCATGAGCTTCAACTCCTAATCATCAAACTCCGAATCGCCCAAGCTGGCCGACAGGCCGGCAAGATACCCCGTTGAAAACGCGATTTGCAGGTTGAACCCGCCGGTGTAGCCGTCCACGTCCAGCACTTCCCCCGCGAAGTATAAGCCGGGCTGCAGCCGGGACTCCATTGTGTTGGGCCGCAGCTGGCGCGGGTCAACGCCGCCGGAGGTCACGATGGCCTCCTCAATGGGCCGAAAGCCCGTGACTGTGAGCGGGAAGCGCTTGAGCAGCTCCAGCAGCGCGCGCCGCTGCTCCCGGGAAACCTGGCTGACCCGCAGCCCCGCCGGAATTCCGCTGCGCTGTACGACGACGGGCACCAGGCGCTTCGGCAGAAGGCCGTTGAGGGCATTGATAAAATTCCGGCCGCTGTTTTCGGCGAAATCCCGCAGGATCCGGGCGTCCAGCTGCTCGTGGGAGAGCGCCGGCTTGAGATCCAGGCGGAGCTCGCAGCGCCCGGGCTCTATCCCGCGCATATGGGAGCTGGCGCTCAGGGCCATGGGGCCCGACACGCCGAAATGCGTGAAGAGCAGCTCGCCGAAATCCCGGTAGATCACGCGGCAAAGCTGCTTGTCCCATACCTCCAGGCCCGTATTGCGCAGGCTCAGGCCCATGAGCTCCGCGCAGAAGCCCTCATGGCACTCCAGGGGCACCAGGGAGGGCTTTGGCGGGATGATCGTATGCCCGGCCTGCTCCGCCAAGCGATAGCCATCGCCGTCGGAGCCCGTTTTTGGGTAGGAAAGGCCTCCCGTGGCGAGAATCACCGCCCGTGCCGGGATGCTTTGGCCCTCCTCGGTGACGACGCCCTTCAATTCATTCGATTCTATCCAAAGATTAGTCGCTCTTCCCCGCAAAAATCCTACGCCCTTTTCTCTGGCGCGGCGAATGAGCGCTTCAGCGACGTCGTGGGCATTGTCAGACACGGGAAAAACCCGCCGTCCCCGCTCGGTTTTGACCGGAACGCCCTGTTTCTCGAAGAATTCCATGGTGTCCAGCGGCCCGAAGCGGCTGAAGGCGCCGAAGAGGAAGCGGCCGTTGACCGGGATGCCCGCGATGAGCTCCTCCAGCGCGGTGGTGTTGTTGGTGAGGTTGCAGCGGCCCTTGCCCGTGATGCGCAGCTTGCGGGCCATGACCTCGCCGCGCTCAAGCAGCGTGACCCGCGCGCCCCGGGCGGCGGCAGCCGCGGCGGCCATGAGCCCCGCGGGGCCGGCGCCGACGACCAGCACGCTCATATTTTGTCCCCGCTGTCGGGGGAGTCGTAGATCTCATGCTGCTCCCATACGCCCTCCAGGGAGCGCAGGGTGTCGTATACCTTGTCCCCCTGCCTGCGGGCGCAGGCGGCCAGCAGGGCGTTGATCAGGCTCAGCGGGGCCACCAGGGAATCCACGAAGGTCACCGAGCCGCAGCAGGCCACGAGCACGTGCTCCGCCAGCGCCGCGATGGGGGAGTGCGTGCTGTCGGTGATGGCAACGCCGGCGGCGCCCCGCTCCCGGGCGAAGCGCAGCGCGGTGACAGTGCGCTTCGAGTAGCGCGGAAAGCTGATGGCGACGCACACATCTTTTTCGCTGATGTGCAGCAGCTGCTCATAGATCTGGCTGGCGCTGAAGGCGTCCAGAAACACCACACCGGGATGGAGGATGTTCAGGTACAGCGCCAGAAAGTTCGCCAGCGCCGCCGAGGAGCGCGTGCCCTGAATATAGACGCGCTCCGCGTTGTGAATGGCCTCCACAGCGTTGTGGAAATGCGCGCGGGAGCTGTGCTCCAGGGTCTGGCGGATCATATCCGCGTCGGCGGACATGGCGCTTTCCAGGATATTGTCGCCGGCCAGGCGCAGGTCGGCGGCCTGCATGCGCTGGATGCTGTTGAGGCGGCTGCGGATCATCTCCTGCAAATAGCGCTGCAGGTCGGGATAACCCTGGTAGCCGTTTTCGGCGGCGAAGCGCACCACGGTGGATTCGCTGACCCCCACCGCTTCTCCCAGCGCGGCGGCGGTCAAAAACGCGGCCTTGTCGTACTCCCGCAGGATATAGTCGGCGATTTTTTTCTGCCCCTTC
>WRMQ01000078.1 GCA_009777055.1 Oscillospiraceae bacterium
ATCCGCAAAAGCTTTTCCTTGCCGTGCTGGTGTTCGCGGTCTTCACCGTGGTGATCTATCAGCTCAGCTTCCGGCTCACCACCGAACGCGTGCCCCCGCCGCCGAAGGAGGAGCGCCACGCCTTCGGCAAAACCATCCCGACCCTCCTGCATAACAGGCCCTTCCTGGTCGTCTGCTTCGCCTCCATGCTGCTGATCATGGTGCAGTTTTATACCCAGACGGTCAACAACTATCTCTTCAAGGACTATTTCGCGCAGCCGGAGCTCTACAGCCTGGTTACAATCGCGAATTACCTGCCCACCGCGCTGCTGCTGCCGTTTCTGGGCAAAATGGTGCTCCGCCTGGGCAAAAAGCGGCTTTGCGCGTATGGGCTGCTGCTGGCGGCCGCCGCGAACGCCGCCCTGCTGCTGCTGCGCACGGCGAATCCCTATGTCTTTTTGGCCCTCACCTTCTTCAGCGGCCTGGGCTCCACCTTTTTGGTGATGGAGATCTGGGCCCTGGTTACGGACGTCATCGACTACCAGGAGCTGCTTTCCCGCACCCGGGAGGAGGGCACCTGTTACGCGCTTTTCTCCTTCACCCGCAAAATGGGGCAGACCCTGGCCGGCGGCGCGTCGTCGCTGATTCTGAAACTCATCCACTACGACGGCAGCCTCAGCGGCGTTTCGCAGGCCCCCGCGGTGGTGCGGAGCATGTACACCACCGCCACGCTGGTTCCCGCCGCCGCGTTTTTTCTGATGTTCCTCGCCCTGGCGTTTTTATATCCCCTGGGGATGAAGGAGGAGGAGGAGATGAGGGCGGAGCTCAGAAAGAGACGGGCGGAGGGGTGATGCCCGAACGGTGTTATAACGTCTGGGTTGGAGGCTGCGAAAAATGGTTGACATTCTCGAACAAAACAAATCCTCATGGAACGCCATAGCTGGCGATTTCTTTGGGGTTACCGCTTTACCTACCTACGGTTGTTTATGTCCCACCGAGGATGAACTTCGTTTATTCCCCGACTTGAGCGGCAAAAAGGTTCTCGATATTGGTTGCGGCAGCGGTCATTCATTGAAATGGTGCGGCGACCAGGAAGCCGATGAGCTCTGGGGACTTGATATATCAGATAAACAGCTTGAAAATGCCGGAAAGTATTTAGGCGAAAACGGATACAAGCCAAAATTGTTCTGTTCTCCGATGGAACAGAATCCCGGATTGCCGCAGGGTTACTTTGATGTGGTGTATTCCATTTATGCCATCGGCTGGACGGTGGATTTAGAGCGGACATGCAAACTGATAGCGTCTTACCTCAAACAGGGCGGGTTTTTCATTTTCAGTTGGGATCACCCGTTTTTGCATTGCGTGGATGCAATTGACGAGAAAATCGTCTTTTCGGGTATATATTACGAAAAAGAACCGTTTACATTCCATAAAGGCGAGAACAGAAGCGAAGTGCGGCACATAGGAGAAAGAGGCTTGCAAAACAGCGGAGGATACTCCTTAACGCTCTATAATCGCCGTCTTTCGGATTATATTAACGCTCTCGCCGCCGCTGGATTTGCCGTGGAGCGTCTAGTGGAGGAAACAGATAAAAACACATTGGAACGGGATGCCGAATTTTCATCGGCTTATTACGCACCGTGTAAAGCAAAACGGTTTCCGCTGTCGCTTATTATAAAGGCGAGGAAATTATAAAAACCGCCAAACGGGATTTAATTATTAAAAAGCATTAAAAAATTAAAAAATAAGAGCTTTTTGGTTATTAAAAAATAAAAAACTTGATTCTTAAAAAAACACTTGCATTCCAGGCATTCCCGTGATATACTGTATTGTCCATTTCACACACACGTTTGATGGAGCCCCCGTGCACGGCGCGCGCCGTGTGGGCCTTGTTAAAAGCGTGTGGCGGAACAAACAAATCAAAACAAGGAGGCAAACTATGGCAATCGTATCCATGAAGCAGCTGCTCGAAGCCGGCGTCCACTTTGGGCACCAGACCCGGCGCTGGAACCCCAAGATGGCGCCCTTCATCTTCACCGAGCGCAACGGCATCTATATCATCGACCTGCAAAAAACCGTGCGCAAGCTCGAAGAGGCCTATATGTATATCCGCGGCATCGCGGAGGAGGGCGGCACGGTGCTCTTCGTCGGCACCAAAAAGCAGGCGCAGGATTCCATCCGCGAGGAGGCGCAGCGCTGCAATATGCCCTTCGTCAACGCCCGCTGGCTGGGCGGCATGCTCACGAACTTCAACACCATCCAGCGCCGCATCCGGCGGCTGGGCCAGCTCAAGGCCATGGATGAGAACGGCACCTTCGACATGCTCCCCAAAAAAGAGGTGCTCAAGCTCCGGCTTGAAATTGAGAAGCTGGAGAAGAACCTGGGCGGCATCACCGAGATGAAGCGCCCGCCCGCCGCGATGTTCATCGTTGACCCCCGCAAGGAGCACATCGCCGTGGCCGAGGCCCGCAAGCTGGGCATCCCGATTATCGCCATTGTGGACACCAACTGCGACCCGGATGAGATTGATTTCGTCATCCCCGGCAACGACGACGCCATCCGCGCCGTGCGGCTGATCTCCTCCGTCATGGCCGACGCCGTGCTGGAGGGCCGCCAGGGCGAGCAGCTGGAGGAAACCGTGGAGGTCGTCCCGATGTCGGCGTAATTCATCTATTATTTTGAATTGATCAGGAGGAACAGATATATGGCATTCACAGCGGCAGACGTAAAGGACCTGCGTGAAAAAACCGGCGTTGGCATGATGGACTGCAAGAAGGCCCTTGTTGAGGCCGACGGCGACATGGACCGCGCCATGGATATCCTGCGGGAGCGCGGGCTGGCCGCGGCCACCAAAAAGGCCGGGCGCATCACCGCCGAAGGCATTGTGGCGGCGTATCAGGAAAACGGCGTATCCGTGCTGGTTGAGGTCAACAGCGAGACAGACTTCGTGGCCAAAAACGCGGAGTTTCAGGCCTTTGCGCTGGATGTCGCGAAGACCATCGCGGCCAATGACCCCGCCGGCGTCGACGCCCTGCTGGCCATGAACCTGGCGGGCTCCGACCGCAGCGTCGAGGAAATCCGGCAGGAAAAAGTATTTTCTATCGGCGAAAACATCAGTATCCGCCGGTTTACGCGCATTGTGGGCCATGCCGTAAGCTATATCCATGGCGGCGGCTCCATGGGCGTTTTGGTGGAATTCAAGGCCGATCCGGCCGTGGCGGCTACGGAGGCCTTCGCCGAAATGGGCAGGAATGTCGCCATGCAGGCCGCGGCGATGAATCCGCAATACCTCAGCGAGGCCGCCGTGCCCGCCGAGGTGGTGGAAAACGAGAAGCGCATTCTGGGCGTGCAGCTGGCCGAGGACGAAAAGATGAAAAACAAGCCCCAAAAGGTGCTTGACGGCATCGTCACAGGCCGCATCGCGAAGTTCTACAAAGAGGTATGCCTGCTGGAGCAGCCCTATGTAAAGGACGGCGACCTTTCGGTGGCCCAATATATCGCCGGCGTGGCGAAGGAGCTGGGCGGCGCCGTTGAGGCCCTGGGCTTCATCCGATATGTCAAGGGCGAAAACATGCAGAAGCGCGAAGACGATTTTGCCGCCGAGGTGGCCAAGGCCGCCGGCCAGGCGTAGGGCCGGGCCCAATTCAACGTAAGGAGAGTATCGCAATGAAGGAAAAAATTCATCCGGGTTATAATACCGTGCAGGTTCGCTGCGCCTGCGGCGAGACCTTTGAGACCAAGTCCACCCGCACGGGCAACATGCGCGTGGACATCTGCTCGAAGTGCCATCCGTTCTTTACGGGCAAGCAGCACTTCGTGGATACCGGCGGGCGCGTAGACCGCTTCAACCGCAAGTTTGGCCGCGGTCAGGAGCAAAAGTAATTCGAAATGCGTCATTCGCAATGGTTTTTGGGGGGCAGTGTAGTGCTGTCTCCCAAAATTTTTGTTTGACAAACACAGCATCTTGTGTTATAATAATTTAATTGTTCTTTAACACATGTAATTGCGCATTACGCATTGAGAAGAAAAGGAGCGAAGCGACAATATGGTGCGGAGCATGACGGGCTATGGGCGCGCGGAGGTCATAACGGAAAGCTATCGCGCGGTCTGCGAGCTGAAAAGCGTCAACCACCGCTATTTTGAGTTTTCCGCCCGTGTACCCCGGGGCTGCGGTTTTTTGGAGGAGAGGCTGAAATCCTTCCTGAACGGAAAGATATCCCGCGGAAAATTGGAATGCTATATACAACTGGAGTCCCTGGGCGAATCGGACATGCTGGTCACGCTCAACACCATGCTGCTGCAAAGCTATCTCGGCGCGTTCCGGCAGCTGGAGCAGGACTTCGGCGTGGAAAACGACATTGAGGCCTCGTCCTTATTGCGGGTGCCGGACCTCTTTCAGGTGCAGAAAGCGCCCGCGGATGAAGACGCCATCTGGGATGCCGTGCGCCAGGCCGCCGAGGCCGCGCTGAAGGCCTTTCTCGGCATGCGTGAGGCGGAGGGCGCGCGGCTGCTGGCCGATGTCCAGTCCCGTGTGGCCGAGATTCTGGAGCATGTGGCTTTTGTGGAGGAGCGCTCGCCGCGGACGGTGCTGGAATACAACGAAAAGCTTCGGGAACGCATGCGCGAGCTCCTGGAGGGCGCGGCGGTGGAGGAGCAGCGCCTGCTGACGGAGGCCGCTCTCTTTGCCGACAAAACCGCCGTGGCGGAGGAAACCGTGCGCCTGCGCAGCCATCTGCAGCAGCTGGAGCAGTTTCTGTCCGGGGAGGAGGCCATTGGCCGCAAGCTGGATTTCCTGGTGCAGGAGATCAACCGCGAGGCCAACACCATCGGCTCCAAGGCCCAGGACCTCGAGATCACGCGCCGCGTGGTAGAGATGAAATCCCTGGTGGAGAAGATCCGCGAGCAGGTACAAAATATAGAGTGATCGGCTGGAGGAGCGCATGCAACTGGTAAACATCGGCTTTAACAACCTGCTCAGCGCGAACCGCGTGCTGGCCATATTGCAGCCGGATTCTCAGCCTGTGAAACGTATGGGGCAGGAGGCGAAGGCCGGCGGCATGCTCATCGACGCCACCCAGGGACGGCGCACCCGCGCCGTGCTGCTGCTGGACAGCGGGCATGTCGTGCTCAGCTACCTGCAGCCGGAAACCATAGGGAACCGCCTTGGCGCGGAAGAGGGGACGACAGAGGAGGAAGCGAATGAGAACGGATAGAGAAGGGATGCTGGTTGTGCTTTCCGGCCCCTCCGGCTCGGGAAAGGATACCGTGCTGGGGGAGCTGCTGGAGCAGGTGGACGATATTGAGGTGTCCTGCTCCCTCACCACACGGGAGCGGCGCAGCTGGGAGCTTGACGGCACGCATTATTACTTCGTGACCCGGGAGTACTTCGAGGATAAGCTGAAAAGCGGCGGAATCCTGGAGCACGCGTGTTATAACGGCAATTACTACGGTACGCCCAAGACCCCCATCGACGAGTGGATGGCGGAGGGCAAGACGGTGATTCTCAAGATTGAGGTGGAGGGGGCCGCGCGGATTCGCAGCATGTATCCCAACTGCGTGAGCGTGTTCCTGGTTCCGCCCTCGCTGCGGGTGCTGTCCCAGCGGCTCTACCGGCGGGAATCCGAGAATGAATGCGAGATCGAACGCCGGCTGGAGATCGCCAAAACCGAGCTGCTCCACGCGCAGGACTACGACTATATCATTCTCAACGATATGCTGGACTACGCGGTCAGCGACTTCCGCACCATCATCCGGGCGGAACGCCAGCGCAGCTGCCGCAGATTATATTTGATTGACGAGGTGCTTCAAGATGCTGAATGTTGACATGCGCAATGTAATGGGCAAGCATACCAGCCGCTACTCCCTGGTGACCGCCGTGGCCAAGCGCGCCCGCGAGCTCGTGGACGAGGCCGAAAGCGACCGCCGCGGTCTTGGCGGCAAGCCGGTGACTTTGGCAATCAACGACCTGCTCGACGGCAGGTTCGCTATTATTGAGCCAGATGAGCTCGGCAACTGAGATGAATGGCGGGACAGAGGCGGTTCGTTTCGCCGCGGTGGCGGTGGAACGGACGGCCTTTCATTTCGATCAGTGCTTTGATTACCGGATTCCCGAGGCGCTGCAGGGGCGCGCGCTGCCCGGCTGCCGGGTCACGGTGCCCTTCGGCCAGGGGACGGGTACGCGAATAGGGCTGATTCTGCGGGTACACAACGAGCCGCCGGAAAACGCCAGGCTCAAGAGCATCAAGACGCTGCTGGACGAATCCCCCCTGCTCACAGAAGAGCTTTCCGCCCTTGTGCCCTGGCTCAAGGACAGAACCTTCTGCACCCTGTACGAGGCCTTTCGGGCCATGGTGCCCTCAGGGCTGCACCAGCGCGTGCAGCTGACCTATTCCGCCCTGCCGCCGGAATCCTGCCCGCCGGAGGCGCTGCTGTGCGAGGAGGGCCTGGCCCTGCTCCAATGCGCCAGGCGGGCCCGGGGGAAAAGCAATTTTGTCAGGCGCGAGGATTTGCTGAAGCGCTGTAAGCTCCCCGCCGATTCCGCGCTGCCGGAGCGCTTGGCGGAGCAGGGCTTTTTTCTGCGCAATACGGATGCCCTGCGGGACGCGGGGGACCTCACCCAACGCATGTACAGCCTTTCGGAGACGGAGGAGGAGCCCCCGTTTCAGCTTACGGCCCGGCAGGCGGAGGTCGCGGAGCTGCTGCGGCAAAACGGCGCGGCCTCCGCGCGGGAGCTGTGCGAGTACACCGGCGTTTCCCCTTCGGTGCTGCGGGCGCTGGAGCGCAAGGGCGTCGTCCGCTGCTGGGAGCGCGAGCTCAACCGGGGCGTTGCGGTTCAAAATTCACAATTCACAGCTCATCATGATTTGCCGCCGGAGGATATTGAGCTTACCGGGGAGCAGCAGGCGGCCTATGACCGGCTGCATGATATGATGCAAGCGGGTCAGGCCCGCACGGCGCTGCTTTTCGGCGTAACGGGCAGCGGAAAGACCAGCGTATACCTGCGGCTGCTGGACGATGCTTTGGCCGGTAACAGGAGCGCCATTGTGATGGTGCCGGAAATCGGCCTGACCCCACAGCTGCTGGAGCTGTTCCGGCAGCGCTATGGGACAAGGGTGGCGCTTTTCCACAGCGCGCTTTCCGTGGGGGAGCGCATGGACGAGTGGAAGCGCGCCCGGTCGGGCGAGGCAAGGCTCGCCCTGGGCACTCGAAGCGCGGTCTTCGCGCCCCTGGAAAATATCGGCCTCATCGTCTTGGACGAGGAGCATGAGCATACATATAAATCGGAACAGGCGCCCCGCTATCACGCGAGGGATGCCGCGAAATTCCGCGCGGGGCAAAACGGGGCGCTGCTGCTGCTGGCCTCCGCTACGCCCAGCGTCGAAAGCTATGCCGCCGCGCTGAAGGGCCGTTATGCCCTGCTGACCCTGGAAAACCGCTTCGGCCCGGCTGAATTGCCCGAGGTGCGGGCGGTGGACCTCCTGGCCGAGCAGGAGAAGCTTCTCACCACGGCGCTGACAGACGCTCTGCAAGAGACCATCGCCGCCGGGCACCAGGCGATTTTATTGATGAACCGGCGGGGCTACAACACCTTTCTGGCCTGCAACAGCTGCAAGCATGTGATCACCTGTCCCCAGTGCAGCATCTCGTTGACTTACCATCTGGCCAACCAGCGGGTGATGTGCCACTATTGCGGGCATTCCGCCCCCGCGCCGGAGCTGTGCCCCCTCTGCGGGAAGCGGACCATCCGCTTTGGCGGTGCGGGCACGCAAAAAATCGAGGAGGAGCTGCGGCAGCGCTTTCCCGCGCTGCGCGTGGCGCGCATGGACGCGGACTCCACGGGAAAGAAAGGCGCCCGGGAGGAGCTGCTCGCCCGATTTCGTAACCGCGAGTTTGACGTCCTGGTGGGCACGCAGATGGTCGCCAAGGGCCTGGACTTTGAGCATGTGACCCTGGTGGGCGTTGTTTCGATTGACCAGATCCTCTACCACGATGACTACCGCAGCCAGGAGCGCTGCTTTGGCCTGCTTACCCAGGTGGTGGGGCGCGCGGGGCGGGGGAGATGGCCGGGCTTGGCCCTGGTGCAGACCGTCGCGCCGGAAAACGAGATTATCCGTCTGGCCGCCCGGCAGGATTACCCTGCCTTCTTCCACACGGAGCTGCGCCTGCGCAGGCTCATGACCTACCCGCCCTTTTGCGACCTGTGCCTGCTGGGCGTGGCCGGCGAGGCGGAGCACCTGGTGAAGGCCGGGGCGCGCTGCCTGCTGGAAATGCTGCGCGAAGCGTCCCAGGGGGAATTCAGCGGCGAAAAGCTGATTGTGCTGGGACCCATGCCAGCGCGGGTGAGCAAGCTGGGCAACAAATTCCGCTGGAGGCTGCTGGTCAAATGCCGCAATTCATCCGCTTTCCGCGGTCTTGTGGCACAGCTGCTGGTCCGTTTCGGCAAAGACGCCCGCTTTCAAAGCGTGACCGCATATGCGGATATGAATCCGGAAACGATATTATAGCGGTATGACCTTACTCATATCGCGGAAGGGTGTGACCCATGGCGATTCGCAGAATTCTAAAGCATGACGACTTAACGCTGCTGAAAAACAGCCGCCCGGTGGAGCGTTTCGACGACCGGCTGGCGCAGCTGCTCGACGATTTGGCACAAACGATGCATGGCGCCGAGGGCTGCGGCCTGGCGGCGGTGCAGGTGGGGGTGCTGCGGCGCGCGGCTGTGATCGACTGCGGCGACGGCAGCGGCGTCACCGAAATCGTGAACCCGGAGATCATCGAAAGCTCCGGCAGCCAGGAGGAGCAGGAGGGCTGCCTGTCGTTCCCGGGGGAATATGGCATCACGCGCCGCCCGGCCGTGGTGAAGCTGCGCGCGCAAAACCGCCGGGGCCAGTGGTGCTTCTACAAGGCCGAGGGCTTGCGCGCCCGCGCGTTCTGCCACGAGATCGATCATATGAACGGGGTTTTGTTCCAGAAGCACGTGATTCGGAAGGAGTAGCGCATGCGAATCATTTTCATGGGCACGCCGGAATTCGCGGTGCCCTGCCTAAAGCGGCTGGTCGAAGACGGCCACGAGCTCGCGGCGGTCTTCACCCAGCCGGATAAGCCGAAGGGGCGCAGGCTCGTCCTTACGCCGCCCCCGGTGAAGCGGGCGGCCCTGGAGGCCGGCCTGCGCGTGGAACAGCCTGTCACTCTGCGGGACGGAACAGCCTCAGCCATCTTTGAGGAGCTGCGGCCGGAGCTCGCGGTGGTCGTGGCCTATGGAAAGCTCCTGCCACCAGAATTGCTGGATCTGCCGAAGCACGGCTGTATCAACCTGCACGCCTCCCTGCTGCCCAAGTACCGCGGCGCCGCGCCGATTCAATGGGCAATTCTGAACGGCGAGAGGGAAAGCGGCGTCAGCACCATGCGCATGGACGCGGGCCTGGATACCGGCGACATATTATTGCAGGATAAAATCGAAATCCCGGAGGACATGACGGCGGCACAGCTGCACGATCAACTGAGTCTTTTGGGCGCGCGGACCTTACAGCGGACCTTGGATTTTTTACAAAACGGCGCGCTCAAGCCCGTCCGGCAGGACGACGCGATGGCCTCCTGCGCACCTATGCTCAGCCGCGCGCATTCGCCTCTGGATTGGAACAGGCCCGCGCGGGAATTATATAACCAGGTGCGGGGCCTGCAGCCCTGGCCCTGCGCGACAGCGGTATGGAACGGAAAAACGCTGCGCGTTCGCGCTGCGCAATTCGCGGCGCGCGATACGCGATTGTCTCCGGGGGAGTTCATTGTTGAGGGGGACCGCCTCTTTGTCTGCTGCGGCGACGGAAATTTACTGGAGCTGCTTGAAGTGCAGCAGGAAGGCAAAAAAGCGATGGACACATCTTCCTTTTTACGCGGCATAAAATAAGCCGGGAATATCTGAAGAGAATAATAAAAGAGAATAATATCTAAAAAGAGAATAATATCTAAAAGAGAATAATATCGAAAAAGAAAATAATTATCTAAAAAAGAAAATAACACCTGAAAGGATTATAATATAAATGTACCTGCCGTTTTATTATGGGATCGACTACTACTTTTTGATTTTGTGCGTGCCGGCGCTGATTTTTTCGCTGGCGGTGCAGATCGCCTTGAAAGGCACCTATCGAAAGCAGTCGAAGGTGCTGGGCGACCGGCAGCTCACCGGCGCGCAGGCGGCCTACAACGTGCTGCGGCATTACGGCATAACGGATGTGCGCGTCGAGCCAGCGCGGGGCACCCTCAGCGACCACTACGACCCAAGGAGCAAGGTGATTCGTTTGTCGCAGGGCGTGTATTCCTCCACCAGCGTCGCGGCGGTGGGCATCGCGGCCCATGAGGCCGGGCACGCCGCACAGCACGCGGAGTCCTGGATGCCCATCAAGCTGCGCAACGCGATTCTGCCGGTGGTCAATATCGGCAATTACCTGGGCGTGCCGCTGGTTGTGCTGGGCGCGATGATGTCTTTCGGCCCCCTGATCACCTTGGGCTTGGCGCTGTTTTCGGGTATTGTGATTTTCCAGCTTCTCACCTTGCCGGTGGAGTTCAACGCCAGCCGCCGGGCCCTTCGGGTCATCGACGAGCAGGGGATGCTGGGCGGCCAGGAGCTCAAGGGGGCGAAAAAGGTGCTGCGCGCCGCCGCCTTAACCTATGTCGCGGCACTGGTAAGCTCCATCGCCACACTGCTGCGCCTCCTGCTGCGTTTCCGGCGGAGAAATTGATGGAAAACAACAAACAACAACCAGAAGACAACAAACAACATCAAAAATCTGCCGATAGAGGCCCGCGGCTCGTTGCCTATGAATTGCTGCTGCGCGTGGCCCGGGACGGCTCCTACGCCAACCTGGCGCTGGACGCGGCGCTGCGGCGGGAGCGGCTTTCGGGTGCCGGCGCCGCTTTTTGTACGGCCCTGGTCTATGGCGTCATCGAACGGCGCCGAACGCTGGATTACCAGCTCGGCGACCTGCTTTCGAAGCCTTTGAACAGCACTCCCCCGCAGGCACTTGCCGCGCTGCGCATGGGGCTGTATCAATTATATTATATGGACGTGCCGGCCCACGCGGCGATTCACGAGAGCGTGGAGCTGGTCAAGCGCACGCCGGCGCGCCACGCGGCGGGGATGGTCAACGCGGTGCTCCGCAAGGCCGCCGCGCGGGAGCTGCGCCTGCCTGACCGAGAAGAAGACGAGATAGCTTATTTGAGTATTCGCTACGCCTGCCCGGACTGGCTGGCGCGCCTTTGGACCGATGCCTACGGCCCGGAACACACCGAGGCTCTGCTGATGGCCTGTTTGGGCGGCGCGCCGGCCGCGCTGCGGGTGAACATAAGCAAAACAGACGCCGAAGCCTTGCGCGCGC
>WRMQ01000079.1 GCA_009777055.1 Oscillospiraceae bacterium
CTTCGCTTTGCTCTCCTAAAGCCCCCTTTGAAAGCAAAGGGGGAAAAGAATTGCCGCAGCAATTCTTGGGGGAATTTTATCGCGCGAGCGATTTCACGCCTGCCTGCCTGTGCTTCTTTGCGGAAAATCACTGCCACCCTCTAAAATAGCTAAAAGATCAAAGAGCGTAGGGGCTCAAAAAGGTAGGGGTTCAAAATTTTGAGCCCCTACCTTTTGAGCTACGATTTATTGAGCCCCCTACTTTATTTTTAAATCCGGCATTGCCTTTTTCGCCCATTACTGCTATAATAATGAAGCCAATGAAGCAAGGGGTTCCAAAGCGTGAACCCCGCACAAAGGGAGTAAAACGATTATGCGCTATACCAGCACCCGGGATAACAATGTCAGTGTTTCCGCCGCGCAGGCCGTCGTCCAGGGGATTTCCCCTGAGGGCGGGCTCTATGTGCCCGAAAAGCTGCCGCAATTGACCGTCAGCGAAATCAATGCCCTGACAAAGATGGATTACGTCGGCCGGGCGGCGTTTGTGCTGTCGAAGTTTTTCACGGAAGAGGGCCCCGACGGCTGGGAGCCGGAGGAGCTTTCGCGCTGCGTGAAAGCGGCCTATGGCGGCACCTTCCGGGATCCGGCGGTGGCCCCTGTCAAAGCCCTGGGCGGCGGCGGGCGCAGCTATCTGCTGGAGCTCTTTCATGGCCCCACCTGCGCCTTTAAGGATCTTGCGCTGCAGCTGCTGCCGCGGCTGCTTACGGCTTCGGCGCAAAAGGTGCTCCAGGGCAAGGAAATCGTCATTCTGACGGCCACCTCGGGCGATACCGGCAAGGCGGCGCTGGAGGGCTTTAAGGATGTGCCCGGCACACGGATAATCGTGTTTTATCCCAGCGAGGGCGTCAGCGACCTGCAAAGGCTCCAGATGGTTACCCAGGAGGGCGCGAACGTGGGCGTTGTGGGCGTGGAGGGCAACTTCGACGACACCCAGAGCGGCGTGAAATCCATTTTCACCTGCCCGTCCCTCCGGGCGGAGCTGGAGGCGCGGGACAGGGTGTTTTCCTCCGCCAACTCCATCAACTGGGGGCGCCTGGCGCCGCAGATCGTCTATTACGTCAGCGCCTACTGCGACCTGCGGCGGGAGGGCAAAATAGCCGCCGGGGAGAAAATTAACTTTGTCGTGCCCACGGGGAACTTCGGCAATATTCTGGCGGCCTATTACGCCAGGGAGATGGGCCTGCCCGTCGCGCGGCTCATCTGCGCCTCCAACCGCAACCGGATCCTCACCGACTTTCTCGCCACCGGCGTATATGATCGCCGCCGGGATTTTTATACCACGCTCTCGCCCTCCATGGACATCCTCATTTCCAGCAATCTGGAACGGCTGCTCTACGCCGTCTCCGGCTGCGACGCCGGCGCGGTATCCGGCTGGATGGGCGCGCTGTCCCGGGACGGGAGCTACGAGATTCCCGAGACGCTGCTGAAGGCTCTGCAGAAGACCTTCGCGGCGGGCTCGTGCAACGATACCCAGACCAAGGGCACGATCCGCCAGACCTATACCCGGCTGGGCTATCTGAGCGACACCCACACCGCCGTGGGGCTGCGCGCGCTGGAGGACTATCGCGGGGCGACGGGTGACAACGCGGTTTCGGTGGTGGTATCCACGGCGAGCCCCTACAAATTCGCGGACAGTGTGCTTTCGGCCATCACCGGCGGGGGCAGCGCGCTGCGGGGCTTTGAGGCCATCGCCGCGCTGGAGGCCCTCACCGGCGTGCCCTGCCCCGCGCCGCTGAAGAGCCTGCGGGAAAAGCCCATTCGCTTCACGGAGCTGTGCCAGCCGGGGGATATGGCGGAATTTGTTGCCAATGAACAATGAACAATTAACAATTTTGCGGGCCTGTTCTGATATGAGGAGTTATGAAAATGCTCTTTGAGCCTCATGAAAATTTATATCGCTCCCTGGGCTTCGGTTTCATCTGCGGGGTGGATGAGGCTGGGCGCGGGCCGCTGGCTGGGGATGTCTACGCCGCGGCGGTCATCCTTCCGGAGGGCTGCGTCATCAAGGGTCTGGCGGATTCCAAGAAGCTCAGCCCCCAAAAGCGGGAGCTGCTCTTCGATGAAATCCAGTCCAAAGCGGTCTCCTGGAGCATTGCCCGCGCGACGGTGGAGGAGATCGCCAGGCTAAATATCCTCCGGGCCGCGCTGCTGGCGATGAAGCGCGCGGTGGAGGGCCTTGACCCCGTGGCGGATTTCGCGCTGATCGACGGCAACCAGCGTCCCCTGCTGGATATCCCCTGCGAGACGCTGGTGAAGGGCGACGCTATCTGCGCCAGCATCGCGGCGGCGTCGATTTTGGCGAAGGTCCAGCGCGACCGCGCAATGACGCGGCTGGAGGAGACGTACCCCGGCTATGGCTTCGCGCAGCACAAGGGCTATCCCACAAAACGGCACTATGAGGCCCTGGCGGAGCTGGGGCCGACGGAGATCCATAGAATGGGCTTTTTGCGGTAGACGCTCACATTGTGTATACTTCCTCCCAAAATATCTGAAACTAATCCTGTCATCACTTAAAAGAAGGCAGGATTTTTTCTATGTCGGACTCTCTGCGGCAATATAATCAAAAACGAGACTTCAGCCTGACGGAAGAGCCCCGGGGGAAGCGCGGCGCGGCGGGGGAAAAGCAAAAGCTGCGCTTTGTTGTGCAGCACCACATCGCCAGCCGGGATCACTACGACCTCCGTCTGGAGTGGAACGGCGCGCTGCTCAGCTGGGCCGTGCCCAAGGGGCCCTCCCGCAACCCGGCGGACAAGCGCCTGGCCATGCGGGTCGAGGACCATCCCCTGGATTACCGGGCGTTTGAGGGAAATATCCCCAAGGGGGAATACGGCGGCGGCTCCGTGATGCTCTGGGACGAGGGGACCTATGAGCCCCGCAAAAGCATGGAACAGGGCCTGCGGGAGGGCGCGCTGAAATTCAGCCTGCAGGGCAAGCGGCTAAAGGGCGGCTGGACATTAATTCGAACCGTTCAAAAAGACCCGGAGCGGCGGGGAGACAGCTGGCTGCTCGTGAAGGAAAGGGACGCCGAAAGCGCCCCGGATGCCGGCATCGGCCAATACGCCACGAGTGTGCGCACGGGCCGTACGATGGAGCAGATTGCCGCCGCGGGGAAGAACGGCGGGCCGGCGGGCAATGCGGAAAAACAAAAAAACCCCTTTGACCGGGCGCGGGCGCAGCTGGCAAAGCCGGTCAGCGAGGTGCCCCGGGGGGAGGATTGGCTGTATGAGATCAAGTATGACGGCTACCGGATTCTGGCCCATATTGAGGACGGGCGGGCACGGCTGCTCAGCCGCGGCGGCGGCGACTACGCGAAGAAATTCCAGCCGGCGGCGGAGGCCCTGCTGGCGCTGGCCGGGCCCCGCGCCATGGTGCTCGACGGCGAGATGATCGTCGCCGGCCAGCAGGGCCGGCCGGATTTTCAGGCCCTGCAGAGCTACCTCAAAAACCCGGAGGGGAAGCAGCTGGCTTATATGATCTTCGACCTTTTGGCCCTGGATGGCGAGGATCTGCGGCAGCTGCCCCTCACCGAGCGGAAGGCGCGGCTTTTCGCTCTGCTGGAGGGCGCGCCTGAGATTCTGCAATACAGCGGCCACATGGAGGGGCAGGGGGATGAAATGCTCCGAGCGGCCTGCGGCCTGGGGCTGGAGGGCGTGATCGGCAAGCGGGGGAGCTCCGCCTACAGCGGCACGCGCGGCGGCGACTGGGTCAAGGTGAAATGCCAGGCGCGGCAGGAATTCGTCATCGGCGGCTTCACCGTTTCGGCAAAGAGAAGCGCCGGCATCAGCTCTCTGTTGCTGGGCGTGTATCAGGAGGGGGAGCTGATTTACTGTGGCCGCGCCAGCGGCTTCAGCGAGCGCCGGATGAGCGAGCTGCTGGAGCTGTTCCGGCCAATCGAACGCGAAATACCGCGGTTCCAGGCGCCGCCCAAGCCCCGGGGCGGGGAATCCATCACCTGGCTGCGCCCGAAATACGCCGCCGAGGTCTCCTTCGCCGAGTGGACCCGGGAGGGCCTTTTGCGTCAGGCGAAATTCCGGGGGCTGCGCGGGGATAAGAACGTTCAGGAGATTATCCGGGAAACGCCCGAGCCGGAGCTGAATATAAATCTCACGAATCCGGATAAAATATTTTGTGAAACCCCCAGGATCACGAAGAAGGACCTGGCGCTGTATTATCAGGCGGTGGCCGGGCGGATGCTGCCTCATATTGAGGGCAGGCTGCTCAGCGCGATCCGCTGCCCCGGCGGGAGCGCGGGCCAATGCTTTTTCAAAAAGCATCCCGGTGCGGAGGACGAGGGCATCGAAACCGTAGAGGTCGCGAAAAGCGGCGGCGGAACGAACAGCGGCTACTATGTCGCCGGCCTCCACGGCCTGCTGTGCGAGGTGCAGCGGAATACGGTGGAGCTCCACCTCTGGGGCAGCCGGGCGGAAAGCCTGGAGCGGCCGGACCGGATGGTGTTTGACCTGGACCCCGACGAGGGGATGGCGCTGGATGTCGTCCGCCAGGGCGTGCGGGACCTCAAAAGCGTGCTGGACGAGCTGGGGCTGAAGGCCTTTCTCAAAACCAGCGGCGGAAAGGGCTACCACGCGGTCGTGCCCCTGCGGCCCGCGGCGGACTGGGAGGCGTTCCGGGATTTTGCCAAAAACGTCGCGCGGATCATGGAGCGTAAATGGCCGGAGCGCTACGTGAGCACCAGCGCCAAGGCCAGCCGCAAGGGCAAAATCTTTGTTGACTGGATGCGCAATACCCGGGGCGCTACCAGCGCCGCGCCGTATTCCGTACGGATGCGGGAGGGGATGCCGGTATCCATGCCCATCGCCTGGAGCGAGCTCGGGAAAATCGCGCCGGACGGGATCTCCATGACCGGGGCGCTGGAGCGGCTGAAGAGAAAGGACCCATGGGAGGGCTTTTTTCTGGCGGAGCAGGGAATTGGCTAAAATATTTTTATTTGCTCTTTTATAAGATTGCAGTGATAAATCCCCCTTTGAAAGCAAAGGGGGAAAAGAATTGCCGCAGCAATTCTTGGGGGGGATTTTTCGCGGAGCGATTTCACGCCTGCCTACCTGTACTTCCTTGCGGAAAATCACTGCAACCGTCTAAAATAGCTAAAAGATCAAAGATTGTAGGGGGCTCAAAAATCGTAGGGGCTCAAAATTTTGAGCCCCTACCTTTTTGTGCCCCCTACGATCTTTGAGCCCCTACTTTATTTCCAAGCTCTTTCAGGCAATTGTAGTGATACATTGTTCTTTTCTCGCGGCGAAGCGGAGCGATCCGGGGCACATGCGCTCGCGCGCAAAATTCCTCCGCCCCTTCGGGGCACCTCCTTTGCTTTCAAAGGAGGCTTCCGCGGTCTTCGCTTTGCCCTCCTAAAGCCCCCTTTGAAAGCAAAGGGGGAAAAGAATTGCCGCAGCAATTCTTGGGGGAATTTTATCGCGCGAGCGATTTCACATTTATTTTCCGTATCGGGGATCAATGTCGCTGTATATCGACAAAATTTTCTCGTAATTGCTTAAATCGAAATCAAGAAAAAAGCGATCGACCATGTGGATCGTCGCGTATCCGCTTTGCAGCGGCAAAAAATTGCTGATCCTGGTTTGCTCCCCGCCCGTGCGTATGATCAGGTCGAGATACAGCGGAACACTTAATTTTTCAACGGTCAGCGGCAGATCCGCTTTTGAATTTACGACCGAATTGATTTCGTCAAAAGGATTGTAGGCGATTAAAAAATTAACGACAAATGGAGCGCCGTCTTTTGCGCACGCTTTTTCGATAGAGCTTATTTTTTGCTTGATTTTATCCGGCCAGTAGGCCTGGTTTCCAATAAAACGGAAGCGCAGGTCCGGATGCTTTTCCGTGAAATCCATTATCTTATCGCAAATGACGTTTTCGAACGCCGACAAAACCGCGTCTACGTCCTCGTGATTTCGCTGAAGGTTTTCGATGCTCAGCACATAAAAGCTCTGCATATGAATTCCCGCGTTTTTTAAAACCAGGATGACGCTTAAAATTCTCTCAAAAAACAGGACATAGGTCTCGTGCAGATCTTTCTCGCTTTTGCGGGCCCATCTTCGGTTTCCGTCAGGGATGATCCCCACATGCTGAATAACCATCGCTACCGCCTCTGTTCAATAAATTTGTGTGATTTGGGAATTCGGCACATTGCTTCCGATCGACTGCGCGCTGCTGATAATGCCCACAACCTCATGATGGATCGTCATAAAATGAGGCAGCAAAACGTTATAACGGTTTTTGTCCATATAGAACGTAAAAAGCATATCATTGTCCGCGATAACGTTTGCCACGCTGTTATCTGAGCTGTATTTCCGGAAAGCTATTTTTGTTTTGCCGGTCAACAGGCCCTCCAATGTGCTTCTTGAGGACGCGAGGTCATATTGGTTTCCGTTTTTGATTTCATCCAGCGTTTTTGCATGATTATAAATATGAACAAACTCTCTTTCGTTTTTGCCGTCGCCCCCTATCCATTTTACCAATTCCTCGTGAAATGATACCTCGGCGAAGTTTCCCGCCCGCGGCCCCAAAATCAAGGAGGAGGTTTCCTGACATAAAATAATACGTCTTCTCGCGCGCGTGATCATCTCTTTTGCCTTGTCGTATACCATGTTTTTATTTTGATTTATCACAATCTTGTTTTTCATAATTTTATTATGCAGGCTCATAATGCGCGCCTCCAGGGCCTTGTCAAGCATTTCGCAGGAATCAAAGCAGGCGCAGTCCGCGTTAAAAACGGTTGAGGAGATGGCGTTCATTATTTTTTTTGTTTTGGCCGATAAGGTTCCCGCGTTCTTTTTTAGCATGGTGATGATGTTGAGTCCGTTTTCTATGGCGATCCGGCATTCCCTCAGAACGGCGTCTGAAGGCACGTCCCCCACCAAAAGAATAAAAAAAGGCGACTCATTTTTCAGAATATTTTCAAAATCCAATTGCGTCATTCCCGGCTCCTCCGGGTTTCTGATGGGCTGGTAGCCCAGGCGTTCCGCAACCTTCGCGGCGACGAAGCGATAATCCTTAAAATTATCCTCCCGCTCATAGATGGAGCAGATGCATATTTTTTGACAATTGCTTGTTGGGTCCATATGCTTCGTTCATCCTTTCTCACGCAAAAGGATGCAGGCGAACCCTGCATCCTTTTGATCGGGACTGACACCCTCTGGCACCCCCGGCGTGAATCGAACACACAACTAAATCTTAGGAGGATCTCGTTATATCCATTTAACTACGGGGGCATATTCTCTTTGCCAGAATATTGTAACAGGTTTTTCGCGCGGTGTCAAGATTGGGCGAGATTTTTTACAGAGTTTTCATATAATGGCCATTGCTTTTTTGCCCCATGTCTAGTATAATAGATATAATAGTGTATGCCGCTGTTTCGGCTGGCATTACGGCGAAGGAGGGTTTGCATTTGGAAGAGCAGAAAAAGTTTGAGCTCCAATTGGACGAGCCGCCGGAAAAACAGCTCCGGCCCGGGCTTCTCGCGTGGATCGCCGCGGCGGTGATTCTTTTGCTCGCGCTGCCCGCGCTGGGTCTGGCGGCGGGGCACGCGGTTATGGCGGTTCCCGCCGTCAGGGGCCTGTGGTATGAATCCGCGGGGCGGCTGTATTCCGCGCTGGACGATTTCGAGGCCCTGTATGAAAAACAGAAGACCGTGGAGAAATGGAGCGGGGGCCTCGGGCTGGCCGCGCCCAGGGCGGGCGCCGGGCCGGGCTTCAACGCCACGCCCTTTCTTCTGCGGCACGAGGTATACAGCTCCTGCCGGATTACCGGCCCGCTGCTGACCCTGGCCTATAACCAGGACTTCGACTTTTTTGCGCTGTATCCAAGGGGCGGGCCCGTGCCGTTCCGGCTGCGCGAAACCGCGAAGGACCTTGAGGGGCTGTCCGCGGCGCATGAGCGCATCAACGAGGCCCTGGCAGGCCAGCCGGAGCTCGCGGAGGGCCAAAGCCGCGGCGCGTGGCTGATTGAGGCCGTCAACGGGATGAGAGAAAACGACGCGGAGGGCGTGGAGCGCCAGAATTACTACGACGCCTGGCTGCTGCACTACCTGGACAAGCTCGGCGGGGACAACGAGGAGGAGATTCTGGAGCTCATCGGCAAGCTGAAAAGCGCAAAGGGCAGCGCCCCCTGGATGTATGATTACATTGAGCTTCCGCTGCTGTGCCAGGCCAGGGACTATCCGGCGATTCTCGCGGTCTGCGACCTGCGCCAAAAGAGCAACAAAGAGGATCTTCTCGCGTTGGAATACCGCATCAAGGCGACCTACCTGATGGGCGAAAAGGACAAGGCGCACAGGCTGGCGGACGCTCTGGCGAGGCACAGCGCGCTGGGCAGCGCCGCGCGGCTGGCGAAGGCGGAGCTGCTCTACCGCGACGGCAATTACGCGGATTCCATTCAGCTGTGCGACGAGATCTACCAGGACGCTTCGCGGCTGGGTAACGCGGGGGCTCCCACCGCCGTTTCCGCGGTCAGGGTCAAGGCTATCGCGCTGCTGCTTTCCGGCAACGCGGGCAAGGCTGTCAGCGAGCTGAAAAAAATGTACGATAAAAATCCGGAAGGGGTTGACTACGCCTTCGTCTGCGCCAGCATAGCGGCGGCGCACACCGCGGGCGACAAGGAGCTGGCGGGCCTCGCCGCACCCGCGCTGGGCAGCCAGATTCCCCTTTCTCTCACGAGGCTGGCTAAGGGCGAGATCACGCTGGAAACCATTTATCTGACGGATTGGGGGTTTTGATTCAGATGAAAATATTATATCTTGTATCCAAAATTCTCAGCTACCCCGGCGCGTTTCTCAAGGGGTTTTGGGAGCATCTGAGTTGTCAGCTGCTGAAGATCCGGGTGCTGCGGCCCGGTTATCTGCGGGGCGGCGAATACTGCGGGCATGTAGAGCACGAGGCCGCCGGAAGCGCGAAGCGGGCGTTTTTGCTGGCCTGGCTTCCTCACATGGCACAATGGCTGCTGGCCGCGGTATTTCTGCTGGCTTCGGCGGTTCCGCTGCTGCTGTTCGGTTTGCGCGGCGTGCGGGAAACCCGCTTCTTCTGGCTGGAGATGCTGTTTCTCTATCTGGGCCTGAGCTGCTTGTGCAATGCCTTTCCCACCTACAGCGAAGCACAGCATTTGTATGCTTTCTTTTGCAAAGACAATGAAAATACAGACTTGGCCAGTGGGCCGAAGGCCAGCAAAGAAAGCACAGACTCCGCCAATGGGCCGAAGGCTCTAAAACTGTTTGCGTGGGCCTTGAGGAGCGGCGCTTGGCTGGAGCGTTACGGTATCCCGGTGTTTTTCTGGTATGGCCTCGCGGCGATTTTGTTTTTTGTGAGATAAGTGATTTTCCGCAAAGAAGCACAGGAAAGCAGGCGTAAAATCGCTCGCGCGAAAAAATTCCCCCAAGAATTGCTGTGGCAATTCTTTTCCCCCTTTGCTTTCAAAGGGGACTTTAGTAGGACAAAGCGAAGGCCGCGGAAGCCTCCTTTGAAAGCAAAGGAGGTGCCCCGAAGGGGCGGAGGAATTTTGCGCGCGAGCGCATGAGGCCTGGATCGTTTCGCTTCGCTGTGAGAAAAGAACAGCATATCACTACAATTGTCTGAAAGAGCTTGGAAATAACGTAGTACCCAGTCCGCACTAATACTTGACAATAAATACAACATATGGTAAACTTGTAATGAAAAATTACAGGAGGTGCCCATATGGAAAGCACAGTGATCATGTTAAATGCGCAGCAGCGGGAAGCGCTGGTGGCATTTACGAAGAAAGGTGTGCATAGTGTACGCCTGGTAAATCGGGCGCGCGTGATATTAGCGCTTGACCGCAACGGCAAAAAGGATCATTTGCGGATTACCAGAATAAGCGATCAGGTTGGTTTGTCACGGCAGGCGATCTATGACATCCGGGATGACTTTTTGGCAAGCGAAACGATTGAATCATTCTTGACGCGCAAAAAGCGTGAGACGCCGCCTGTGCCGCCGAAGGTGACCGGAGAGGTGGAAGCGCAAATTATTGCGATTGCTTGCAGCGAACCGCCAGAGGGCTACGCAAGATGGACTGTGCGCCTGATTTCGGGGAGGACCGCGGAGTTGGGGATTGCCAATGGAATAGGAAAAAGCGCTGTGGGAGACGTTTTAAAAAAACACAATTTAAGCCTCACCTGAAAAAGATGTGGAATATTCCCCCGAAACAAGACGCCGAATTTGTCGCGCGGATGGAGGACGTTCTGACGGTCTACGCAAGAGCGCATGACGAAAAATTTCCCGTCGTCTGCATGGACGAAAAGCCTTTCCAGCTCGTCGATGAGCGCCTTGAGCCAATCAAGATGAGCACGGGAAACCGTACGGAGAAATACGATTATCAATATGAACGCCGCGGTTCCTGTTCCATTTTCATGTTTACGCAGCCGCTTGCGGGTTGGCGGCACTGCAACGCCTTGCCGCAGCGCACGAGCGAAGATTGGGCAAATCAAATCAAATGGCTGCTTGATGAGCAGTATCCCGATGCCGAAAAAATCGTGCTTGTCATGGACAATTTAAACACACACAGCGCATCATCCCTTTACAAAATTTTTTCACCCGCCGAAGCGTTTCGGCTTGCACAGCGCCTTGAAATCCATTACACCCCCAAGCATGGTTCTTGGCTCAACATTGCAGAAATCGAACTTTCCGCGCTCACAATTCAGTGCCTTGGCAAAACGCGGATACCTTCCCTCGAAACACTGAACAAAAAACTTCTTGCCTGGCACACAGATCGCAACGCTGCGCAACGCGGGGTTGACTGGCACTTCTCAACCGATAACGCGCGCATCAAGCTCAAGCATCTCTATCCGATTGTAAAGATTTAGTGCGGACTGGGTAGTAGGGGCTCAAAGATCGTAGGGGCTCAAAATTTTGAGCCCCTACGATTTTTGATCTTTTAGCGCTTTTAGCCGGTTGCAGTGATTCTTCCGCAAAAAAGTACAGGCGGGCAGGCGTGAAATCGCTCGCGCGATAAAATTCCCCCAAGAATTGCTGCGGCAATTCTTTTCCCCCTTTGCTTTCAAAGGGGGCTTTAGGAGAGCAAAGCGAAGGCCGCAAAAGCCTCCTTTGAAAGCAAAGGAGGTGCCCCGAAGGGGCGGAGGAATTTTGCGCGCGAGCGCATGTG
>WRMQ01000080.1 GCA_009777055.1 Oscillospiraceae bacterium
TTTTTTTTTTTTTTTTTTTTTTTTCCCGCCATGGCAGGGGGGGGGTTTTTTTTCAACAAAAGAAGGAAAAAAACCCCCGCCTCTGGCAATATCCGTGCGTGTTTACTCGTCCTTACTCGTCCTCTTCCTTCTTGCGCTTCTCGGCCTCCGCGATGACCTTCTGGGCCACATTGGCGGGGGCGTCGGCGTAGCGGGCGAAGGTAATGGAGAACTGCCCGCGCCCGGCGGCGATGGAGCGCAGCGTGGTGGCGAAGTCGCCCATTTCCGCCATGGGCACCTCGGCGTTGAGCTCCTGCATCTTGGGCTCGTCGGCCGCGCCCATGCCGAGCACCTGGCCGCGCCGCTTGGTGATGTCGCCCATGATATCGCCCAGGTTTTCGTCGGGCATAACAACCTTCAGGGTGCCGATGGGCTCCAGGATGGTGGGCTGGGCGTTGGGCATGGCGTTTTTAAAGCTGATGCTGGCGGCCATTTTGAAAGCCATTTCGGAGGAATCCACCGGGTGGCTGGAGCCGAAGTAGAGCGTCGCCTTCAGGCCTACCATGGGATAGCCCGCCAAAAAGCCCCGGGCCACGCAGTCGCGCAGGCCTTTTTCCACGGCGGGGAAGTACTGCCTGGGAACGACGCCGCCCACGACCTCCTCCGCGAAAATGAAATCCTCCTCGCAGGGCTCGAAGCGGATATATACGTCGCCGAACTGGCCGTGGCCGCCGGACTGCTTCTTGTGGCGGCCCTGGGCCTCCACCTTTTTGCGGATGGTCTCGCGGTAGGCCACGCGGGGGATGCTCAGGTCCACCTCGACGCCGAACTTGGCGCGAAGCTTGGAGACGACGACATCCAGGTGCTGCTCGCCCAGGCCGGAGAGCACCTGCTCCCGGGTCTCGGCGTTGTTGAGGAAGTTGATAGTGCAGTCCTCCTCCGAAAGGCGCAGCAGCCCGGAGGCGACCTTCTCCTCCTCGCCCTTTTTGCGCACGTTCACGGCCATGGAAAGGCAGGGGGCGGGGAAGCTGACGCCATCCAGGCTGACGGGGGCTTTCGCGGCGCACAGGGTGTCCCCCGTGCGGAAGCCGGCCAGCTTCGTTACCACGCCGATGTCCCCGGCGCCGATGGCGGCGGCGTCCTCCTGCTTGCCCCCCAAGGGCGCGATGATCTTGCCCATGCGCTCGCTTTCGCCCGTGCGGGCGTTAAAAGCGGGCTCGCTGGCGGCGATTTTGCCGGAGACGACTTTAAAGAAGGACATCTTGCCCACGAAGGGGTCGGCGATGGTCTTGAAGCAGATGGCCGCGAGGGGGCCCGCCGCGTCGCAGGCCAGCTCGCTCTCCCCGGCGGCCTCGGCGGCGCTGGGGGCCGCCAGCGACAGGCCGTTGAGCAGCAGCTCGACGCCCTCGGTGGTGAAGCCCGCGCAGGCGTATACAGGATACAGCTCGCCGCTCTTCATGCCCGCGGCCAGCCCGGAAGAGAGCTCCCCGGCCGTGAATTCCTCGCCCTCAAAGAATTTTTCCATGAGGGATTCGTCGGCGGTGGCCACGGCCTCTTTAAAGACCTCGTAAAGCTCCTCGATACGGTCGTCGGAGGGCATGGGGATTTCGGCGGCCTTGCCCTTGCTGTAGCCGTAAGCCTTGTTCGTGATGAAATCCACGTAGCCAACGGCGCGGTCATCCTGCATAATGGGAACAACCACGGGGCAGGCCCTGGTGTCGTGCACGCCGCGGATGGCGTCGAAGGTCTTGTAGAAGTCCGTGTTTTCCGCGTCGCAGCGGGTGACGGCGAAAGCCACGGCGCAATTGCGCAGCGCGGCCGCCTTGCAGGCCTTTTCGGTGCCCACGTCATAGCCCGCCCCGGCGGCGCAGACAACCAGAACCGTCTCCGCCGCGCGCACGCCCTCCGCGAGCTCCCCCGCGAAGTCGAACAGGCCGGGCGTGTCAAGAAGGTTCATCTTGCCGCCCTTCCACTCCAGCGGCGCGACGGAAAGGGAGATCGACGCCAGGCGGCGCTTTTCCTCCGGGTCATAGTCCATAACGGTGTTGCCGTCGCCGATACGGCCCAGGCGGTCGGTGGCCCCGGACAGGTAGAGCATGGCTTCGGCAAGGGTGGTTTTACCGCGCCCGCCGTGCCCGGCCAGCGCGATGTTGCGAATGTTCGCAGCAGGATATTCTTTCAAAACGGTTGTCCCCCTGTGTGATAGAATTCGCGTTGATAACAACATTCTTATTCTATCATAACAGGAGGAGAATTTCAATAAATATTTTTAGTTTTTTTTGGCGGTTTTTTTTTGCGATTTTTCATTCCGGCTTTTCAGGCCCGCGGCGAGGCCGTATCATTACTTCAGATAATCAAATTCAAAGCCGTAGATCGACACCGTATCCCCCTCCTGGATGCCTTCGGCCTCCAGGGCCTCCAGGATTCCGCTTTGCTGCAGCACGCGCTGGAAATATTGCAGGGATTCGTAGTCGTCCATGTCGCAGCGCTGCAGAATACGCAGGAGCCAGGGGGCCTCTATGCTGTAGACGCCGTCCTGCGCCGCAATGGCGAAGCGGTCCTCTTTTCTTTGCGCGAAGAAGTCCGAGGGCAGGGGCTCGGCCTCGTAGCGGCGGATGGCGGGGAGCTCCGCCAGCTTGGCGGCCACGGCGTTGACGAGCGCCCGGGTGCCCTCGGCGATGGGCGCGCACATGTTGTAAAAAGCATAGCCCTTGCCCTCGATATAACGCCGCAGAGTGTCTATTTGCTCCGGCGTGGCCAGGTCAGTCTTGTTGGCCGCGACGATTTGGGGGCGGTCAGCCAGCTCCGGCAGATAGGAGCGCAGCTCCCGGTTGATGGTTTCGAAATCCTGGATAGGGTCGCGGCCCTCGCTGCCCGCGGCGTCCAGGATATGCACGAGCATGCGGCAGCGCTCCACATGGCGCAGAAAGGCGTGGCCCAGGCCGATGCCCTCGCTGGCCCCCTCAATGAGACCGGGAATATCCGCCATGACGAAGCTATGCCCCAGGCCCAGGGTCACCACGCCCAGCACCGGGGTAATGGTGGTGAAGTGGTAGTCGCCCACGATGGGCTTCGCCTCGCTGACCACCGAGAGAAAGGAGGACTTTCCCACGTTGGGGAAGCCCAGCAGGCCTACGTCCGCCAGGAGCTTCAGCTCCAGGCTGATCTCCCAGCTTTCGCCGGGAGCGCCGCTTTTGGCGAAGCGGGGCGCCTGGCGCGTGGGGGTGGCGAAATGGGTGTTCCCCCAGCCGCCGCGCCCGCCCTTGGCCGCGAGAAAGGGCGTGTCGTCAGAGATATCCGCCAGCAGCCTGCCGGTATCCGCCTCGCGCACAATGGTGCCCCGGGGCACGCGTATGGTCAAATCGGCCCCTTTTTTTCCGCTGCGGCGGCCGGATTCGCCATTGGCGCCGCTGGCCGCGCTGTACTTGCGCTTATAGCGGAAATCCGACAGGGTGGACAGCCGGTCATCCGCCACGAGATAAACGCTGCCGCCGGCGCCGCCGTCCCCGCCGCTGGGGCCGCCGGAGGCGACATATTTTTCCCGGTGGAAGGCCACGCAGCCGTCCCCGCCGCTGCCGGCGCTGAGCTTGATGGTAGCGGTATCAACAAACATTTGTTAACCTCTCATTTTCTTGTTCAGTTGAATGACGCTTTTGCAGTCCGCGTCGTATTCCTTCATCCGCGCCAGAATCAGCGTTTCCTCTAAATTCGCGGCGAGCACCGTGAGCAGCAGGGCCAGCAGCAGGGCGTTGGGAAAGGCCTTTGTCCAAACGACCACCGGCACCAGCGCGAAAAAAGGCAGCGCGGTGTATTTGTTCGCCAGGGTATGCATGGTGCTCCACTGCTTGAACTTCGCTCTGGTGAAGCACAGATTAACCAGCTTGAGCGCCGCGACGGCGATGAGGCCCGCGACGACATAGCTCTCAATGGAGAGCTGCTTCCACATGCCCAGCACCACGGCCAGCAGGCAGAGCATAAAGAGGATGTCGGCGGCACCGTCAAGCTTCGCGCCGCGCTTCGTCACCCAGCCATATCGCCGGGCCAGAAAGCCGTCAAGAACGTCGGTGAGACCGGTGATCAGGTACATCACCAGGAACAGCGCCGGTTTTTTCGACAAAAACAGCAGCGAAACCGACAAGGGGATACGCGCGATGGACAGAAGATTCGGAATGTGCTTCATGGCGTTGCTTCTTTCTCTTTATATTACCCCGATTACTCCATAGATAAGCTGGGAGCCGCGTTTAAATCCAGCCCCGCGGCATGGCCGGCCCGGTATTCATAATAGCCCTGGGCGGCGACCATGGCGGCGTTGTCGCCGCAATAGGCCAGCTCGGGCGAATAGAGCGCGAGCCCCGCGGCCCGGCAGCGGCTGCGCAGCTCGCCGCGTAAAACACTGTTGGCGCATACCCCGCCGGCCAGGGCCAGCTTATCCCTGCCCAGGGCCCGCGCGGCCTTGATGGCGTTGCCGCAGAGATAATCCGCCACGGCGTACTGAAAGGAGGCCGCAAAATCGGGTATCCAACCGGCCTGCCCGGCCGCTTGTGTATTTACTTGTGTATTTAACGGTTGTTTTTTGATCTGCAGCAGCGCCGCTGTTTTTAATCCGCTGAAGCTGAAATCATAACAGTCCTCTCCCTGGCCCGTCAATTTCGGGCGCGGGAACGCGAAGGCCCCGCTGTCGCCGCCCTGGCCTGTTTTATCCAAATGCACCCCGCCGGGATAGGGAAGCCCCAGCGCGCGCGCGGTTTTGTCGAGGCATTCGCCGGCCGCGTCGTCCCGGGTGCGGCCAACGACGCGAAAGGAGGTGTAGCTTGTCACGTCCACGAGCTGCGTGTGCCCGCCGGAGACGATCAGGCAAAGAAAGGGCGGCTCTAAATCGGCGTGGCTCAGGTAATTCGCCGCCACATGGGCGCGCAGATGGTGCACGGGGACCAGCGGCTTGCCCAGCGCGAAGGCCAGACCCTTGGCAAAGCTGATCCCCACCAGCAGCGCCCCCACCAGGCCCGGCGCGTGGGTCACGGCAATGGCGCCGACGCGCTCCAGGTCAGTGCCCGCCTGCCGCAGCGCCTCCCGCACAACGCCGGAAACGGCCTCCACGTGCATGCGGGAGGCGATTTCGGGCACCACGCCGCCATAGACCCGGTGGGCGTCAACCTGGCTGGCGACCACGCTGGAAAGCACGCAGCGGCCATCCTCCGCCACGGCGGCGGCGGTCTCGTCGCAGGAGGATTCGATACCTAAAATGAGCATGGTTCTTCTTTCTTTTTAAATATTTATCATCTAGCTATTTATCTTTTAGTTGTTTATCATCTAGCTATTTATCTTTAGTTGTTTATCTTTTAGTTATTTATCTTTTAGTTATTTATCATCAGCGTCAGCAGCAGCGCGTCCTCGCCGGGGTCCTCATAATAGCCCGGCCTGGCGCCGGCCTCCTGGTAGCCCCGGGCGGCGTAAAGACCGCGTGCCGCCGCGTTGCTTTCCCGCACCTCCAAACGAATTTCGGCGCAGCCCCGCAAAATCGCCTGGGTCTCGGCCCGGGCCAGCAGCGCGTTGGCCACGCCCTTGCGCCGGAACGCGGGGTCCACCGCCACATTGGCGATGTCCGCCTGGTCCAGCACCTGGCAGATGCCCAGATAGCCGGCCAGGCGCTCGCCCCAAAGGGCCGCCAGATAACGCGCCCCCGCATGCGCCATACCCTCCGCGATGGCCCCGCGGCTCCAGGGATGGGAGAAGCAGCGGCGCTCCAGCTCGGCGGCGGCGTCCAGGTGCTCCGCGCTCATGGGGACAACGCGGCAGTCCGGGTCGTGGGGGCCGAAGTCCGCGCGCAGCTCCGTGACCAGGGCGGGCAGCGCGGCCTGAATCCGCCGCACACAGCTGCGGTATTCCTCAATGTCGCCGCTGAAGGGGTCGGAAACCCCGCCGCCCAGCACCCGGAGCTTTCGTTCCTCCACGTAACGGGACAGCGTCAGCGCGTGGGAGGCGGAAAGGCAAACAACCAGCTCGGCCTCCTGAAGCAGGTCCGTGGTGAGGAAGCGGCTGCGGTGGGGCGCAAGGTCTACGCTGTACTCCTGCGCGGCCTGGAGCATATGCGCCGTGGCCGGGCAGCCGTCTGACGCCGCAAGGCCCGCGCTGAAAATCTGGACGCCCGACACGCCCTGCTGGCGGCACAGCCGTTCAAACATCGCCGCGGCGAGGGGGCTGCGGCAGGTGTTGCCTGTGCATACAAACAGGCATATGCCCCGCGGCTGCGAATTCATATTGCTTCCTGTCCCCTTTCTCACATAGCTTATCAAGTATAATATATCATATTTTTGCGCGGATGGCAAACGAAAATTTTTGCGGGACAAATTTTCACCTGCCGCGCGGGGCTGTGCGCCTTTCGCGCACAAAAATCCATTTTCGTGCGGTATGATGAAGGGAGTTGTTTGGATTGCCCCCAAAAAAAAGAGAGCTCACGGCGCGGGAACGCAATTTTTGCGCCCTGTATGCCCGCACGCGCAATGAACGCGAAGCGGCCGCCCGGGCGGGATACTGTTCTCTTCCGCAGCTGGCGGGGCTGAGGCTGCTGGCCCGGAAGGATATCCGCAGAGGAATTTCACGGTTTTCCGGGGAGGACTTGATTCGAACGGATGTTGTCAGCGGATACCAGCGCCTGGCCTTCGGCGCGGGAACAGACGCGTTCCGCCTGCTGTTTATGGCCGAAGCGCCTTCGCAGGAGCTGCTGGAGCAAATGGATTTATTCAATATCAGTGAAATCAAAAACAAGGAAACCGGCCTGGAGATCAAATTCTACAACCGCGCCGACGCGCTGGAGCGCCTGGAGGCCCTTGGCGGCGCGGCGGCGGAAAACGGCCCGAAGGCTTTTTACGACGCAATCGAACGCTCCCTGACGAAAGGAGAGTGAGTCCGCGATCGGAAGTTTAAAAAGCATCAGAAGTTTTTCGCAAAAGCAGCTGACGGCGCTGCATTGGTGGCATCCGGAAAGCGAGCTGCACACACACGACGCCATCATCTGCGACGGGGCGGTGCGCTCCGGCAAAACGCTGTGCATGAGCATCTCCTTTGCCGCCTGGGCCTTCGCCGCGTTTGACGGCTGCTCCTTCGCCATTTGCGGCAAAACCATAACCTCCCTGCGGCGCAACATTGTCGTTCCCCTGCTGCCGCTGCTGCGGGAGCTGGGCTTTCGCTGCGAGGAAAAGCTCAGCCGCAACGTGATCGAAATGGAGTGCGGCGGACGGCATAACCGCTTCTACCTCTTCGGCGGCAAGGACGAGGGCTCCGCCGCGCTGATCCAGGGTATGACCCTGGGGGGTGTGCTGCTGGACGAGGTCGCCCTCATGCCCCGTTCTTTTGTGGAGCAGGCCATTGCCCGCTGCTCCCTGGAGGGCTCGAAGCTCTGGTTCAACTGCAACCCGGAGTATCCCCAGCACTGGTTCCACGCGGAATGGGTGCAAAAGGCGCGGGAGAAAAACTGCCTCTATGTGCACTTCACCATGGAGGACAACCCCTCCCTGAGCCGGGAGATGCTGGAGCGCTACCGGAAGCTTTACTCCGGCGCGTTCTACACCCGCTTCGTGGAGGGCAAGTGGGCCGCAACGGAGGGCCTTGTCTATCCGATGTTTTCGGAGAAATTGCATGTGACAGCGCTTTCCGCTTTGCCGGAGCGCTTCGAGGATTACCAGGTATCCTGCGATTATGGCACGGTGAACCCGGCCTCCTTCGGGCTGTGGGGTCTCAGCGGCAATTGCTGGTACCGCCTGCGCGAGTACTACTGGAACAGCAGGGAAACCGGCCAGCAGCGCACCGACGAGGAGCATTACCGCGCGCTGGAGGAGCTCATCGGCGCCCTGCCCGTGCGCTCGGTCATCTGCGACCCCTCGGCGGCCAGCTTTCTGGAATGCATCCGGCGGCATGGGAGCTACGCGGCGGTGCCCGCGAGAAACGACGTTCTCAGCGGTATCCGCCTGGTGGCCGACGCGCTGCGGGAGGAGCGGCTGTTCTTTTCGGAGCTCTGCCGCGACTGCCTGCGGGAATTCGGGCTGTACCGCTGGGAGGCCGGCGGCGGGCGCGACGCCCCGCGCAAGGAGCACGACCACGCCATGGACGACCTTCGCTACTTTGTGGCCACGGCGCTGCATGGCGGGGAAGGCAGCTTTTACGCGGGGAGCGTGCTGCGGTAAGGGGGGGCGGCGGAGAGAGGTTAAGTGAGAAAGCAGGAGTGGGAAAGCAGGATCGGTGAGCGCGCGAGTACACTCGCGCATGTACTCGCGTGCGCACATATCCCACAAGCTTAATCTAAAAAAAGCACTTCAAAATGATCAACAGCAACAAATTCAGGCGTAAAAATCGTCGATTCTCATAGCCTTAGCATAGACAGAAAGGATGAATCCTATGGCCAAAGCAACTGCCCCATGGCGCAGGTCCCGGCAACCGACGCCCGAAACCGGTTTTGAGGCCTGTCACATCGCGCGAAGCGGCGGATCCCGGCGCGGCCTGCAAATCGGATCAAGCGCCGGCAGCGCCTGCTTCCGAGACACCGCGCCGGATGCCCTGCGCTTCCCCGCGGCGGAGGCGGCACTCTACCGCCAGCTGCGGGAATCCGTACCCATCATCGACGCGGCGGTTTTCCGGCTTGTACGGCTGCTGGGAGGCTTTCGGGTGACCTGCGAAAACGAGCCGCTGGAAAAGAGGCTGAACGAAGCCCTGACGCTGCTCCCCGTGGGCGGGAACCAGTGGGGCGTTCACGCCTTCGCCGCCACGTACTTCGAGCAGCTGCTCACCTACGGCACGGCCCTGGGTGAGCTGATCCTCCGGGAGGACGGCGCCCCCGCCGCGCTCTGGAACGCGCCCCTGGAGGGCGTCGCCCTGCGCCGCGCGGCGGACCAACTCAGCGTAGAGGTCTGCACCGGCGCGCCGGACCGGCTGCGGTCGGCCCCTTATCCCGAGCTCGTCTACCTGAGCGTGCTCAACCCGGACCCCGGCGCGCTGACGGGAAATTCCCTGCTCAAGGGGCTTCCCTTCGTCAGCGGCGTGCTGCTGAGTATCCTGGATACCCTGGGCCAGAACTGGGAGCGCCTGGGCAACGTTCGCTTCGCCGTGACCTATAACCCCGGCAGCGACCCCGCCGAAAAATCCAGAGCGAACGAGCGCACAAAGAAAATCGCGGAGGAGTGGGCGAGCTCCATGCGGGAGGGCGCCGGTATCCGGGACTTCATCGCCTCGGGGGACGTGAAAATCCAGGTTATCGGCGCGGACGCGCCCATGCCGGACAGCGAGATCCCCATGCGGCAGCTGATGGAGCAGATCGTCGCCAAAACCGGCCTTCCGCCGTTTTTGCTGGGGCTGACCTGGTCCAGCACAGAGCGCATGAGCGCCCAGCAGGCGGATCTTCTCACCAGCGAGCTGGAGGCCTACCGCCGCATCCTCACGCCGATTCTGCTGCGCATCTGCCAAACAGTGCTGCGGCTCTGGGGCGAGCCCGCGCGCTGCGGCATTGTGTGGGACGACATCACCCTGGCGGACGAGGTGGAGCTCAGCCGCGCGGCGCTGCTGCGGGCCCAGGCGGAAAATATCCAAAGCGTCTCTCATGCGGAAAGAAAGGAGGACTGAGCGCGTGCAAATCAAGAAAATGCTGGATCAAGAGCTGAACCCGGCGCCCCTGGCCCACGCGCCGGGGGAGGAGGATCTGCGGCTGATCAACCAATTCACCCGCAAAGAGCTCAGCGCGGAGGAGGTCTATGTCTTTCAAACAGTGCTGTGCGACAATGAGGTTGACCGCGACGGAGAACGCTTTTCCGTGAAGGCCCTGGAGGCTTTGGCGAAGCTCTTCGCCGGCAAAACCGGCCTGTTTGACCACAGCATGAAGAGCGGCGACCAGGTTATGCGCGTATACGACACCTCGCTGCGTTCCCACGCGGACAGGCGTACGAGCGCCGGGGAGCCCTATGCGCAGCTGATGGCGAAGGTGTATCTCCTGCGGGGCGAGGCCACGGCGGAGCTTATCCGCCAGATCGACGCGGGCATCAAGAAGGAGGTCAGCGTTTCCTGCGCGGTGAAGGTGAAGCGCTGCTCTGTGTGCGGCAAATCCTTCGGCCGGCAGGGCTGCGCGCATGTCAAGGGCCGGTCATATGAAGGCTTCCCCTGCCATGTTGTGCTGGAGGAGCCCACGGACGCCTACGAATTCTCGTTCGTGGCGGTGCCGGCCCAGCCGGGCGCGGGGGTCGTAAAGCAATTCAATTCGCAATTTGCCGAAGCGGAAGGGGGGGAAGAACTCTTGAGCGAGATCAGGAAGCAGCTGCAAACGCAGGAGGCCTTGAAGCTGGACGAATCCGCCGTGAAGGCCCTGCGGGCGGAGTGGGACACGCTGGAAAGGCTGGCCGAGGACGGCAAGGCGTACCGCGCGGAGCTGCTGGCCAAAACGGCGCGGGCCGCGCTGCTGGCTGTGCCGGGGCTGCCGGCCGAGCTGCTGGACGCGCTGTGCGCGCAGCTGAGCGTGAAGCAGCTGGAGCAGCTGGCAAACACCCTGGAGGTCCAGGCGGGCAAGGCGATGCCGCTGCGGCCGCAGCTGTGCGGCGAAGCGGCAAAGCAGGAGGACGAGAACAACGGATACAAGTTTTAGCGCTTTCCAAACAAAAATCTGAAAAAATCTAAAATAAAAAGGAGAAAACATCATGGCATTCGACAATCTGAAGCTGGACAAGAGCCTCTACAGCGCCGGACAGAGCTTTACCCAGGCCCTGGAGGGCGCGGATCCCTCGGAGCAGTACCGCGGCACGCCCCTGGGCGAGCTGGACGCCTATGAGCGTCAGCTCAAGCGCTTCGGCATCCGCGTGAGCGGGGCGGGCAGCGACCGGGTGGAGAAGTTTTTCCGCTCCAGCGAGACCGCAACGCTGTTCCCTGAGTACATTGCCCGCGCGGTGAGGCAGGGCCTGGAGCGCGCCGATGTTTTGCCCGGCATCACCGCCGCCACCACCCAGGTCAACGGCCTGGACTACCGCTCTATCAGCGCGGCCGCCGGCACGGGCGACCCGGATGCGGCCGTT
>WRMQ01000081.1 GCA_009777055.1 Oscillospiraceae bacterium
GGCATTGCTCAATTTCCTCCGGCGACAGGACATCCACCACGGAGAGCACGACCCTGGGGTATGCCTCTCCGCATTCCCGGGCGAAGCGCAGCACCGCGCCGTAGGCGGCCTCCCCGAAGGAGGGTCTGCACAGCGCGTCATAGCGCCGCGCGCCGGGGGCGTTAAGGCTGATGGAGACCGTATCAACCAAGCCCTCCAGCTCCCGCGCTGTGGGCCGGCCGTTGATCAGATCTCCCAGGCCGTTGGTGTTTACGCGCAGCTGTGTCCGCGGATACCTCGCCTTGAGCCAGGCCGCCGCGCGCCTGAGATTTTCCAGCGCGCAGAAAGGCTCGCCGTATCCGCAGAATACCGCCTCCGGGCTGTTTGAAAAATCAAAGGCCTCCAGCGCCTGTTCGATCTCCTCCCAGGCGGGGTCCGAGCCATGCCAGAGCGTGGCCGCGCTGCCCAGGCCGTCGGCCATGCCCCGCACGCAGAAGGTGCAGGCGCAGGGGCATTGATTGGTCAGGTTCAAATAGGGCTTTTGGTTGTAGATGTAGATGATGTCAGCCATGATTGTCCTCTTAACTGTGCCAATTCATTTTTTTCTTTTTATATTCTTTTATATTATTATTATAATATCACACCATCAGCCCGCATATCGCGTTCGAAAACTCTACCGGGTCCTCCACCGGGAAGCCCTCAATGAGCAGCGCCTGGTTATACAGCAGGCTGGCATAGTTTTTCAGCGCCTCAGCATCGTCCTTGATCTCCCCAAGCTTTTCATAGATGGGGTGTGAGACATTGATTTCCAGCACGCGCTGGGCTTTGGGGGCGTCCTCCATGCCGGGCTGCATCTGTAGTACGCGCTCCATTTCCAGGGTCACGCCGCCAGTGGCGGTCAGACACACCGGATGCGATTTTAGCCTGGCTGTCAGCGCCACTTCATTCACTTTTCCCTCAAGAGCTTCTTTCATAGCCTCCAGAAGGGATTTCGCCGCTTCGCGTTCTTTTTCCAGGCTCTGCTTCTCTTCCTCGCTTTCGAGGCCCAGATCGGCGTCGGAGATTGAGCGGAACTCCTTGCCGTCGATTTCGTGGAGCGTCTTGATCAGGAATTCGTCGATGTCGTCCGTGAGGCAGAGGATTTCGCGGCCCTGGTCCGTGAGGCGCTCGCACTGGGGCAGGCGCTTGATCTGGCCCGCGGATTCCCCGCAGGCGTAGTAGATGTGCTCCTGGCCCTCAGGCATGGCGGCGATATACTCCGCGAAGGTGATGGGCTGCTCCCGGGTGGTGGCGGCGAACTCCAGCAGCTCGGCCAGCAGCTCCTTCTGCGCGCCGAAGCTTTTGTAGAGCGCGAACTTCATGTTCAGGCCAAAGGCTTTATAGAAAGCGTGGTAGCTCTCGCGGTCCTCCTCCAAAAGGGCTTTCAGCTCGGCCTTGATCTTCTTTTCCAGATGCTTCGCGATGAGCTTCAGCTGCCGGTCCTGCTGGAGCATTTCCCGGGATATGTTCAGCGAGAGATCCTGAGAATCAACCACGCCGCGCGCAAAACTGAAGCAGTCGGGCAGCAGATCGTTGCAGCGCTCCATAATCATCACGCCGCTGGCGTAGAGCTTCAGGCCCTTCTCGAACTCCTTGCTGTAGTAGTCGTAGGGGGCTTTCGCCGGCAGAAACAGCAAGGCCTGGTAGGTCGCGGCGCCCTCGGCGGAGGCATGAATCACCCGCAAAGGCTTTTCGTAGTCATAGAAGCTGTCCCGGTAAAACGCTTCGTATTCCTCCTGCTTTACCTCGCTCCTGTTCCTGCGCCAGAGGGGCGACATGCTGTTGAGGGTTTTGCGCTCGCGCACCGTTTCCCATTCCGGCTCGGCGTCCTCAGCGGCATCCCCGGGCAGGGCCTTGGGCCGGCTTTCCTCCACATCCATGCGAATCGGATACCGGATATAGTCCGAATATTTTTTGATCAGCTCTGTCAGATGGTAGCTTTCCAGGAACTCATCATATTGCTCCTGCTCGCTGTTTTCTTTGATACGCAGGCAAATCTCAGTGCCCGGCTCTGTTTTTTCGCAGGGGTCGATGCGAAAGCCCTCCACGCCGTCGGAGTGCCAGCGCCAGCCCTGCTCGTCCACGGGCCTGCGGCTGGTGACGGTGATCTCGTCGGCCACCATGAAGGCCGCGTAAAAGCCCACGCCGAACTGGCCGATCACGTCAACCGCCTGCGATGCCGCCGCTTCGGGCGATGCGGCGGATTCCAGCGTTTCCCTGAACTCCAGGGTGCCGCTGCGGGCGATGGTGCCCAGGTTGCTCTCGAGCTCCTCCGCGTTCATGCCGCAGCCGTTGTCGGCCACGGTGAGCAGGCGCTTCTCTTTGTCGGCCGTCAGGGAAATCTCGAAGCTGTCGCGGCTCAGGCCCGTGTCGCCCGCCTGCAGCGCATGATAATAGCGCTTGTCAATCGCGTCGCTGGCGTTGGAGATGAGCTCCCGCAGAAAAATCTCCTTGTGGGTATAGACGGAGTGGATCATGAGATCCAGCATACGCCTGGACTCGGCCTGGAATTGCTTTTTTTCGGACATACCTATCTCTCCTCCATAGTGTTTTATGTCATCATTTTTTATGCTATTAATTTGCGCATTTCTTCCGGCAGGGGAGCGGTGAAGCACATCATTTCCTCTGTGACCGGATGCCTCAGCCTGACCCTCCAGCAATGCAAAAAATGCCTGCCCTCCGGCCTGGGCGGCGCGCCGTAGTAGTCGTCCCCCAGCAGCGGCATGCCATGGTGCGCGAAGTGCGTGCGGATCTGATGCGTGCGCCCGGTTTCGAGGGTGATTTGTAAAAAAGTTACGCCGTCTTTTTGCCCAAGCGCCCTCCAGTGGGTAATGGCCGTCTCGTCGCCGGGCTGAAGGGGGGCGTTTTCCTCCCGGCAGGCGCGCAGCGTGCAATTGGGGCGCGGGCGGTAGATGGTGTTGCGGAAGGTGCCCTCACCCTCCAGCGTGCCATGCGCCAGCGCGAGATAGGTTTTTTCGATATGCCCGGTCAATCTCGTCAGGGCGTAGCTGTGCAGGGCGCAGACCACAATGCCCGAGGTGCCCCGGTCGAGTCTTCCGGCCGCCCGGAAGGTGGCCCGGAGGCCTCTGGACATGAGATGCGCGCTCACGGCGTTGGCCAGGGTATTGCCCTGATGCTTGCGGGTGGGGTGCATCGCCAGCGTCGGCGGCTTGCTGACCACCAGGATATCCTCATCCTCATAGAGGACCTCCAGCGGAAAAGGGAGGGGCTCAGGGACGGCTTCGTCTTCGGGCAGATGGAGAACCAGAACGTCGCCGGATTGCACAGGGTCGACGGTGCGCATGATAGAACTGCCGTTGCGGGCCATGCCGCCCGGCAGACGCTTGAGGCTGTTGAGCAGACGGCGCGATACCCCGCGTCCGTGCAGAACCCGGTAGGCGGGTCTGCCGTCCTCCTCTGGTCGGACGACGAAATTCAGTGTTCGGGCCATGGCATTATCTTTTCCCCCTTCACCAGCCAGGCCCGCTTGGCCAGCTCGGCCAGGGGCGTGTCGCTGAGGGAGTCGGAGTAGAAGTTATCGATCTCAATATCGCCGTACTCCTCCCGCAGGCGTCGGACCTTTTCCGCGCCCCGGCAGCCCAGGCCCTCCACCCGGCCTGTTTTCAGGTTGACGCGGGTGCCGATAAAGCGCGCGCCCAGCTGCTCGAGCAGCGGCTCCAGCAGGCAGCGCGGCGTGGCGGAGATGATGATGTCATCCGGCCGCTTCCGCGCCAGATACCAGGGCTGCACGATGTCTTCTCCCTTGAGCCTCCAGAACAGGCGAACCTCATCCGGTAAATTTTTCAGGCCCCGCAAAAAGCTGAAATACTCGCCCTTATAGCCGGGGCTGTTCTTTTCCCAGAGCCAAAACCGCAGCACCGCCCGGGCCTGGGCGGGCAAAAAGCGCAGGAGCGACGGATGCCGCCGCAGGCAAAAAAAGTAGAACTTTATACCGCTGTCGGTATTGATGATCGTTTTATCCATGTCATATACGTTGGGCATGGCCGCCGCTGCCTCCTTTAGTCGTCTTTCTTCCAGGGCCAGGGTTCTATTTTGTCGCCGGTCACCAGCCAGGCCTTTTTGGCCAGCTCAGCCAGAGGTGTGTCGCTGAGGGAATCGGAGTAGAAGTTGCCGATCTCAATATCGCCGTATTCCTCCCGCAGGCGGCGGACTTTTTCCGCGCCCCGGCAGGTAAAGCCCTGCACCCGGCCTTTTTCGGGATGTACGCCGGTGCTGATGAGCCGGACCCCGAGCTGCCGGCAGATGGGCTCCAGCAAAAAGACCGGCGAGGCGGAGATAATAATGTCGTCCGGCTTTTTCTGCGCCAGATACCAGGGCTTGAGCATCCAGGAGGCGTTGTTCTCCCAGAACAGCCGCACCTCCTCCCGCCAATCCGGGAGCGCGCGCATAAAGCCAAAATATTCCCCGCGATACGTGGCGCTGTTTTTGTATCCCAGCCAGAAGCGAAGCACCGCCCAGGCCTGTCCGGGCAGAAAACGCAGTATCGCGGGATGCCGCTTCAGGCAAAATTTGTAGAAGGTCTGGCCACTGTCGGGATAGATGACAGTTTTGTCAAAATCATAGATATCCGGCATAGCATCTCCTTTTTTTGTATCGCGCTTCTTTCATTTTGGCTTCTTTCGTTTTGGCCATTTTTATTTTGGCCATGGTATTATCCTGTCGCCCTTCACCAGCCAGGCGCGCCCGGCCAGCGCCGCCAAAGGCGCGTCGCTGAGGGAATCCGAGTAAAAGCTGTCGATTTTCACATCGCCGAAGGCCTCCCGCAGGCGGCGGACCTTTTCTTCCGTATGGCAGTTGATGCCGGCGATGCGGCCCTTTTTCAGGTCCACGCGGGTGGCGATTAGGCGCACGCCCAGGTTTTCGCACAGCGGCCCAAGCAAAAACTCCGGCGAGGCGGAGATGATGATATCGTCCGGCTTTTTTTGCGCCAGGTACCAGGGCTTGAGCATGGCTGATGCGTTTTCTTCCCAGAACAGCCGCACCTCCTCCCGCCAATCCGGGAGCGCGCGCACAAAAGCATAAAACTCGCCCTTCGCGTGAACCCCGCGCGAGACATGCCAGTGGTACCGCGCCCAGGCGGCCAGCTGCCCCGGCACATAGCGCGCCAGCCTCCGGTGCCGTTTCATGCAGAACCGGAAAAAGGCCGCCGTGCTGTCGGGATAGATAACGGTTTTATCAAAGTCGTAGACATTGGGCATAGCGGAAAACTCCTCAGCACCAAAACAACCGCCCTTCCTGACAGAAAGAGCGGTCATCGGACATGGGCATATATTGCAGGGGTTCAAAATGTTGAACCCCTGCAAGCAGCGCAATCTCAGCCGCCTATCTCTTAAAGAGGAACAGCAGCGTGGTACCCAGCGTGATGATGAAGAAGCCGATGGTCAGGTACTTCGTGTAGTTGACCAGCTTATCCTCATAGGAGCGGCCCTTCGACTTGCCGAAGAGGTTATCCGCGCCGCCCGCGATGGCGCCGGAAAGGCCCTGGGACTTGCTTTCCTGCAGCATAACGAGGATGGTGATGCCGATCGACAGCAGAATCGTGGCGCCCGCCAGCAAAATTTGATACCAAGCCATAAAAAAAGCAACCTCCAAGAATAAATAAATCGTTTTTAGACTATGTTTTCAGACCGTCATTTTCAGACTGAGATATTATAGCACAACATTTCAGGATATGCAAGCACTATTTCGCTTTGATAAGAAAATTTACAATTTACACGCTATTTGCAATTTATACGCTATTAAAATTTATACGCTATTTTAAATTATATGCTGTTTAAATTGATATGCTTGTGTACGCGGGGCAGGGGTTCAACATTTTGAACCCCTACAGATTTGTGAAAAACGCTTCTCCAGGTGCGACAAAACGCTCCATCCATTCCCGGAGCTTCGCCTCGTAAAGCGGCCGGCCGACGTACCAGGACATGTCGTGCCCCGCGCCTTCAACGAGCAGCAGCGCCTTGCTTGGGGACGCGCAGGCCTCGTGGAGCCGAAGCCCCATCTCTGTTTTGACGAAATCGTCCTGCGCCCCATGGAGGAACAGCGCGGGCAGCTTCAGAGCTTTCACGGCTGCCAGGCAGTCGGTGTCCTTGCGCAGTGAGACCCCCAGCCGCAGACGGAAGGCCGCGGCCGTGATCCAAACCAGGGGAGTGAACGCAAAGCCCAGCTCGCCCTTCATACTGTCGACGCACTGCTCGTAGGCGTCGGTGTAGCCGCAGTCCGCGATGAGCAGCTTTAACTGGGGCTGCGTAGCCCGGGCCGCGGCAAGCACCGCGGTGGAGGCTCCCATAGAGATGCCGTGGAGCGCGATTTTGCAGCTTTGCCCCAGGCGTTCGATGAAATAGTCCATCCACGCCAGGATATCCGGGGCCTCCTTCGCGCCAAAGCTGATGAGCCTGCCCCCGCTGCGGCCATGGGCGCGCAGATCCGGCAGGAAATAATTCACCTTTCTGTCCTCATGATAAAAATCCACAAAGCAGGAGAACTCGCCCACCCCCTCGCAGCGGTAGCCGTGCACCGAAATCACCAGAACGTCTGAAGGCTCCTTCGCCGGCAGATACCAGCCCTTCAGCGTCGTGCCATCCGCCGCGCGCAGAGAGACGTCCTCAATATCCTCCCGGGCCAGAAAGGCCTGTTTCCCGCTCCAGCGTTCCCGGTCGCGTGCCGGCTGCTCCCAATCCTCCTCGCGGGGCTCGCCTCCGGGCTCTTTCCTGCGGACAAAAGCCAGGCGGAACGCGTAAACGCTCGCCCCGGCCAGAGCGAGGCAGAACAGCCCCGCCAGCCCCGCCAAAGCATATAACATAATATAGATGGCCATAAAAATCCTCCCGGTTTAGAATTGCGGTTCTTTGGGGAAATTGTCATTTCAGCTTTGTCACCGTTCCAATATGCATGGGCTCCGCCAGCTGCGCCAGCTTTGACGCCTGGGAGGCCATCAGGCCGCCCAGGGCAGAGGGAAGCAGCGTAGAGATATAGCCGGTCAGGTATTTCCCGATGGAGGAAAGGCCCGGCGAGCTGCGGGGGAGCATGCGCACCACGCTGCCGCTGAAGATGAAGGTCAGCCGCCGCTGCGCCACGGATTCCAGGGGGCGGAGCCAGACATGCAGCCGGGAGGCGCCCTCCCAGGCGGCGGTGCAGCCCACGGTAAAATCCATGCCGCCAAGGCGGATCAGGCTCCGGCGGGCGCGGCCGTCCATGCCGCAGAGCACGGTGTTGCGCTCGCTGCCCTCGGACCAGCTGAATTGGAGGGTATCCGTCTGAAAACGAAAGCGCAGGTCGTTGATTCCGCCGCCCTTTTCCGCCGACATAAAAAATACCGCCACGGGCATGACGCTGACAGGGTAGCCCAGCGCCTGCGGAAGGGACTGCGGCCCTTGCTGGCTGAAGCGGATGATGCGGCCCTCCAGCTTTTGCTCCAGGCTGATGCTGCGGGGCGCGCGGGGCAGCTCCGGCAGGGGAGGAAGCCGGATATCCGCGGGATCGATCACGCGTTCCGGCTTCGGCCCGTTCTCATCCAGGAACAGCTGCGGAATATGGCGGAACAGGCAGTCCAGGGAGTCCGCGGAGAAAATCTCCCCGCCGGTCATCACCAGGCAGGCGCCTTGGTCCGGGAAGACCAGGCCCAGCTGCGAAAACACGCCCTCCGCGCGGTAAGAGCCCGGCAGGAGATCCATCCAGAAGCACAGCCCGTAGCCCACCTTTCCGTGGGCGCTGGCGCCGCCGGATTCCGTCTGCCTGCGGGTCGCTTCCTGTATGTAATCCGCGGGGATCACCTGCCTGCCCTGATATACGCCGCCCTGCTGGCAGCAGAGCATGATCTTGGCAAAGGACTCCGTCGTAAGGGAAATGCCCCAGCCGCCCGCCTCCACGCCGTTCCCGTCGGTCTCCCAGAAGGGGCGGGGGATCCCCAGAGGCTCGAAAAGGCGGGGCATGAGGTAGTCCACAACCGTCATGCCGCTCACCCGCTGAAGCATGGCGCAGACCACATGGCAGTTCTCGTTGTGGTAATTCCAGCCCTCTCCCGGCGGGTAGCGCCAGGGCGCTTCGGCGAAATCCCGCAGCCAGCGATTTTTGCGCTTATCCGCCATGGGCGGCACCGATTTGCCGGAGGTCATTGCCAGCAGCTGCCGCAGCGTCAGCCGCTCCAGCTGCTCGTCGGGTTCTTCCGGCACATAGCCCCGCAGCTCCGGCAGAATTTCCAGTACCGGCGTCTCCAGGGCCAACAGGCCCTCCGATATGGCGAAGCCCGCCGCCAGGGAGGTGATCGACTTGCTCACCGAAAACATCGCGTGGGGCATTTCCGGTGTGTAGGGCGCGCGAAACGCCTCGAAGGCGACCTTGCCCCGGCGCATTACCATCAGGGAGTGAATCTCCAGGCCCGAGCGCAGAAAGTCGTTCACCAGCGCGCTGAGCTCCAGGCTGGAAACCCCCACGGCCTCTGGCCTTTTTGCCCGTTTGATTGACTTGTCGGCCCATTTTTTCAGGATCGCCATGGAAATACACCCCGTGAAAAATTTTTTCAAAAATTTTGAAACAAATGTTTGCAATTCTTGAACATTTGTGTTATAATAGTCCCAGAAACCCAAAACATGGTGAAAGGAAGGTCATTTTTATGAAATCAAAGCAAATGAGCGACACCCAGCGGCGCATCTACGAGTTCATCCTGGAGCGTGCGCAGGACGGCGTTCCGCCCTCGGTGCGCGAAATCTGCGAGCGTGTGGGCCTGCGCTCCACCTCCGCGGTGCAGACGAACCTGGACAGCCTGGAGGCGATGGGCTACATCACCCGGGACGCGATGCACAAGCGCTCCATCCGCATCGCGGGCTACGAAAAGCAGGTGACCCACGTGCCGCTGCTAGGCACCGTAACGGCCGGCATGCCGATTCTCGCGGTGGAGCAAATCGAAAGCTACCTGCCCTATACCGGCCCCGTTTCGCGGGATAAATCCCTTTTTGCCCTGCGGGTGCGCGGCGAAAGCATGATCAACATCGGCATTCTCGATGGCGACATCGTCTTTGTCGAGAAGACGCCCACGGCCCGCAACGGCGATATCGTCGTCGCTCTCATTGAGGACGAAGCCACCGTAAAAACCTTCTACAAAGAAAACGGCCACTTCCGGCTGCAGCCGGAAAACGACAGCATGGACCCCATCCTCTGCAACGAAATCGCGATTCTGGGAAAGGTCGTTTCGCTGCTGCGGTATTATTGATTGTCAGCCCCGCCGGGCTCCTCAGAAACGTCGACGACATCGAAATCGTCGGCCACGGGCTCCTCGGGGATGATGACAGCCATCAGGAGATAGCCGATCAGAGACACCGGGTTCAGCCCCGGAATCAGTGCGACAATGACAAAGACAACCCGAACAATGGTAGGGTCAATGTTTAAAAAATCCCCCAGCCCGCCGCAGACGCCCGAGAGCTTCCTGTCCGCGCGGGAGCGATAGAGTTTTTTCGGCATGAAATTCTCCAATACTAGATTTTAGATGCTGGCGGCGGCGGCAGCGAGTGTGTTTTGCAGGAGCATTGCCCGGGTCATGGGGCCGACACCGCCGGGCACGGGCGTAATCCAGCTTGCCTTTTCGGCTACGGCCTCGTAGTCCACGTCGCCGCGCAGCTTGCCGTTTTCCAGGCGGTTGATGCCCACGTCGATCACCACCGCACCCTCGCGCACCATGTCGGCGGTGATGAAATTCGCGCGGCCAACGGCGGCCACAAGCACATCCGCCTGCCGTGTGATGCCCGCCAGATCGGCGGTTTTGGAGTGGCATATCGTTACAGTCGCGTTGGCGCCCAGCGCCAGCATAGCCATTGGCTTGCCCACGATGCTGCTGCGGCCCACGACCACCACGTGCCGGCCCTCCAGCGAAATGCCCGCCTCCGCCAGGAGCTCCATGACCCCGGCGGGGGTGCAGGGCAGGAAGACGGGGTCGCCCAGCAGGATTCTGCCCACGTTTTCCGGGTGAAAGGCATCGACATCCTTCGCGGGGGAGATGGCCCGCGTCACGGCCCGCTCGTCAATGTCCCGGGGGAGAGGCATCTGGCAAAGAATGCCGTGGACCCGCGGGTCGCTGTTGAGCGTCTCAATCAGCGCAAGCAGCTTTGTCTGGCCCACATCCGCCGGCAGGGCGTATTCCAGGGAGTGAAAGCCCACGCGGGCGCAGTCCTTCTTCTTGTTGTCCACATATACGCGGGAGGCGGGGTCGCCGCCCACGATGATCACCGCCAGGGTGGGCGCAATACCGCCGCGTTTCGTTTCATCGGCAATGCGCTCAAGGACCTTCGCGGCCACGGCTGTGCCGCTCAATATCTGAGCCATAGGATGATTCTCCTTTTTAATTACTGTCTTCGGCGTTAATTTCTTCGCCGGTATCCGCGTCAACAGCTTCGTTTGCTTCGCCCTGCTTTTTCTTGTTCTTTTCGCTGTCGTCCTCGGGGAAAAAGTCGATTCCCTCGATGGGCTTGTGGTCCTTTTTGTCCCGGAGCAGCAGAAGGATCAGCGCGGCGAGGCAGCCCAGTGCCAGAACCGCCGAAACCAGCTGCGACACCCGCAGGTTGGTGGCGCCGATGTATAGGCTGTCCAGCCGCATGCCCTCCACGAAGAAGCGTTCGGTGCCGTAGAGTACGCCGTAGCACAGCATCAGCTGGCCGCTGAAGCGCCGCCATTTCTTGCAGATGAGATAGAGGATCCCGAAGCTCAGCAGGCACCACAGGGATTCATACAAAAACGTGGGGTGCACATAGCCTTTTTCCAATATGCTGCCCGCTGTGACGCTGATCCCCCGGGCGCTGAACTCCGCCTGATTGGCGTTGATGTAGCGCGCGATCTCGCTGCTCCACATGCCCCAGGGTAAGCTCGTGTTGGTGCCGA
>WRMQ01000082.1 GCA_009777055.1 Oscillospiraceae bacterium
CCTGAAGCCCGGGCAGCTGGAGGAATGGCTGGGCGTGCGCAAATACAAGGACGACCATCACAACAAAGAGCCCCTGGCCGGCGTGGTGAACGGTCTGGCCTGGACCTCCATCGGCGGGGATATCATGCCAATTGAGGCGCTGATTATGCCCGGCACAGGCAAGCTTTCGCTGACCGGCTCCCTGGGCGACGTGATGAAGGAATCCGCCGAGGCTGCCGTGAGCTATCTGCGCTACCACGCGAAAGCCCTCGCGCTGCCCGACGATTTCCACCGGGACCGCGATATCCACATTCACGTGCCCGAGGGCGCGGTACCCAAGGACGGCCCCTCCGCCGGGGTGACGATGTTCACGGCGCTGCTTTCCGCCCTGGGGGGCCTGCGGGTGACCCCGAGCCTGGCCATGACCGGCGAAATCACCCTCACCGGGCGGGTGCTGCCCATTGGCGGCCTGCGGGAAAAGGCTATGGCGGCCTACCGCGCGGGGATTCCAACGGTGCTCATCCCGGAAGAAAACCTTCCGGATTTGGAAAAAGTGGACGAAGTGGTAAAAGCCGCGATCAGGTTTATCGGCATCACGCATCTCTCCCAGCTGCCGGAGTATGCCCTGCTGCCGGAAATCGCACCGGAGGTGCTGGACAATGAACCGGTTTTAAAACAGAAGCCCGAAAGCAAGCGGCAGAATATACGGCAGACGGTGCCCGTGGCATGATAGAGTCTGCGCAAGCAATGACGCGGGAGATCGCGGCTATTCTACGCGGTCAGGCCCCGGCGATCTATCTCTATGGCTCCGTCGCGCTGAATGATTTTCAGCTTGGCTGGAGCGACATCGACATCCTGGTGCTCACACGGCGTGAAATCACACGGCCACAGGCGGAGGCTCTGCTGCATCTGCGGCAAGCCATGTTGGAGCGCAATCCCGGGAACCCGTACTTCGGGTTATTCGAAGGCGGAATGCTCTCGCTGGATGCATTGCTGTATCGCAAAACAGAGCGAACCGTCTATTGGGGTTCCTCCGGACAAAGAATCGACGAGGGCTATGATCTCGACAGCTTTGGGCTGGCAACGCTCTTGGATTGCGGCATCCCGCTGCATGGCGAGGATTTGCGCGCCCGGTTGAATGCCCCGGCTTATGAGCAGCTGCGCGGCGATTGCGCCAGGCACCTGCGCGCGGTGCGGGTATACGGGGATTCCGTAGGCTGGCTGCTGGATATCGCCCGTGGCATCTATACTCTGCGAACGGGAAAGGTGATCGCCAAAACCGCGGCGGGGGAGTGGGCTCTTACGGAAAATCTGTGTCCGGACCCGGAGGCGATGCGAACAGCCCTGCGGATCAGAAAAGAGCCCCTGCGCTATTCAAAAGATGAGCGAAAGCTCGACAGCGGGATCATCCAGCGCTTCGCCGACCTGCTGGATGACGAGTTACAGAAAGAAAACCGAAAGCTATGAACACCAATCTATTCGCTTTTGAGGCGGCCTACGGCACATCCCGCCAGCTGCCGCCCTCCGACCTGCCGGAAATCGCCTTCGCGGGGCGCTCCAACGTGGGGAAATCCTCGCTGCTCAACACGCTGCTGCGGCGCAAAAGTCTGGCGCGGGTCAGTTCTATGCCCGGCAAGACTGTTACAGTGAACTTTTACCGGGGCGGCGGTCTGCGTCTGGCCGATTTGCCGGGCTACGGCTACGCCAAACGTCCGGGCGACGAGCGAAAACGCTGGGCGGAGCTGATGGAGCATTACTTCAACAGCGGCCGCCGGATCGCTTTGGTGGTTCAGCTCATCGATATGCGCCACGCCCCCACGAAGGACGACTGGACGATGCTCCATTTCCTGCGGGAACAGGGGATCCCCTTCGTCGCGGTGCTGACCAAAAGCGACAAGCTGAACAAAACAGAAACCGCCGCCCGTCTGGATGCCCTTCAGAAAGAGCTGGCGGACAGCGGTGCACGGGCGCTTATCCCGTTTTCCAGCGTAACCGGAAATGGGCGCGAGGCGCTGATGGAGATGATTGAGAAAATTGCCGAGAATACGGATAGAGGAGAAATATAACTATGTTTACCGCGGATTGCTTAAATATCAACGAAAAGGGCCGCCTGACCATCGGCGGCCTGGACACAGTGGCGCTGGCCGGCGAATACGGCACGCCCCTTTATGTGATGGACGAAACGCAGATCCGGCAAAACTGCCGCAGGTATACGCAGGCGCTGGAGCGCTGCTACGATGGCCGCGGCATGGTGCTTTACGCCAGTAAGGCGCTCTCGTGCAAGGAGCTTTGCCGCATCGCCGCCCAGGAGAACCTCGGGCTGGATGTGGTATCGGCGGGCGAGCTGCACACCGCGCTGCAGGCGGGCTTCCCGGCGGAGCGCATCTACTTCCACGGGAACAACAAGACGCCGGAGGAGATCCGTTTTGCCCTGCGGGAGAACGTGGGCCAGATCGTGGCCGATAATCTTGCGGAGCTTCAAACGCTCAGCGAAGAGGCCAGGGCCATCGGGCGAAGCCGGGTAAAGATTCTGCTGCGCATTAAGCCAGGCATCGACGCGCATACCCACGATTTTATCCGCACGGGCCAAATTGATTCGAAGTTCGGCTTCGCGCTGGAAACCGGCGAGGCCATGCGCGCGGTGGAGCTGGCGCTGCGGGCGGAGCGGCTGGACCTGGTGGGCCTGCACTGCCACATCGGTTCCCAGATCTTTGAGGTGGATCCCTTCGTTTTGGCGGCGGAGGTCATGCTGGGCTTTTTTGCCGAAATCAAGGCCCGCTTCGGCACGGAGCTGACGCAGCTCAACCTGGGCGGCGGCATGGGCATCCCTTACGACGAGCACGACGAAGCGCGGCCCTATGAGGCATATCTGGAGCACGCAGTGGCCGCGATTCGCGAAAGCTGCGCGCGGCTGGGCCTGCGGCTGCCCACCCTCCTGCTGGAGCCGGGCCGCTCCATCCCCGGGCCCGCGGGCATCACGCTCTACACCGTCGGCGCGGTGAAGGAGATTCCGGGTGTACGTACCTATGTCACCGTGGACGGCGGCATGGGCGACAATCCGCGCTACATGATGTACGGCGCGAAGTACAAGGCCCTATGCGCCAACCGCGCGGGCGAGGAGGCCTCAGAGACCGTGACCATTGCCGGGCGCTACTGCGAAAGCGGCGACCTTATCCAGGAATTTACCCCACTGCAGCCGGTGGCGCCTGGTGATGTGCTGGCGGTGCTTTCCACCGGCGCTTACAACTACTCCATGTCCTCGAACTACAACCGCGTGCCCCGCCCCCCCATCGTGATGGTGAAGGAAGGGGAGTCCCGTGTAATTGTGAGAGGGGAGACGTTGGAAGATATGTGCAGGAATGACTGCCTGCGGCAGGGCTAATCGCTTCGCGCCATTTGACTGGAATGAGATTAACACAACATAACAAACGCCCCCCACAGTTCTTAACAGTGGAGGGCGTTTTTCGGCGGTTTACCGTGCCTGTTTCTGCTTACGCGGCAACAGGCACCGCGTTGTCGAAGGTGGTTTCGTAGATAACGGAGTCAAACATCGCGCCGCTTCTGCCAAAGAGCTTGAACTCGCGGTACTGAGCCGGGATCAAGCCGAGGATGACAGAGCGCCTGCCGTAGTAGATCTCCAAAATGCCGTAGATCTTGACCGCGCCGGAATAGGCGATCAGGTCGTTGTTCGCGCCGAGGGTGGTTTCCATCAGAATGCCGAAGGGCAGGTCAAACTTCTGGGTCGCCAGATAGCTGCCGTCGGGATTCTTGATGTCCACGTTTACCCAGGCCTCGCAGCCCAGACCAGCGGTAACGCCCAGGTCGACCAGGCAGAAGCCAAGGATGCTCAGGTCGACGTCAACATTGGCTTTCAGCTCAGCGTTGGCATCCACGTAGTAGTTCCTGGACTTCACATTGCTCTGGTTCAAGAAGCGCGGCTGGTTGTTGATGATCTCAAAGCCCTTGAGCTCGCTGCTGGTGACCGTCAGGCTGATCCTGCCGTCCACGGTGACCGTCAGGGAAAACTTAATGGTGACGGTAATCGCGGGCAGCTGCGGAATCGGAACGGTGATGGAGAAGAGATTGACCGTGCCGCCGGAGGCGTTGAGCACCTTCTTCAGCGCGTCTTCCAGCTTCTTCATCAGCTCCTGCGCGTGCTCGCCCTCATAGCCCGTATCATAGAGAGACTCCGCCGCGGTACCGGTGATGGCGGTGACTTCCTTGAGATCGTAGCCAACACGGACATAGCATTCGTTGATCTTGCCGAGCAGCAGGTTCGCGTCCAGCTGGGAGCTGATGTCGAAATTGGTCATTTCGTACTGCTTGCTCAGCGTCAGGCCGCTCACAGGGGAGCCCGAAAGACCGACGTTGAAGCCGTTCTCAAGCGCGTTGACATGCACATTGAGGGGGCCGACCGCGAAGTCGAGGTTAATCTTCTTCAGCAGCTGCTTCCACTCAATTTGGCTCAAAGCGTCCTTGATGTCAAAGTTTTTGAGATCCGAAAGGCTGAACTGGCTGTCGAAGCCCTGCACAGCAACGGAGTTGGGGTCGCCGGCGGCGCCATTGTTGAGCACGTTGCCCGCGGCGTCCGTAATGGTGGAAGCGCGCAGGTCGGGCTCGAAGTCGCCCTGGAACGCGACGGTTTCAAACACGTCGGCGGCGGTCTGCTCGGTGGGCTCGGTGCCGATCTCGCCGTCAAAGAGGCCCTGGGCACCGGGAGCGGCATCGCCCTCCACCAATCCGACATCAAGGTCAGCCTCGCCGAAGGTCTTGTTCAGCCATCCGTTCACGGCTCTCCGGAGCGCGGCCAAAGCATCCTCGACCGATGCGATGCCGTCAACGAGTTTGCCGCCCGCAAGCGCAATAAAGCCGTTGAGAACCGCGGTGGCGAGTTCTTCGGCATTTGCAAAGCCGGCAAGGTCGAAGGGCATGTTCGCTTCGGGATCGAGCTTCAGATAAGCGCAGCGCACGAGCGTCACGCCCATGAAGGATTTCGTCAGCGCGTCGGCAGTAGTGAACTCATCTTCCGCCGTCACAACACCCCATTCGTAGCAGATCTGCACAGCGACGAAATACTCGTCGGTGGCTGGAACCGCGTCAAAAAAGGGCTCTTCGGCATACTCGGTCGCTTGCATGTTGAAGTTGGTTACCAACAGGTCAAGCCATTCGCCAACGGTAAAGCCAACGGGCTGCGTTCCGGGAAGTTTGCCAAGCAAGGCATTCAAGCCGGGGATAAAGCTGAGCAGCGCCATCAGGATCGCCAAGATCATTGAGAAAATTGCCTTCATCCTGTTTCCTCCTTTTTATAAAATTTTGCCAGTGATATTTGCCAGTGGTAATTTGCCAATGGTAAGGGATTTACGATGAAACCCAGGGAACTGCGCAGGTGGCTCGGCGGCGTTATTGCGCTGTCGCCGCGGGAGTCGCTCCACGTACTACCCCTCATAGTGCATTATATCACATTGGTAAAGAAATGGCAAGGTATTTTTTATAGATTTTTCGCGATTCTCACGTATTTTTTCTTTCTTACGCCGCATTTTTAGAAATACTGATTACAAAAGAATGCATTCCCAGGGCTCAAATTTTTGAGCCCCTACCTAGCTCTGCCTGCGTAGGGGCTCAAAAAATTGAGCCTTGGGGATGTAGGGGCTCAAAAAATTGGGCCCTGAAAATGTAGGGGCTCAAAAATTTGAGCCCTGGAAATTGGTTATGGGTTCAAAATTTATCTTAGGGTTCAAATGCAGGGGTTATATTTTATCTTAGGGTTCAAATGCAGGGTTCAAAATTTTGAACCCCTACCTGAATGACCAGATTAATCCAGCAGCTTTGATCCGCCCTGGGCCCGTACCCGCAGCACATAACAGCTGCCGGGGCCGAAGACAGCCTCCATCGCCCCGCGGTATCCCTCGAGCATGTCCAGCGGCACAAAGGCCTGGATGGTGCCCGCGAAGCCGCCGCCGTGTACCCGCCACGCGCCGCGCCCGCCCAGCGCCGTTTCGCTCAGCGCCAGGGCCAAAGACACCGGCTGCTCCTGGGGCGGCTTGCCGGTATAGACATTTTGGTTATACATAAAGGAGGAGCGCCCGCTTTCGAGGATGATTGATTTGAAGGCCTCGAAATCGCCCCGGGCCAGGGCGGCGGCCATGCGGTCGACGCGTTCGTTTTCGGCAAAAAAGTGCAGTGCCCGCAGCACCGCGCGGTCACCCAGCGTCTCCCGCAGGCCGGGGATTTCCGCCAGAACCGCCTTCAGGCTCAGCTCGCGGAGCACGGATTTGCCCAGGGCCCGGGCAGCGGCCTCCATCTCGCCGCGCACCAGGCCGTAATCCTCCGTGAGGTTGGCGTGGGAGCCGCCGGAATCCACCACGCAAAGCGCGTGGCCGCAGGTGTCGAAATCGAAATCCACCTTTTCCACCACAGGGCGGGCGGCGTCGCCGAAGTCGATGCGCACAAAGCCGCCCACCGAGCAGGCGGTCTGGTCCATCAGGCCGCTGGGCTTGCCAAAGAAACGGTTTTCGGCGTATTGCGCGATTTGGGCAATCACCAGGGGCGGCACCTGCCCATCGTTATAAAAATGGTTGAGAATCGTGCCGATGAGTACCTCAAAGGCAGCGGAGGACGACAGGCCCGAGCCGCCGAGCACGTCCGACATGGTGGCGGCCTCAAAGCCGCCGATGTGGCAGCCGCGCTCCACAAAGCCCGCGCACACGCCGCGGATCATCGCGGCGGAGCGGCCGGTCTCCATCTCGCTGGGGGTGAGGTCGCTGACGTAGATGTCGTCCGGCTCATGCCCCGCGGATTTCACCGTGATACGCAGGTCGTCGCGTTTTTTGGCGACGGCCACAGCATCCAGGTTAATCGCGGCCGCCATCACCTTGCCCCGGTTATGGTCGGTGTGGTTGCCGCAGATCTCGCTGCGCCCGGGGGCGCTGAACAGCTCGAATCCGCCCTTGGTGTGGCCGAAAAAATCGGAAAACAGCTGCGCCGTCTGTATCAGGCGCTTTTCCTGCCGCGGAGTGTCTTCGGCGTAAAAAACCGCCAGCCGTGAAGTATAGGCGCCGTGATTGAGGCCCTCTATCAGGGTATCGTATTGGATCATGATGGAATTCCTTTCTGGCTTTTCGATGTGGCGAGGAACAGGTTTACCCCCAGCAGGGAGATGCCTGACAGCGCGAATATGATGATCATCGGTATGATGAACGACGGCGAAAGGGGCTGATAGACGTTGATGCCCAGCAGGAGGTAGGAGATAATCTTCGGCAAAAAGCCCAGCAGCGAGATCAATACATAGTCCACATAATCAAAGCTCATGGCGCCGTAGATGGAGCTCACGGGGTTCACGGGAAAGCTGGGCAGCAGCCGAAACAGGAACAGCAGCCAGGGCTTGCTCCGGTCATCGCGCTCCAGAAAGGCGCGTATGGTGTCGTTGCGGGAAAGCAGGCGGTGCAGCCCTCCCCGGCCGCGCCTGTGCCCCATCCAGTACCGCTCCGTCACAACGATGACGACGCCCGCCAGATTGACGATAAAGCTCAGGTAAAACGGCAAAACCGCCGCCGTGCTGACGCACATGAGCGAGATCGGCGGCATGGGCATTACGCCCTTCAGGGCGTACAGCGCCAGCACCGCCACGACGATGACCCAGATGTTCGGCAGGGAGAGGATGCTGTACTCCAAAATCTGCAGCTCGTTGTGGTAGATGGCGTACCATTCCTGCAGTGCGGGCGTGCTCAGAAAAAACAGCAGGGCCACAAGCACGCCGGCGGCAATAAGCAGCAGCACGCCGATCAGATTGATCAGCGAGCGCCTTCGTTTTCTCCGCAGCGCCGGGTCTTTGTTCAAGCAGCATCACCGCTGTATATTCTATCCTATTTTTTCCGTTCCGTCAAGTCTGATTTTTGTTTTTCTATTATTCTCATTTCGAAATAAATATCCGCGCTTTTATGATAAAATGAAAGCAACAAAATAATAATCAAAATAATAAACAAATCATAAATATAACTATAAAGAATATTTAAAGATAAAAGGGGAGATCACGATGGCGAAGAAGACGGTATTCCTCACCGGAGCCTCGGGCAACATGGGCTGGCACGGCTTTCAGGAGCTATACAAGCGCAAGGACAAATTCGACATCGTGGTGCTCAACCGGGGCAGCCAGAAAAACCGCGAGAAATTTTCGGCCTATGAAAACGACCCCTGCGTAAGGCTGCTGTGGGGCGATTTGCGCAAATACGAGGATGTTCTGGCGGGCGTGACGGGCGCGGACTTCGTGCTGCATGTGGGCGGCATGGTCTCGCCCCAGGCGGATTATGACCCCAAGGGCACCATACGCGTGAACACCGCCGCGGCGAAGAACGTGGTGGACGCCGTGAAGGCGCAGCCAAACGCCGACGACATCCGCCTGGTGTATATCGGAACGGTGGCGCAGACCGGCGACCGCAACGCGCCCATCCATTGGGCCCGCACCGGCGACCCCATCAAAATCAGCGTGTATGACCATTACGCCATCAGCAAAACCATCGCGGAGCGCATTTTCGCGGAATCGGGCCTGAGGTATTGGGTGTCGCTGCGGCAAAGCGGAATCCTCTACGCCAATATCATCAAAAACCAGGACCCCATTATGTTTCACGTGCCCATCAACGGCGTGCTGGAGTGGGCCACGGTGGAGGACTCCGGCCGCCTGCTGGCCAATGTCTGCGAGGACTGGGTGCCGGAGGAGTTCTGGCGCGGCTTTTATAACATCGGCTCCGGCGCGGATTACCGCATCACCAACTACGAGTTCGAGGAGTTCCTTTTGGGCGCGCTGGGCCTGGGCAGCCCAAAGAAGATTTTTGGCGCCAACTGGTTCGCTACGAAAAACTTCCATGGCCAATGGTACGCGGACTCCGATCAACTGGAGGCCTATCTTCATTTTCGGCAGAACAAGTCCATACAGGATTATTTCGCCGAAATCTCCGCCCAGATACCCTCTTACTACAAGCTGGCCAAGCTGGTTCCGCCCGGCATGATCAAAGCCGCAATGATGAAAAAGATGACCAGGACGCCCATTTTTGGCACCATGAGCTGGTTTGAAAGCGACGACAGGGCGCGCATTACCGCCTACTTCGGCAGCCGCAGAAGGTGGGCGAAAATCGGCAGCTGGGACACCTTTCCCCTTTGGCAGCCCACCAGGGAGGAGCGCGAAACCCTTTGCGGCCAGCTGCCCGAAAACACCCTCAGCCATGGCTACGACGAGACCAAGCCATTGGCCGCGCTGAGCATTGACGACATGAGGCGGGCGGCGCGCTTCCGCGGCGGCGAATGCCTGTCCCAAAGCATGGAGCCGGGCGACCTCTTCACGCCACTCAAATGGCGCTGCGCCCATGGCCACAGCTTCGAGATGACCCCCAACCTTGTGCTCAAGGGCGGCCACTGGTGCCCGGATGAGCTTCCCGGCCCCAACGACGGCGACTGGAAAAACCCTTTTACCCCCTGGGACTACGGCTCGGAAGCCAAGGTGAATCCCTTCTTCGCCCAGGTATGGAACCCGCTGCACCATAAGGACAACTGCGACGTTTACGGTGAGGAGATCTTCAAGGGGATGAAGGGATATGAGCAATAATTCTGTTTTTTGATTACAGCGTCGAAAGGTCATATGGCGTGCGCTGATACACGAAGTAATTCAGCCAGTTCATAAAAATCAGGCTCGCGGCGCCGCGCCAGCGGAGCCGGGGCGTCCGGTTGGGGTCGTCGTCGGGAAAATAGTTGTAGGGCACGGCGACCTCCAGGCCCTTGTTCACATCCCGGAAGTATTCCCGGGCAAGGGTCTCGCGGTCATATTCCGAATGCCCCGTGGCGTAAAACCTGCGGCAGTCGAGATCCGACACCAGATGCACGCCCGACTGGTCGGAATACGTTAGAATCTGTAAATCTTTTGAGCGGTAGATATCCTCCCGCCGCACCTCGGTGTAGCGGGACACCGGAACGAAGAATTCGTCGTCCATGCCCCGCACCAGAGGATGCATGGGGTCCAGCAGCCGGTGGGAATATACGCCGGAAAGCTTTTCCTTCAGCGGATATTTCGGAATTCCATGGTGGAAATAAAGCCCCGCCTGCGCCCCCCAGCAAATATAGAATGTAGAATAGACATGCTTCGTGCTCCACTCCATAATTTCGCAAAGCTCGGGCCAATAATCCACCTCTTCAAAGGGCAGGTGCTCCACGGGCGCGCCGGTGATGATCATGCCGTCGTATTTCTGACCGCGAATATCTTCAAAGCGCTGGTAAAACTCCAGCAGATGCTCCCGCGAGGTGTTTTTGGAGTGGTGCGTGACCATGTGCATCAAATCAATGTCCACTTGAATCGGCGAGTTGCTCAGCATGCGCAGCAGCTGGGTCTCTGTTTCAATTTTGGTGGGCATAAGGTTTAAAATGACGATGCGCAGGGGCCGGATGTCCTGGTGCATGGCGCGTTCCTGGCTCATCACGAAGATGTTTTCCATTTCCAGCGCGTTGCGCGCGGGCAGATTGTTGTCCACTTTAATCGGCATGGGGAACGCTCCTTTACTTAATAATTCGCAATGCGCAATTATCGCATGAACGGCTTGACACAGTATATCATACTATCATATAATAGGCAAGAAAAAGTTTTGGGAGGCCTCTGAGAGGGATCTCTGACCGCACACCCGGCCGCGTGGAAAACCCGTCGAAAAAAAAGGCAAAAAAGGGGTTGACAAGCCAGGAAAGTTGTGGTAAGATATGTGAGCGTTCCGGAAGAGCAGAACGGATGTTCGAGAGAAAGAACGCGCCCGCACCTTGAAAATTAAACAACGATTCAGGTTCGAGTGAAGAGATTCACAAGAACCAACCCTTAAGATTCTAAGAAGAGTTTCGGCCGGCAGAAATGCCGGGCGGAAACACAGTAATTCCGTGGCAG
>WRMQ01000083.1 GCA_009777055.1 Oscillospiraceae bacterium
ATCCTTCCGCATCGCCGAGTTCGACGCCAACACTGGCAACCTGCTTAACCGCTCCATCCGACGGCTTTAGTCTGGCAAGGTGTATACAATCCTCTTGCACTGGTGTATACCATCTTACTCTTGACAATTTTTGAGCCCCTACGAAATTATCTTTTCGGAATTAATTATAACAGATTCTTTTCGTCAGGTCAACCGTATTTTTACCCAAAAATGGGGATAACTGGCCTGTTGACTGGGATTTTGTTGGGTTTGTGCATGGGCTCAAATTTTTGAGCCCCTACGGGGTTGGTAGGGGTTCAAAAATTTGAACCCATGCGCAGCGCCTGTTACGCGCTGTATGCCGTTTCGCAGTAAGCGCAGCGGTAAATTGGCTCCTCCAGCCCCGTCAGCCGGAAGATCTGCTCCGCGTCGGGCTCCGAGGAGGTGATGCAGCGGGGGTTCCGGCAGCGGATCACGCTGACAAGGGTCTGCGGCGGATGCAGCTTGCGTTTTTCCGCGAGCTTCCCGTTCTGAATGACGTTGACGGTGATGTTCCGGTCGATAAAGCCCAGGGCGTCCAGGTCGAAGTCAATGGCCTCGTCGATCTTGATGATGTCCTTTGTGCCCATCTTGCGGCTCTTCACGTTTTTGATGATGGCCACGGTGCAGTCCAGGGCGTCAAGCCCCAGGGCGTGGTATATCTGCATGCCCCGGCCGGCCATGATGTGGTCGAGCACGATGCCGTTGTTGATGCTGTCGATATTCAAAGAACCGCGCCTCCCTTCCCCAGGTTGAGCAAAGTGAGAATCAGCGCCATGCGCACAAATTTGCCGTAGGCCGCCTGCTGGAAGTATCTGGCGTGCGGGTTTTCGTCCACCCGGGCGGAGATCTCGTTCACCCGCGGCAGGGGGTGCATCACGATCATTTCCGGCTTGGCCCCGCGCAGCTTCGGGGTGTCGAGAATAAAGCTGTCCTTGAGCCTCACGTAGTCCGCCTCGTTGAAGAAGCGCTCTTTTTGCACGCGGGTCATATAAAGAACGTCCAGCCGGGCCATCGCCTCGTCCATGTTCAGGCATTCCACATAATCGCAGCCGGGGCTTTCGCGGATCATGTTCAGCACGTAATCCGGGGCCCGCAGCTCCCTGGGGGAAATCAGCACGAAGCGCACACCGGGATAGCGTACCATGGCGCTCACCAGGGAGTGCACCGTGCGCCCGAACTTCAGGTCGCCGCAAAGGCCCACGGTGAGGCCCTCAAGCGTGCCCAGCTCCCGGCGGATGGTCATGAGGTCCGTGAGGGTCTGAGTGGGGTGGTTGTGCCCGCCGTCCCCGGCGTTGATCACCGGAACCAGGGCGTGCTTCGCGGCCACAACGGGTGCGCCCTCCTTGGGGTGCCGCATGGCGATCACGTCGGCATAGCCGCTGACCACGCGCACGGTATCGGCCACGCTCTCGCCCTTCACCGCCGACGAGCTGTCGGCGGAGGAAAAGCCGAGCACGCCGCCGCCCAGGTCCAGCATGGCCGCCTCGAAGCTCAGCCGGGTGCGGGTGCTTGGCTCATAAAAGAGCGTGGCGAGCTTTTTGCGGGCTTCTCCGCCGGAGCCCGCGCAGGCGCCGGCATAGTCCCCGGGGCGCGCGATGATATCGTCCGCCAGACGGAGCAGGGCCTCGGTTTCGGCCACGGAGAGGTCCTTGCTGTCCACGATATGCCGCAAAGCACCGCCTCGTTTCATGGGATTGGTCATGGGCTTTCCTCCTTTAGTCGCTGGAGCTTTGAAAAATCCTCATTTAAAATCTCTTTTGTTTTTATTGTTGGGTAGGGGTTCAAAAATTTGAACCCAGGGCAGAGAACGGTCGTAGGGGTTCAAAAATTTGAACCCTCGCACGAATTCGCGCATGTAGCCATGTGATATTTATCACAGCATTTCCATCCATCCCGGATCGGTGGGCTTGTCCCGGAAGCGCAGCAGCGCGGCCCTGGCCTTTTCCTCAATAACCCCCGTTTCCGCCGCGAGCCCGACCAGCGTGTCGAAGTCGCACAGGCTGGTGTTTTCGACGCCCGCCGCCGCCAGGCGCTCCAGGCCCTTTTGCATGCCGTAGCTAAAGATGCTCACGACGCCCAGAACCTCGGCGCCCGCCGCGCGCAGGACCTCGACGACCTCTATCACGCTGCCGCCGGTGGAGATTAAATCCTCCACCACCACGACTTTAGCGCCGGGCTCGAGCTTGCCCTCAATCTGGTTGGCGCGGCCATGGCCCTTCGCGCCGGAGCGCACGTAGCCCATGGGCAGGTCCAACAAAAAGGCCGCGATGGCCGCGTGGGCGATGCCCGCCGTGCTGGTGCCCATAAGCATGCCGCAGTCCGGGTATTTTGCCTTGATCAACGAAGCGAAGGCCTCCTCCACCCGGCGGCGCACACCGGGGAAGGACAGGGTCAGCCGGTTATCGCAGTACACGGGGGATTGAATGCCGCTGGCCCAGGTAAAGGGCTCCTCCGGGCGCAGGAACACCGCCCGGATCGCGAGCAGATCGTCGGCGATCTTTTTCTTTAATTCGCAATTCGCAATTTGCAATTCACAATTTTTTTCGCCATTATTTTCTGTTAGCATGATAGACCTCCTTTTTGATTTTTTTATATCGGCAAAAACTCTTTTACGCAGCGCCTGTACGCCGCCAATGGGTCGCCCGCCGCGATGATTGGCCGGCCCACGACAATGTAGTCGCAGCCCATCTCACGCGCGTTGGCGGGGGCGGCGATTCTTACCTGATCATCAGAAGAGCTTTCCGCGAAACGGATGCCCGGCGTAACCGTCAAAAAATCTTTGCCGCAGGCTGCTTTCACCCGCGCGGCCTCCAGGGGGGAGCAGACCACGCCGTCGAGCCCGGCGGCTTTGGCGTTTTTGGCGTATCGCAGCACCGTGTCCTCCAGCGAGGCCGAGATCAGCAGCTCGCTTTGCATGCGCGCCTCGCTGGTGGAGGTCAGCTGCGTCACGCCAATCAGAAGGGGCCTCGTGCCATCCGGGCGGGTCAGGCCCTTCAGGGCGGCCCTCATCATTTCAATGGTACCCGCCGTGTGTAGGTTGCACAGATCAACCTCCAGCCGCGACAGCGCCGCCATGGCTTTTTTTACTGTATTGGGGATGTCATGCAGCTTCAGGTCCAAAAAGATTTTATGCCCCCTGCGCTTGATCTCCCGCACGATCTCCGGGCCCTCGGAATAAAACAGCTCCATCCCGATTTTGACATAGGGCTTTTCGCCCTGGGGAAAGAGCGCGAGAAAGTCGAAGACCTCCCGCGCGCTGGAAAAATCCAGGGGGATAATGACCTCTTTTTTCAATGCGCAATTTTTTTCGCAATTTTTTTCTGTTGGCATATCAATCTCCTTTATTTATCGCGGGGTAGGGGTTCAAAATTTTGAACCCTGGGAAATTTCCTGGGCTCAAATTTTTGAGCCCCTACGAAATTCTGCGAAATTAACTGTCTAATATTTTAATACCACATAGAATTCCATCGATTCATTGGCCGTTCCCGCGTTGGCGTAATAATTCGTGCGGACCAGCTGGCCGCTTTTGTTATACTCATACGTTTCGGCTTCAACAGCGCCGTCAAGCTCCGCCTCCTTCCGGGTCATTTGCCCCCGCGCGTTGTGCTCATATGTATAGCTTGTAACGCCGCGGTCACTCTCGGATTTTATCAGCAGCCCCCGCGCGTCATAGGTATAAAGGGTTTCAGTTGTTTGGGCGAAGGGCTCCGCCGTTGTGTCATCCCAACGGCTGAAGTGAATGACGCTGCGACTTTTCAGGCCTTCGGCGTTATATTCGTCCGTTTTCACGGTCAAACTATTTTTGCCGCGCTGTTCCGTACGGATGATTTGCCCGCTCTCGTTGTATTCATAGATGCTTGATGTATCCGGCTCACCGTTGGTGCTTGTGTCAACGCGGATTAACTGGCCTTTCTCGTCATAGGCGTTATCAAAAACAGTAACGCGGAAGACCGTATCCGTTTTGGTCTTTCGGCTTTCCTCAATCAACTGCCCGTCCGGGCCGTAGAGGCTCAGCGAGGCCTGATTGATTTTGCTTTTGTCGGAACTCGTCTGCCGGACAGGGTTGCCGTGTTCGTCGTACTCAACTTCCGTGGAGCCAGTCAGCTTGCCGAGGGAATCGTGGGTCCGGATACGCCTGGGCTTTGCTTCGGCTGAATGGACAGCCTTGCCGCAGGCGGACACAGCCAACAAAAGAAACACGGCGAGGATAAGAGCGATTCGCTTTTTTATCTTTGTGACTGACAGGGTCATCAATGGCCGCCTCCTACTACATCCCGCAGCTTTGTTATTCCCAGCTTTTCCATCTCAAGCGGCAGCGCTTCGATGATCTTTTTGCAGGCGTAGGGGTCGATCAGATTCGCGGTGCCCACCTGCACCGCGCTGGCTCCCGCCAGCATCATCTCGATCACGTCCCGGGCGGAGCTCACGCCCCCCATGCCGATGATGGGTATTTTCGTCGCTTCATAAACCTGCCAGACCATGCGCAGCGCCACAGGAAAAACAGCGGGGCCGGAAAGCCCGCCCATGACGTTGGCCAGCACAGGCCCGCGGGTCTTCAGGTCAACGCGCATGCCCAGCAGGGTGTTGATCAGGCTCAGACCGTCCGCGCCCGCGGCTTCCACAGCCCTCGCGACGGCGGCGATGTCCGTTACATTGGGGCTGAGCTTCACATAGAGCGGCTTCGTCACGACGCGCTTGCAGGCTTCGGTCACCCGGGCGGCGCAGTCAGGCTCCGCCCCAAAGGCCAGGCCCCCGCCGTGAACATTGGGGCAGCTGATGTTCAGCTCAATGATGCCCACCTGCTCGCATTGGGTGATCTTCTCGCAGCAGGCCGCGTATTCCTCAACGGAAAAGCCGCCGATGTTGGCGATGAGCGGCTGATGGAAGACAGCGCGCAGGCGCGGGAGCTCCCGCTCCACCACCGCGTCGATGCCGGGGTTTTGCAGCCCGACGGAATTGAGCATTCCCGCCGCGCATTCCGCCACCCGGGGCAGCTCGTTGCCAAAGCGGGGGTGCAGCGTGGTGCCCTTGAAGGAAAACGAGCCGAGCATGTCAATGTCGTAGAATTCCCGCAGCTCCTGGCCGTAGCCGAAGCAGCCGCTGGCGGGAATCACGGGGTTTTGCAGCGTCAGACCTGACAGCTTGACGGTTATATCAAAGTCCGGCGTTTTATGTAAGCTCACCACAGAATCTCCTCCCTCGTCAGAACGGGGCCGTCCTTGCAAACGCGCTTGTAGCCCTCCGCCGTCCGGCAGGAGCAGACCATGCAGGCCCCGAAGCCGCAGGCCATGCGCCGCTCAAAGCTGAACTGGGCGCGCCCGGGCGGCAGGGGGGCCGCCTGGTCATACACCGCGCGGAGCATGGGCTCCGGCCCGCAGGTATAGAGGCTGTCATACACGAATCCGACATTTTTCAAGGCGTCGGTCACAAAGCCCTTCTCCCCATGAGAGCCGTCGGCTGTCGTTACGACCGTCCGGCAGAGCGCGGCGAATTCTGTTTCATAAAAGACCTCGTCGGCTGTGTTGAAGCCCAGAATCGCCAGCGGCTGCTGCCCGGCCCGCACAAGCTCCCTCGCCAGGCCATAGAGCGGCGGAACGCCCACGCCCCCGCCGATGAGAACCGGATGCCGCGCCTCTCTTATAATAGTATAGCCGTTCCCCAGGCCGCCGAGCACATTGAGCGTCTCTCCGGGAGAATAGGCCGCCAGCTTTTCCGTGCCGGTGCCCACGGCTTTATAGATGAGCGTCAGCCGGCGCTCCGACCAGTCGCACACGGAGATTGGCCGGCGCAGATAGCAACCGTCGATTTGCAGGTTGACAAACTGTCCCGGCACGGGAAGCTCCTGCCGGACGCCCGGCGGCGCTTCCAGCGTCAGGCGATAGACCTCCCGGGCAATTTTCGTGTTTTCAAGTATCATATAATCTATCAATTGCACTGCTTATCCCCCCTTTTTTTATCATATAAATTTATCATTTGCACTGCTTATTTCCTTCGAAGAAATCCAGGTGTCCCCGATCGCCGTAAAGGCCCATTTGCCCTGTATCTCCCAGCCCGCGAAGGGCGTGGCCCGGCCCTTGGAGGCAAATTCCGCCGGATGGATTGTGTAAGTCTCGTCCAATCGAAATCCGCATAGGTCAACGGTACCCTCCGGCGGGAGCAGCTCAGGGCACCATTGGCGCAGCAACGCGCGGGGACGTATGCTCATCGCGTCGATCAGCCGCGCCATGGGGAGCAGCCCCGGCAAAACCAGCTTGGTGTAAAGCAGGGCGAAGGCGCATTCCAGGCCGACAATGCCGAAGGCGCTGCCCGCCAGGCCCCTGGATTTTTCTTCGGCCGTGTGGGGCGCGTGGTCGGTGGCGATGATATCCACCGTGCCGTCGCGCAGGCCCTCCAGCAGCGCCAGCCGGTCGGCCTCCCCGCGCAGCGGCGGGTTCATCTTGAAGCGGCCCTCCTCCCGCAAATCGGCGTCGCTGAGCAGGAGATAGTGCGGCGCGGTTTCGCAGCTCACGCGCAGGCCCCGCTCCTTCGCCCGGCGGATCAGGGCCACGCTCTCTTTTGTGGAGATATGGCAGGCGTGGTACATGCAGCCGCAGTCCTCCGCAAGCGCCAGATCCCGCGCCAGCTGGCCCCATTCGCTCTCGGAACGAATGCCGCGGTGCCCGTGCCTGGCCGCGTAGGCGCCATCGTGGATATATCCTCCCCGGAGCAGGCTGTCGTCCTCGCAGTGGGCGATGACGGGCTTCTTCAAAGCACGGGCCGCTTTCATCGCGCCGCGCATGAGCGCCGCCTCCTGTATGCCCGCGCCGTCGTCCGAAAATCCGCATACATACGGCGCGAGAGCTTCCATATCGGAAAGCGCGCCCCTGCCCTTTTGCCCCATGGTGATGGCCCCCACGGGATACACCGGGATACACGCGTCCCGCCGAATGATCTCCAGCTGCTCCCGCAGATGCTCCAGGCTGTCCGGCGCGGGGTATAGATTTGGCATGGCGCACACAGCGGTATAGCCGCCCCTGGCCGCCGCCAGGGAACCCGAAGCGATGGTTTCCTTGTTCGAAAAACCGGGCTCCCGGAAATGCACATGCAAATCCTTGAAGCCCGGGAAAATCGCGATATCTTCGCAGCCGATGATCTCCTGCGCCGGTTCGGAGGAAGCCCCAAGGGAAATGTCACGGCGTTCCAGCTGCCCGCCGTGCCAAACAAGCCCTGCTTTCAATAAGCGGTTCATATACGCGGATCCCCCTTTATCGACCTCTAAGCTCAATCAGCTTATTGGATATTATAACACATGCTTCCGAATTGCACAAGCCCTTTTTGCAGGGGCTGTGGCCAATCAAACGCTTAAAGAAAATCAAGCACAGAGAAGGGCAATTCACGGGATTTGGGGTTGCGGTCGTGCCTAAACTTCATTTTGGCGACGCCAAAGGCGTTGTAGGCGTCGACGAAGACCGCAAGGACGGCATTGAGCGTATCCAAGCTGCGCGGGAAACAGCGGCTGCGGCGACGCAAAATGGGGATATAATGCCGCAGGTCGGCGTTGACGCTTTCGACTGTGAAAGTATCGTTCTTGTTGTGAATGTTGCGCACATGCCGGCCCGGATAGACTACATCGACGTAACCCCAGAAGCCGTCCGTGCAATAATATTCAGCCTCCGGCGCGGCGTCAACCAGCGCTTGAATGCGCTGCGGCGACTTGTCAAACGCGGCATCTACACCAACAATTTGCCTTGGCAGGCGGCTAACCATAGCAATAACGTAAGTGTTTTCGCGGGTTTCGCTGGTTCCCTTCCGCTCGACAAAGTGATACAACTCATCAAGCTCAAGAACTTTTGTTCCCGTCTGAATCTGCTCCGTTTTTTTTAATCCAGTTGTACACATTCGCCTTGCTCATGCCCAAAACTTTGCCTACGCCCCGCCCGCTTGCTCCCGCATAGTAGATTTTTAGCGCGAGCTGCTTTGTTTCTTCTGAATATTCTCTCTTTTTAGGCTCAAGCGTGTAAACAATGCCGCACAATCTGCATTGACAGCGCTGCGTTCCAGAAGGGTTAAACCCTTTCTTCACTTGGTTTTCTACCTTGCCGCATTTCGGACAGCGGCGTTTTTCATCTATTGTTTGTTTTTTCATACTCATATTATATCATAGAGCGTTCGTTTTGTCCACACCTTTGCAGGAGAGCCCAAGTGGTTTTTGCAGGACGGTTACCAGCGGTTGGGCATGTAGGGGTTCAGAAATTTGAGGACTCATCATAGGGCTCAAAATTTTGAGCCCCTACCCTCTGCGGCCTGCGCCTGTGCCTGCGCTGTTGGTTGCTGGTCGATTTTGAGAATCACGCGCGTAAGCTTACGCGTAAGCTTACGCGTAGTCTTACCCGCAAGCTTACGCGCGAGGATAAACTTGCACAATATCTTCAAATATTATCTGCTATTTTCTATTTATACTCACCAACGGGGGTAGGGGTTCAAAAATTTGAACCCGGGCAGAGCCTACATTTTGAACCCTTGCGAGATTTGTTGTTTGTTGTTTTTTTATTTTTATTTTTTGGGTTGTTGTTGGGCTCAAATTTTTGAGGAATCCCGCTAGGGCAAGGTTTTGAGGAATCATCATAGGGCTCAAAATTTTGAGCCCCTACCCTCTGCGGCTGTGCCTGCGCCTGTGTTGTTGGTTGCCAGTCGATTCGAAGAAGCACGCGCGTAAGCTTACGCGTAGCCTTACCCGTAAGCTTACGCGAGAGGATGAATTTGCACAATATCTGCAAATATTATCTTTGATATTCTATTTATGCTCACCAATATTGGTAGGGGCTCAAAATTTTGAGCCCTGGCCCGATTCCTCAAACTTGAGACTTGCGCGCTTGCCTATGAATAATGCGGAATGCCAGGGCATAAGCATGGACAATAGAATATCCGTGAGGAGGAACGGCCTATGTGGCGCAAGCTGTTATCCCTCTGCCTTGCCGCCGCCCTGCCGCTGTCTCTCGGCGCGTGCCAGGGCGGGGACTGGCTTGATCTGCAGCTGTTTTGTGACGGCTATAACGATCTGGCCGGAAAGAACGCCGTTTCCCTGACGCCGGAAAGCTTTCAGGCGGCGCGGCGGGAGGACGGCGGCGCGCGTTATCAGGCCTGGATGGGGGAAACAAAGCTGCTTGTGCTCGATACGCTGCCCAACGGGCGAATTCATACGATTTCATTGACCGGTTTGCCGGATGAGGGGAAGACAGGAGAGGACTTCATGAGCGCGGCGCGGCTTGTTGCGGCGTCCTACACCCGCAGCGCGCCGTGGCTCGCGGTGCGCCGGCTCCATGCCGTGGAGGCTGGAACCGCGGAGCTGCCTGGCTGGCGGATCGCCGAGGAAGGGGGATTTCGATTTTCCTACAGCGCCAATCAGGCGGGGCGGTATTTGAGAATCAGCCAGCTGCGGTATCTGGCGGAGGAGGAGGTTCCCACGCTGCGGGCAAATGACGCGCAGCCTTTGGGGTAGGGGCTCAAAAATTTGAGCCCTTCTCACCTGACCAAACACGCAGAGCTCAATTTTTCTGAGGAATCCGTCAGGGCAATTTTTGAGGAATCACGTCAGGGCTCAAAATTTTGAGCCCCTACCCTCTGCGCCTGTGCCGTGGGATGTCGGTCAGTTCGGAGAATCACGCGCGTTATCTTACGCGTAAGCTTACGCGCGAGGATGAATATGCACAATTTATCATCTCCTATCCTTGCCATTCTATTTATACTAACCAATGTAGGTAGGGGCTCAAAATTTTGAGCCCTAGCGCACAGCATCAGCGATTTCTTTCTTATCATTTTGTTTATATCCCCAAATAGTTCCAAGCAAAGGAGCGATGCCACCCATGAATTACCACAGCATGAGCGGCTCAGAGGCTGTGCGTCGGCTGTCTTCCAGCGCCGAGCACGGCCTTCGGGAGGAAAACGCAAGGCAGCTTTTGGCCAGCGAAGGCCATAACCGCCTCAGCGCGCATCACAGCGGACGCTGGCTGCTGCGCTTTCTGGCGCAGTTCAAGGACTTCATGGTCCTGTCGCTGCTGGCGGCGGCGGGAATCTCGGCGGCCACTGCCCTCATCCACGGCAGCGGGGATTACCTGGACTCCATCATCATCGCGGGGATCGTGGTGGTCAACGCCATTGTGGGCGTGATACAGGAGGGCCGGGCCGAAAAGGCCCTGGCGGCCCTGCGGAAGATGTCGGCGCCCTCCGCGCTCGTGCTCCGCGGCGCGAAGCAAGTGAAAATCCCGGCGGAGGAGATCGTGCGGGGGGATATCATCTTTCTGGAAGCCGGCGATCTGGTTCCGGCGGACGCGCGGCTGCTGGAGGCCACACGCCTGAGCACGCAGGAAAGCGCCCTCACAGGGGAATCCATGCCCTGCAAAAAAGAGGCCGGAGCGACGCTCCCGGCGGCGACAGCCCCGGCGGACCGGCGCAACATGGTGCTTTCCTCCACCGTGGTGCTCAGCGGCCATGGCAAGGCCGTGGTGACCGGAACCGGCATGCATACCCAGGTGGGCCGCATCGCCCACATGCTCAGCCAGGAGCGCGCGCCCCAAACCCCTCTGCAGCAGCGCCTGGAAAAGGCGGGCAAGCAGCTGGGCCTGGGCGCCATCGGCATCTGCCTGCTGGTGTTTCTGCTGGGATTTTTGCAAAATGTTCCGCTGCTGGAGAGCTTTATGCTCAGTGTAAGCCTGGCTGTGGCGGCGATTCCCGAAGGGCTGCCCGCCATGGTGACGGTGGTGCTCTCTCTGGGGGTACAGCGCATGGCGAAGGCGAACGCCATCGTACGCCGCCTGCCCGCGGTGGAGACCCTGGGCTGCGCCAGCGTGATCTGCGCCGACAAAACCGGCACGCTC
>WRMQ01000084.1 GCA_009777055.1 Oscillospiraceae bacterium
CCCAGAAGATAGCCCAGCCGGTATAACCGCGAATGGAGCTCCCGCTCCTCCGCCGCCATCGCGCAGAGCGTGCCCAGCGCATGGGCGGAGGGGTGCGCGCAGGCGTCAAGGCCGGGGGCCTCCCCCGCTTCAACCAGGCGCTGCGCCGCCATCGCAATTTTCACCTGCCTGTCGGCTTCCGGCGCCAGCCTCTTCGCTTTTTTATGCCATAACAGAAACAGCGGCGCGGCCAGGGCAAGCCAAAGCTTTCGATACCAGCGCTCATCCGAAAGGCTGTCTCTCCACTTGTGGCAGACCATGCACATGGCGATATCCGCCGCGCGCTCCAACGCGCCGCGGGCCGATATGGGAAAGGTACAGCGGCGGCAGCGCTTCCATGGCTGATACGCGCAGCGGCCTTCCTGAAATTCCGGGCTTTCCGGCGCGCGCGACAGCGCGAGAAGGGCCAGAAAGGTCATGTCATAACGCAGCGTGAGCCGTGCCGCAGGCCCGTAGCGCCGCCCCAGCGCCCCGCACAGGGAGCAGTAAACGCCGCGGTATAGCTCGTAGTCCGCGTCGCTGAGCGCGGGACGGTGGATTCTGACATAACCGAACACGGCACAGCCTCCCATTTTAATACATGATTATTATACTACAGTTTTTTTTGAAAGCCGTGAACTGATTGTAAATTTTCAGAGCCTGAAAAAACGCAAAAAACTCAATAAAAACTCTATAAAAAAAACTTGCCCGTTTACTTGATAAAAAAACTTGCGTTTACCCCTTTGCAAAATCCGTATCTTGTAGTATAATAGCTTTAGCCTGAGCCATACGATGTGAAAAGGGAGGGTTTGCCATGCCCGAAACCTATGCCGTGCCGCTTGCCAAGCTGGTGGCTGACAACGGCTTCGAGTACATCCACTGCCCCCAGGAGGCCGCGCGGATTTCCGTCTGCTCCAAAGACGTCAACCGGCCCGGCCTCGTCCTGGCGGGCTACACCAAGCACTTCGACGCCTCAAGGGTACAGTTTTTCGGCTACACGGAGATGCAGTACCTGGCCGGGCTCAGCGACGAGACCAGGGCAAAGCGCCTGGAAAAGTATCTCTCGAAGCGGCCCTGCGCGCTGGTGCTCACCCGAAGCCAGAACTGCCTGGACGAAATGCTGGAGCTCGCGCGGAAGTATGAGGTGCCGCTGCTGCGCACAACGGAGTCCACCTCCGACAGCATGGCCTCGCTGATTTCCTACCTGGGCGTGGAGCTCGCGGAGCGCCTGACCCGCCACGGGGTGCTCGTGGAGGTTTATGGCCAGGGCGTGCTGATTCTGGGCAGCAGCGGCGTGGGCAAGAGCGAAACGGCGGTGGAGCTCATCAAGCGCGGGCACCGCCTTGTGGCCGACGACGCGGTGGAAATCCGCAAGGTTTCCGGCAAGACCCTGGTGGGCTCCGCGCCGGACAACATACGGCACTATGTGGAGCTGCGGGGCATCGGCATCATCAACGCTCGGCGCATCTTTGGCATGGGCGCGGTGAAGATGACCGAAAAGATCAATCTCGTGCTCCAGCTGGAGCCCTGGGACAGCGAAAAAGTATACGACCGCCTGGGGCTGGACGAGGAATATGTGGAGATTCTGGGCATCCGCGTGCCGGTGAGCGTGGTGCCGGTAACCCCGGGGCGCAATCTCTCCATCATCGTGGAGGCCGCGGCCATGAACAACCGGCAAAAGCTCATGGGCTATAACGCGGCGCGGGAGCTTCTTCACAGCCTGGGCATGGAGGAGGAGATCATTCCGGAAAAACGGGAGCTGGATATCTGGCACGACTAGAATAAAATCTAAAAAGTTAAGCTCTTGCGAAATTGATATTGGTGCCAGCGGGCGCACACAAGTCTAGTCTAAAATCTAAGAGTCTAAAATCTAAAGAGTCTAAAGTCTAAAATCTAAAATCTAAAGTCTAGAATCGGGGTATTTGCTTATGGCGGCTGTCATCATGGCCATCTGCGGCATGTGCGCGCTGGCGCCCTACATATTTCTGCGCGTCAAAAAGCGCGGCCTGCAGGCAATTCTCATGAAGGTCTGCGTCAGCATCTTCTTTCTGCTCACGGCAATGGCGGCCGCTTTGCGCCTGCCGCAGGCGGAGCTGTATCAGGCGCGTTATCTTTGCCTGGGCATCGTCATGGGGCAGGTTTTCGGCCTGCTGGGCGACATCTGGCTGGATCTGAAGGACATGTACCCCCAGCACAGGGAGCCCTATATGTTCGCGGGCTTCAGCTCCTTTTTTATCGGGCACATGTGCTATATCGCGGGTCTGACGGCAAGCTACCGGGTCTTTGGAGCAGCCCCGCTCATCGCCGCCGCCGCGGGCGCCGCGCTGACGGGCCTTGTGCTGCTCACCGAAAAGCCGATGAAGCTCAAATACGGCAAATTCAAGGGCATCACGGCGGGCTATAGCTTTGTTTTCGGGTTTATCATCGCTCTGGCGTTTTCTATTTTCTTTTCCGAGGGAAACAGCAGGCAGGCGCTCGTCATGGGCATCGGCCTTGTCGTTTTCCTGCTCAGCGATTTGGTGCTCAGCGGCATTTATTTTGGCAGGGATAAAGACCGGCCCGTTCATATCGCTTTGAATTATATCTTCTATTATGGCGGCCAGTTCGCCATCGCGCTTTCGCTGCTCGCGCTCGCACGATAGAGAGCATCCGCAAAAAAACATAGAACAGCATAAGAATATCGCTGAATACGATTGGAAAAAGGGGAATATATATCATGTACAGAATTGGTGTGGACCTGGGCGGAACCAATATATCCGTAGGGGTCGTGGATGTGGACAATGGTTATTCGATTATCGGGCGGGGACAGCGCAAAACCCACGCCCCCAGACCGGCGGAAGAAATCTTTGACGATATCGCCGCCGCCGCGCGGGACGCCGCCGCCGACGCGGGCATCTCCCTTTCCGACGCGGCCAGTATGGGCGTGGGCACGCCGGGCTCCGTAAATAAGTCCAACGGCTATATTGAGTTTGCCAACAATCTGGGCTTCCACCAGGTGCCCGCGCAGGCCATGCTCCAGCAGCGCGTGGGCCTGCCGGTGTATCTCGACAACGACGCAAACTGCGCGGCGCTGGGCGAGGCCCTGGCGGGCAGCGGCGGCGGCGTGGACAGCTTCGTGGCCATCACCCTGGGCACCGGCGTGGGCAGCGGCATCGTCATCGACGGCAAGGTGGTCAACGGCGTCAACGACGCGGCGGGCGAGATGGGCCACCACGTCATCCACGTGGACGGTTTCCCCTGCAACTGCGGCCGCAAGGGCTGCTGGGAGGCCTACGCCTCCGCCACAGCGCTCATCCGGCAGACGAAGGAGGCCATGGAGCAAAACCCCGGCAGCGCCATGTGGAGGATCGCCGGAGGGGATATGGAGAAGGTCAACGGAAAAACCTCCTTCGACGCCTGGCGGGCGGGAGACGAGGCCGGAACCGCTGTGGTACAGCGCTACATGCGCTACCTCGCCGTGGGCCTGGGGAACATCATCAACGCCCTGCAGCCCGCGATGATCTGCGTGGGCGGCGGCATCGGCCACGAGGGGGAAAACCTCCTGGCCCCGCTGCGGGAGCTCATCAAGGGCGAACGCTACAGCATCTACGCCGAAAAGCAAACAGAGCTTGTCAGCGCCAGGCTGGGCAACGACGCCGGAATCGTGGGCGCGGCCGCGCTGACGAGATAAGCCACAACAACCGGGAGGTCATTACGCATGCCGGATATTCAAGCGCTCTGCGAAAAACACAACATCGCCGTTCAGGCCGGCCTGCCCATGAGCCGTATGACCAGCTTCCGGATCGGCGGCCTGGCGGAATGGCTTGTCTTTCCCCAAACGGCCGGGGAGCTTCAGGCGCTGCTGCGTTTTTGTGCCGAAGGCCATCAAAAACCGCTTGTCTTTGGGAACGGCAGCAACCTGCTGGTGAAGGACAGCGGCATCGATGGCGTGGTGATTTCCACCGAACGCCTGACCGGCATTAAAATATTGCCGGAGCACCGCGTCTATTGCGAAGCGGGGCGGAAGCTTTCTGATCTGTGCCTGTTCGCCCAGGAAAACGGTCTGGCCGGGCTGGAGTTCGCCTACGGCATTCCCGGCACGGCGGGCGGCGCGGCGTTTATGAACGCGGGGGCCTACGGCGGCGAGATGAAGGATGTGCTGCATGGCGTAAGCTATCTCACCGGGGAGGGCGAAATACGCGCGCTTTCGGCAAGCGAGCTGAAGCTCGGCTACCGCCGGAGCGTCTTCATGGAAAACGGCGGCACCGTGCTGGGCCTCACGCTGCAGCTGCGCCCGGGCGGGCCAGAGGAAATCCTCGCCGACATGCGGGAAATCCTGCGGCGGCGCAAGGATAAGCAGCCTCTGGAATACCCCAGCGCGGGCAGCGTGTTCCGCAGGCCCGAGGGCCATTTCGCCAGCGAGCTCATTGAGCGCTGCGGCCTCAAGGGGCGGCAGGTGGGCGGCGCTCAGGTGAGCGAAAAGCATGCCGGCTTCATCATCAACCGGGGCGGCGCGAGGGCGGCGGACGTGCGCGCGCTCATCGCGCTGGTGCAGACGGTTGTGGAATCCCGGACAGGCATATTGCTGGAGCCCGAAATCAGATTTGTATGAGCTTTATCTGTTGAGATTTTAATTATGTGAGATTTTAATTATGTGAGATTTTTTATGTGAGATTTTTTGTTTTGGAGATTTTTTATTGTTGGAGATTTTATAATGGAACAGTCATTCTTTTTAAGCGAGGCGATTACTCCCAGCGACGAGCTCATTCGTATGGGCCTGGGACAGGCCTATCCCGCGTTTCAGGCGCTGATGGAGCGCATGGGCGGGGAGATTAAGAATTTCGCGCCGGAATGGCGCTACTACAACGACGCGAAGTGCTGGCTGTGCAAGGGCGCGGTGAAGACGAAAACCGTCTTCTGGCTTGCTGTTTATGAGGGCTATTTCAAGCTTACATTTTATTTCCCCGAGCGGACGCTGCCGGCTTTGCTGGAGCTGCCCATCCGGGAGGAACTGAAGAATACGGCGCTGAGCGCCAAACGCATCGGAAAATCCGTTCCGCTGACGCTGGACGTATATGATATGGCGTATCTGGAAGATCTGTTGGTCATTGGAAGGCATAAGGCGAGCCTGAAGTAAGGTGGAGGACTGCGATGCGGCTGCTAATCGTCACCGGCCTTTCGGGGGCCGGCAAGTCCCAGGCGGTAGACACCCTGGAGGATCTGGGCTATTTTTGCGTGGATAACCTGCCGCCCCGCCTGACGCTGACCTTCATACAGCTCCTCGCCAGCGCGGACGAGCCCCGGGAGCGCGTGGCCGTGGTGATGGACGCCAGGGCCGGCGGCACGTTCCTGGATGTTTTTTGGGCGCTGAACGCCCTGCGCGCCGAGAAAATCGTCTATGAGCTGCTCTTTTTGGACGCGGCGGACGAGACCTTGGAGCGGCGCTACAAGGAGACGCGGCGGCAGCACCCCCTTTGCGGGCAGAACCCGGCCCTGAGCCTCCCCGAGGCGGTGAAGGCCGAACGCGAGCTGCTCGCGCCCCTGCGGGAGCAAGCGGATCTCTATGTGGATACCAGCTCCTTAAGCCCCGCGGATTTCCGCGGCCGCGTGACGGAGCTCTTCGCCGAAAGCAGCCAGGACGTGATGCGCATCCACGTCAATTCCTTCGGCTTCAAGCACGGCGCACCCCGGGACTCCGATCTGCTCTTCGACGTGCGCTGCCTGCACAATCCTTTTTACATACCGGAGCTCAAGGATCACACGGGGCTGGAGGATGTGATCGCGGCGTATGTCTTCTCTTTTCCCGAGGCCGCCGCGCTCTTCGATAAAATTCTGGACATGCTGCTGTTCCTGCTGCCGCTTTACCGGCGCGAGGGCAAGAGCATCCTGACGGTCTCCTTCGGCTGCACGGGCGGCAAGCACCGCTCCGTCCTGTTTGCCCGGCGGCTTGCGGAGGAGCTGAAGCGGCGAAATTTCCCGGTGCATGTAAAACACCGGGATCTGTAGGGGGGGGGCTATAGCGCCTTGAGCTTTTCATCCGACGTAAAACTGGAGCTGCTGCGCGCGGCGGAGGAACAGCCCGACTGCTGCGCGGAGGCGCAGCTGTACGGCTTGCTGCTCTTCGGCCGGGAATTCCACGCCCGGAGCATTCGATTCTCCACAGAGTCCAGGGCTCTGGCGGAGTATTTTTGCGCTTCCCTGCATACCATTGCCCTGGCCTATGCCCAAACACGCAGCGTAGGCCGCAAATGGGAGGCCGAGATCGTCTCTCCCGGCGACTGCCTGCGGGTGCTTGAGCGCTTCGGACACGCGCCGAACGACCTCACGCTGCGCGTGATCCGCGAAAACTTCATAGAAGATGGCTGCGCCGCCGCGTTTTTGCGGGGCGCGTTTCTGGCCTGCGCGGCAGTGACCACGCCGCAGCGCCAGTATCACCTGGAATTCACCGTGGGCTTCCGCAAGCTCGCGGGGGAGCTGTGCGCCCTGCTGAAGGAGGCCGGCCACGTCCCCAAGCTCAGCCAGCGCAAGGGGGTCTGGGTGCTCTATTATAAAGACAGCACGCAGATCGAGGAGCTGCTGACCTATCTGGGCGCGCAGCGGGCCTCGCTGAACATCATGGGCGTCAAGATGGAAAAGGACGTGCGCAACCACATCAACCGCCAGATCAACTTCGAAACCGCCAACATGACCCGCACGGCGGCGGCCTCGGTCGCCCAATGCGCGGCCATCCGGCATATCCGCGCGCAAAAGGGCCTGGAAAGCCTGCCCGATCCCCTGCGGCAGGCGGCGCTGCTGCGGGAGGAAAATCCCGAGGCCTCGCTGCAGGAGCTCTGCGAGCTGGCGGGGGGCGGGGTAACCCGATCGGGGATGAACCACCGGCTGAGGCGGCTTGTGGAGCTGGCGGAGCAGCTGACAATTGACGCCTGTCAGCGCGTTGTTATCAGGTAGTCCTCCGCGCTTTCCAAAAAGAATTGATACATTCCGGCGAAGGCCCGGTACTTCTCCCGCAGGATATCAATGATCCCCGCGTCCCGGAAGAGCTCCAGCCGGGGATTGTTGTGGATGAAGTAAAAGCCTTTGGCATTGAGATAGGGCTTCAGCGCCTGCGGCGCGCCGGGCGGGGCCTGGTCGCGCTTGAAGGCCTCAATCCGCGGCTCCGCCCCGGCGGCAGCCGCCTGCTCAACCGCGGCGAGAAAGACCGCCGGATTGGCGGCGGCGCGCTCACGGAAAAAGCGCATGTAGCTGGAATTGGGGTTGGCGTAGGACATGGCCACCCCGCAGTCCCAGGCATTTTTATCCGCCAGAATCTCGAACCAGAGGCAGGGCCAGCAGGGCGCGTCCCTGTCCTTCGGGTCCCCCTTGGGGCGCATGAGCGTACACCAGGCATGGTCGCGGTAGAGATGCTTTTCCCGGGAAAAGCGTGTGTCCCTGCGCACCCGGGAAATGACCCGCGACGGCGTCAGATTCAGCTGCCCGTCGATGGCGCGCAGGTCGTCGGCAAGAGCCTCCACAATCTGCTGCATCGGCTCAAGCACGAGGCGTTTGATCTCCTCCTTGTGCGCGTCGTAAAATTCTTTGGAATCCCTGAAACGATTTTCTGAGAAGAGCAATAAGCCCTCAGGAGAAATTCCGGTATAATTCAGCATGATAAAACCCCCTTCTTGATCATTGCACCGGCCGTCAGCAGCACCCCCATCTTCGCGCTGTGGAAATTGAGTCCACCCTGCAGCCACGCCGCCCAGGGCTCGCGGAGCGGGGCGTCGGCGGAAAGCTCAATGGAGGAGCCCAGGATAAACGCGCCCGCCGCCATGATCACCTGATTGTCGTAGCCGGGCATGTCCCAGGGCATGGGGGTAACGAAAGCGTCCACCGGCGCGCCGGTCTGCATGCCCTGGCAGAACGCCACCAGGGCCTGCGGATTCCCCAGCTTTACGGCCTGAATGATATCAAAGCGCGGCTCATCATGGCGCGGTGTGACCTCATAGCCGAAGCCCTCGAAGAGCGCCGCGGCGAATACAGCGGTTTTCAATGCCTCGCCCACCACGTGCGGCGCGTTGAAAAGCCCCATAAAAAGGCCCCGGTTCAGGCCCAGGGTCGCGCCTACCTCCGCGCCCAGGCCGGGGGTCGTCATGCGGTAGGCGCACAGCTCCACAAGATCTTTCCGTCCGGCGATGTAGCCGCCGTTCTTCGCCAGACCCCCGCCGGGGTTCTTGATCAGCGAGCCCGCGACAAGGTCCGCGCCCTGCTGCGTGGGCTCCGTGCGCTGGACAAATTCGCCGTAACAGTTATCCACCATCACAATGGCGTTTGCATGCGCCTTCACCAGCGCCGCGGCCTGGCCGATCTCCTCCACGGAGCAGCTGGGCCGCAGGGTATAGCCCCGGGAGCGCTGGAGATAAACGAGCCTTGGCCGGTATTTCTTCACCGCGCGCTCAATGGCGTCGAAATCCAAACGGCCTTCCGGCGTGAGGTCTGTCTGCCGGTAGGTCACGCCAAAATCCTTCAGCGAGCCCATGCCCTCGCCCTTGAGCCCGATCACCGGCTGAATGGTGTCATAGGGCGTGCCTGTGACGCAGAGCATGGTGTCGCCGGGGCGCAGCAGGCCGAAGAGCGCCACAGCCAGGGTGTGGGTACCGCTGACCAGGCTGTGCCGCACGAGGGCGGCCTCGGCTCCCATGGCCTGGGCAAATACGGCCTCCAGGGTTTCGCGGCCCCGGTCACCGTAGCCATAGCCCGTGGATTCCGCGAAGTGGGTCTCGCTCACGCGGTGGTCCAAAAAGGCCTTTAATACTTTTTGCTGATTATGCTCCGTGATTTCCTCAATGCGGCTGAAGCTTGGCGCGGCGCGCCGCATGGCTTGCCCGCAGGCCCGCTCCAAAGCGGGCTCCAGCTGGAAGAACTCGTTCATTTCGACAGCTCCTCCCATAACAAGCCGGTCAGCGCAAGCACCGCCTCGGCGTCGCTTTCCTTCATCGTCACGCAGGGCGAATGCAGCCCCCGGCAGGGAACGGACACGGCAAGCGCCGGAATCCCCTCCCGGCTGTGCTGAATGCTCCCGGCGTCGTTGCCGCCCGCGATGAGCGTCTTCGTCTGGGCGGGAATGCCGTGCTCCCTCGCCAGCACCATCGCGCGTTCATAGAGCTCATAGGGGTAAAGCGAAGCCTTGTCCATAAAGGGCACCACCGCGCCGCCGCCCAGGCGGCAAACCTGTTCCGCGCCGCTCACCCCAGGCAGATCCGCCGCCGTGGTGGTCTCGATCACGATGGCATAGTCCGGCGCGAGGGCAAAGGCCGCCGCCCGCGCCGCGCCGCCGATCTCCTCCCGGGCGCTGAACACCGCGAGGATATCATAGGGCAGCGCCTGATGCAGCAGCTCCAGCAAAATCGCGCAGCCCACCCGGTCGTCGATGGCCCTGGCTTTTATATGGGCTTCGCCGAAGCGGACAAAAGCCGAGCTGAAGACAACGCTGTCCCCTGGGGCAACCATAGCCCGCGCCTCCTCCCGGGAATCCGCGCCAATATCAATATAGAGGCTCTCCAGCCTGGGAATCGCCTTTTTCTCATCCCCGGCGCACAGATGCGTGGGCTTGAGGCCAACCACGCCGGGCACGGCTCTTTTTCCAACGCGCACCGGCCTGCCTATATACGCCCGGCGGTCAATCCCGCCCACATGGGCAAAGCCGCAAAATCCATCCTCAGTAATATGCGTAAGAATCAGGCCCACCTCATCCATATGGGCGCAAAGCATGACGGTGTGCCCCGGGCGCCGGGCGCCGGGCTTTTCGACGATGAGATTCCCCAGGGGGTCCGTCCGGAAGCACGCCTCCTTTGGCAGGATGCCTTGAATATACTCCCGTACGGCGGTTTCGCGCCCGCTGATGCCGTCAAGCCCGCAAAGCGCTTCGAGAATCGCCATGTTCATGCTCCCCTCCCCCTTTCTATCAGATAAGCGGCCAGCAGCCGCGCGGTGGCCTCCACATCCCCCAGATCCAGCAGCTCCGCGGCGGTATGCATATTGCGCAGGGGAATGGAAAGCAACCCGCAGGGAACTCCCCCGCCCGCCGTCTGGATACGGTCGGCGTTGGTTCCGCTGGCCCCTCCCATGATTTCCCGCGTGAACGGGATATCCTCTTTTCCGGCAATGGAAGCAAGGCGCTCGCTGACCGCGAGATCCAGGGAGGGCGCAAAGCCGATCATCGTTCCCTTGCCCAGCACGCCCTGCGCCTCCCCGGGATCCACCCCCGGGGCGCGGGCAAAGCTCACGTCCACGGCGATCGCCTCCTCCGGCTGTATCGCGAAAGCGCCGCCCCGCGCGCCGCTGCCGGTCGTCTCCTCCTGCACGGAAAAGAGCACCGTCAGCCTGCAGGCCGGCTTGCCCTCCAGCAGCTCCAGGCAGCGAAGAATCGCCGCGACGCCGGCGCGGTTATCCAGGGCGGGGGCCGTGAAGCGGCTGCCATGGAGCCGCGTGGGCTCTCCCCGCAGGGACACCCTGCTGCCCAGTGGCACAAGCCGCTCCGCCTCCGCCTTCGGCAGACCGATATCGATGAAAATCTCTTTTTCTTCCAGGGCGCTTTCCATCCCCTGGGAAAAAGCGAGATGCGGCGGCTGCGCGGGAACGACGCCATACAGCGCTTCGGCGCCATGCACGGTGACCTCCTGGGCCATGAGCGTGCGCAAATCCAGGCCGCCGCATTTCGCCGCCCGAAGAAAACCGTCTTCTTCAATCGACGTAACAATCAGCCCGACCTGGTCCAGATGGGCGTCCAGCAGGATATGCG
>WRMQ01000085.1 GCA_009777055.1 Oscillospiraceae bacterium
CGGCGGCTGCCGCGTTACGCTGGAGGAAATCGGCGCGGCCTCCGCCAGCTTCAACTATGAGGCCGCGTGCCGCGTAAGCCAGCGTGTGCCCCGGCGCTTCCTCTACCACGGCGAGGTCGTGGACTTCAGCTCCGTGTTTGTCACCGCCGAGAAATATCTGGCGGAATTGTCTTGCCATAACGGGCCGCATTTGATATAATAGCTTAGAAAATAAAAAAGCGCAAAGATAGGGAGGAACTGTCATGAAACAGACTGTCCGGCGCGTATTCGCGTTTGGGATACTCGCGCTGCTCCTGCCAGCCCTTGTTTCCTGCGGGTCGAAAAGCGGGGTCGTCGCCCATTCCGCCTGGAGCTCGGGGAGCGTCGCCATTCCGGTGAAGGCCAGTGCCGTCACTTCGCAGCGCGGCGGCGGCCAGCTGACCTTCAAATCCAGAAAAACGAGGGACGAAATCGCCGCCTCGCTGCAGGGGACTGTGGTGACCGAAGGGTTGACCGTGAGCCAGATTGCGGGCGGGCTCTTGTTCCAGCAGCGGCTGGAGGTCCAGGAGGGCAAGCCGGAGCAGACGGATTTTTATTATATGATACAGCTGCCGGACGCGAAAATGCGCAGGCTCAACCCAAACAAGCTGCCCAAGCCGCCCAGGAACAGCAAGACAAAGCGCTATGTTCTCACAAATCTGCTCACCGGCTTCCAATCCGTGGATAATTACGTGGAAATTCTTTTTCCGGCTTATCTGCTGCGCGGGAGAACCGACGCGCTGGAAGGGGAGGTGCTGCCCATGGACGAGCCCCTGGAATTCGCGGGCTCGCTCTATGAGCTGCAAAAATTCTATGAAGCCTTCGGACGCTACAGCACCGCGATGGTCAAGGACGATTTCGTGATCACCGGATATAAGGACCTGCCCCCCGGCATGGACGCGGCCGCCGCGCCGCACTTTGCCTAGCGCGTTATTTTGCGGGTGGAGGGCGTCGGCAGCCGCGCGACGATCACCGTAACGCAGCGGGAGGGGCGGCAGTTCGCGGCGGCCCCGGACACAACGGAAGAACCATAATACAATATCCGTAAATATAATATCCGTAAATATAATATCCGTAAATATAATATCCGTATAAATCAAAGCTGCTTTGATAGAAATATTTTGTGGGAGGTACATCAAGATGAAAAAAGGCACAAGTGTCGCCATATCCGCCGCGCTGGCCTGTCTGGCGTTGATCCTTGTGGTTTCCGCCGTCACCATCGTTCCCGTGGGCTCCACCGGCGTGGTAAAGAATTTCGGCGCGCCCAGCGGCAGAACCCTGAACAACGGCCTGCATTTCAAAATTCCCCTGGTGCAATCCGTGGAAAACGTGGACAACAAGATCCAGAAGCTGCAGGTGGATGCCAGCGCGGTCTCCATGGACCTTCAGGCCGTGAGCTCCGTCATTGCCGTGAACTACAAGATCAACCCCGCCTCTTCGGTAGATATCGTCAGGAACATAGGCGCCCAGGTGTATGAGGATAAAATTCTTTCGCCCGCCGTGCAGGAAAGCGTGAAATCCGCCACAGCGAAATACACCGCCGAGGGCCTGATCACCGAACGCGCGAAGGTGGGCACCGAGATCGCCGAAAGCCTGAAATCCAAGGTGGAGGATTACGGCATTGTGGTGCAGGAATTTAATATCGTCAACTTCGATTTCAGCGAAGCCTTCAACAGGGCCATTGAGGAAAAGCAGGTCGCCCAGCAGAACCTTCTCCGGGTGGAAACGGAGCAGAAGGAGCTGGTGGTCAAAGCCGAAGCCGCCGCCAAGGCCGCCGAAGCCCAGGCCAGAGCGATTCTCATTGAGGCGGAGGCCCAGGCCAAGGCCAACACGCTGCTCAGCGAATCCATCTCAACCGTGCTGGTGGAATATGAAAAAATCCAAAAATGGGATGGCAAGCTCCCCTCCGTCAGCGGCGGGAACGCGATTGTGGATATTCGATAGGCGGAGAAAGATATGAATAGAATTTAGATAATTGATGATAAAATAATTCTGATGGATCCAATGCAATTTGTTGGAGTGTATGAGGAGGTGCAGAAAAGATGACTGACACCGTTATTCTGGACGCAGGCCTGAAGTGTTTGGCAGAAAAATTGGGTATTTTAAATGCGGAAAGGTTTATTGCTCTTGTTTTGAGAGAACCTTTCGATTATACCAAATGGAGAGAAAAACACTTGTTTACTGATATGTCTGTTAAAGAAATCAGCCGGGCCGCAAAACAATTTTGTGATGATAATCCTGACGCGTAATCCGCGGCGCCCCGATAAAAACCGGGGCGCCGTCATTTTTCTGTGTGCCGCCAATCAAAGCGAAGCTACAAGCTCTTTAAAATGCCTGCCTCTTGCCTCGAAATTGGGGTAGGCGTCGAAGCTGGCGCAGGCCGGGCTGAGCATAACGATATCTCCGGGAGCCGCCATTTTTTGGGCAAGACCGACCGCCTCAGGCAAGCCGGAGGCGTGAAGCGTTTCCATAGCGGACGGATCGTAAGCCGGATGCGCCCTGACCGCCGCCTCAATGGCCGGCGCGGTAGGACCGGTTAAAATCAGCAGCCGCACGCGGTCAACGGCAGCTTCGGCCAGCGGCTCGAATGGAATTTGCTTGTCGTATCCCCCGGCCAGCAGAATGATTTTTTGGCCGAAGGAGCGCAGGCCCGCAACGGTGCGGGTGGGGCTGGTGGCGATGGAGTCGTTGTACCAGCGCACGCCGCCCTTCTCGGCCACCAGCTCAATGCGGTGCTCCACCCCGCCGAATTCCCGGGCCACCTCTTTGATGGCTCCGGGCGTTACGAGGTCATACACCGCCGCGATGGCCGCCAGGTAGTTTTCCACGTTGTGCTCGCCGGGAAGCTTGATTTCGCTCTTGTGCAGAAGGGGTGTAATATCCGTTCCGGTCTTTAGGCAGAGCATGCCGTCCGGCCGAAGAAAGGCGCCGCGCGCGACCTCCCCGCCGCGGCTGAACCAGCGCGGCTCGCCCCGCACCTCGTCCGCAAAGCCTCTGGTAACGGCGTTGTCAAAGTTGAGCACGGTCTTCGAAAAGGCGTTTTGGTGGCGGAAAACATGGCGCTTGGCCTCAATATACTCCTCCATACTCCCGTGCACGTCCAGGTGGTTCGGCGTCAGGTTGGTGACCACCGCGACATCAAAGCCGGCGCGCATGGAGATCAGCTGGAAGCTGGAAAGCTCCGCCACGGCAATATCGCCGGGAGCAATTTCCTCAATGACAGGCAGCAGCGCCCGTCCGATGTTGCCGCCCAGGTGCACCCGGCGGCCCTGCGCCTCCAGCATTCTGGCGATGAGGGTGGAGGTGGTGGTCTTGCCGTCGGAGCCGGTGACGGCGATGACAGGACAGGGGCACAGCGCGGCGAAAACCTCCATCTCGGAGGTGACAATCACACCCCGCTCCCGGGCCTCCGTCAGCGCGGGGAGATGGAAATACATGCCCGGCGTGCGGAAGATGATATCCGCGTCCAGCTTGTCCAGATAGGCATCCCCCAGGCGCAGCCGCGCTCCGGCGGCTTCCAGCGCGTCCGCGATTGGGCCAAGCTCTTCCCGGCCGCGCCTGTCACAGGCCAGCACCCGCGCGCCCTTCGCGACAAACTGCGCAATGAGCGGCGTATTGCTCACGCCCACACCGCAAAAAGCGATGCGCTTGTCCTGTATGGAGTCAAAAAAACAAGTGATTCTGCTATCCAAAATGTGTTCCTCATTAAAAACTAGTCCAAAGTCTAAAATATCTAAAATCTAAAATATCTAAAAATCTAAAGTCTAAAAATCTAAAAGTCTAAAATCTAAAATATCTAAAGTCTAAAAATCTAAAAGTCTAAAATATCTAAAGTCTAAAATCTAAAATCTAAAATCTAAAGTCTAATAAGCTACCGCCCAGCAGACCATGTGCTCCGCTGGCTTGCCGCAGCACACGCAGACATCCGATGTCTTCTCCTGGTCAAAGGGCATGCAGCGGGAGCCCACGCCCGTGGCCTCCTTCACGCTGTCCTCGCAGGCCTCTTCGCCGCACCACATGGCGTAGACGAAGCCGTCGCCCTTCTCCTCGCGGGCCCGCTTGATCTCGCCGATGGAGGCGCAGCGGTAGGTGTGCCGCCCGCGGTTATCCAGCGCGCGCTGGAAGAGGCCGTCATGCAGGGCCTTCAGCTGGGCCGGAATCGTCTCCTCCAGCTGGTCCAGCGGCACGAAAAGCTTTTCCCGGGTATCCCGCCGCACGAGGACGCACTGGTTTTGCTCAATGTCCTTCGGGCCCAGCTCCAGGCGCAGGGGCACGCCCTTCATCTCGTATTGGGCGAACTTCCAGCCGGGGGAGTTGTCGCTGTCGTCCATTTTTGCGCGGCAAAAGCCGTTCAGGCGTTCCGTGAGGGCTCTCGCCGCCTCCAGCACGCCGGGCTTGTGGGACGCAATCGGCACGACGGCTACCTGGACAGGCGCCACGGCGGGGGGAAGCACCAGGCCGTTATCGTCGCCGTGGGTCATGATCACCGCGCCGATGAGACGCGTGGTCACGCCCCAGGAGGTTTGGTGGGGATATTCCAGCTTGTTTTCGCGGCTGGTGTATTGGATATCGAAGGCCCGGGCGAAGCCGTCGCCGAAGTAGTGGCTGGTGCCGGCCTGCAGGGCCTTGCCGTCGTGCATGAGGGCCTCGATGGCATAGGTGGCCTCCGCGCCCGCGAATTTGTCGCTCTCGGTCTTCTTGCCCTTGATCACGGGGATAGCCAGGGCCTCCTCGCAAAAGCGCGCGTAAACGTCCAGCATGCGCTCGGTCTCCTCAATGGCCTCCGTTGCCGTGGCGTGGATGGTGTGTCCCTCCTGCCAGAGAAACTCCCGGGAGCGCAGGAAGGGCCGGGTGGTCTTTTCCCAGCGCACGATATTTACCCATTGGTTATAGAGCTTGGGCAGATCCCGGTGGGATTGAATGATGTGGGCGTAGTGCTCACAGAACAGCGTTTCGGAGGTGGGGCGCACGCACAGGCGCTCCTCCAGCTCCTCGGAGCCGCCATGGGTGACCCAGGCCACCTCGGGGGCAAAGCCCTTTACGTGGTCCTTTTCTTTTTGCAGCAGGCTTTCCGGGATGAACAGCGGCATGCAGACGTTTTCATGCCCCGTGGCCTTGAACATGCCGTCCAGGATGCGCTGCATATGCTCCCAGATGGCGTAGCCATACGGGCGGATGACCATGCAGCCCTTGACGCTGGTGTACTCCACCAGCTCCGCTTTTTTCACTACGTCGGTGTACCACTGGGCGAAATCCTCCCGCATGGAGGTGATTTCCTCCACCAGCTTCTTTTGATCGGCCATAGAATGATTTTCCTATCTATCAGTTTATTCAGTTATTCTCAATAAATTTCACAATGTCGCCCACGGACTTGATGAGCTCCAGATCCTCCTCATGAAAGGTCACATCGAACGCGGACTCCAGGCTTTGGGCCAGGTCATAGAGGTCCAGGCTGTCGGCGTTGACATCCTCCATGGTGGTTTTCATGGTGATTTGCTCCGGGTCGAAATCAAATTGCTCGCAGATAATTTTTTGGATTTGCTCGAAGATCATTGTGCTGCCATCTCCTTTGTTTGATGATTTGGTCTTTTGCGTTGTTACAATATTAATCATTCAAGCGGGTGTTTGTCAAGCCTTTTCTTGAACTTTTTACTAATTTTTCATATCTTTTATTTTTCAGCCGAAAGATACAGCGGCAAACCCGTGACCAGGCCGTCCTCCACCCGCAGGCAGAGCATTACCCCATGGAGCCCCAGAGGCTCGCCGCAGCGCCAGACCTCCTGCCAGGCGGTGTCCTTATTCTCCCCCCAAAAGGCGAATTTTTCGCAATAGATCAGCAGCGCGGGACAAGAGCCGCGCGCGGGGGCACGCAAGGCCAGCACATGGCTTGCGCCCTCCGGCTCCGACCGGGTGAAGCCGCCGCGCAGCTCGTAAAACATCCCCGGGCAGCAGCAATCCGCCTGCGGCAGCGGGCACAGCTGCCCGCTGCGCCGCAGCCGCCGCAGTACCTGCTGGAGCTGGTACATCTCATTTTTGTCAAAAACGGCCTCCCGGTAGCGGGAATCGCTGCGGTCCTGGCAGATATGCGTCATGCGCAGGCAATCCTGTTCTTCATTGCCGGGCTGCGGCGCGAAATCGTAGGAGCCGCGTCCATTGGAATTGCAGCTTTGCTTTTGCATAACGACGCGCGCCTCCGGCAGCTGGCGGTAGAGCTGGGAAACCTTTTGCGCGGCGAAGTAGACGAAGAACCAGAGCTTTTCACAGGGCATTTCCACAGCTCTCACCTCCCTGAAAAAATTTATGTGGCTTTTTTATGCAATATGTCAGAACCCGCGGCCCCCCGAAAAAATCACTTGAAAAAGCCAATTGTTTATGTTATACTTTAGACTCTGATATCAGAAAATAAACAAATGAATTCCTGTAAATTTCTGGGGGATTAACATGGACGATTTGCAAAGCCTGTTTGAATTGGTAAAAGAAAAACTGCGCCTGGAGCTTTCCGAAACGATTTTTGACGTCTGGCTCAGCGAGATGGAGCCCCTGAGCTTCGAGGATGGCTGCGCCGTGCTCGCGCTGCCGGAGTTCAAGCGCAAGATCACCGAGCAAAAATTCATGGAGCCGCTGCGCCGCGCCTTCGAGTCCACGGTGGGCTTTGAGGTGGACATCCAGCTGGTGGATCCCCAAAACGCGCCGGAGGCCCGCCCGGCGGCGCTGGACGCGCCCATGCCCGGAGCCGCGGCGGCGGTCAGCCGTTTGCCTCAGGGCCACGAGGGCAACACCTTCGAGACCTTCGTCATTGGGGGCAGCAACAAATTCGCCCACGCGGCCGCGCAATCCGTGGCCGCCAACCCCGGCAAGCTCTACAATCCGCTGTTCATCTACGGCAATTCGGGCCTGGGCAAAACGCACCTGCTTAGCGCCATCTATCATGAAATAAAGCGCGTCAACCCCAAGAGCAGCGTCATCTTTACCTCCGGCGAGGCCTTCACCAACGAGCTTATCCATTATCTCACCATCAAGAGCACCTCCGAGTTCCACCAGAAATACCGCAGTGCCGACGTGCTGCTGGTGGACGATGTGCAGTTCATCGCGGGCAAGGAGTCCACGCAGGAGGAGTTCTTCCACACCTTCAACGCGCTCAACCAGAACGGCCGCCAGGTGGTGCTTTCCTCCGATAAACCGCCCAAGGACATGACGACCCTGGAGGACCGCCTGCGCAGCCGCTTCGACGCGGGCCTCATCGCCGACATCCAGCCCCCGGACCTGGAAACCCGCATGGCCATCGTCAAGCGCAAGGCGGCGGATACCCAGTTCGATATTTCCGACGACATCGTGGATTTCATCGCCCGGCAGCTGAAGAACAACATCCGTCAGCTGGAGGGGGCCGTCAACCGCCTGGAGGCCCTGGTCACCCTGCGGGGGATGCAGCTGAACATGGTCACGGCCCAGCACGCCATCGGCGACATTGTCAGCGAGGAGCGCCCGATGCATGTGATTATCGAGCAGATCATTGAGGAGACCGCCCGCGCCTTTGGCCTCACCGGGGCGGATCTGCGCTCCAAGCGCCGCAGTGCCGATGTTTCCCACGCCCGCCAGGTGTCCATGTACATCATCAGCCAGATGACCGGCCAGCCCACGAAGGCCATCGGCAACGAATTTAACCGCGATCATTCCACAGTGGTTTACGGCCTGCGGGAGATGCGCGAGGAAATCAACCGCGACCCGGGCCTGCGCAAGAGGGTGAATGAGATCACGAAGGTTGTGCAGGAGGGTTGATTGACAGGCCAAAACTCAGGCAGAGAAAAGCAGTGCTGCAGCCAATGGCCATCGGCCAGACCCGAGTAGGGCGAGGCAGTGCCGAGCCGTGGCAAACAACAGCCCGGCGGGAAACCAGCGAACGATGGCAGCGATCATATATCTCAGTGGCAAACAACAGCCCGGCGGGAAACCAGCGGACGAAGACGGCGATCACATATCTCAGCGGCAAACAACAGTCATGCAGAATATCAGCGGCATTTAAATTAAGATAATCGCCTGCCCTTAACCAATTTGTACGTAAAGAGCGGCGCAGGATATTTGCCACGGCTCGGCACTGCCTCGCCCTACTCGGGTCTGGCCAATGGCCATTTTATCAGGAAAGGCGGTGCTTTGTTTGCCATATTATCATGATGAAAGACCTCAACGAAAAAACCACCGTAAAGAAGAAACGGACTATCGGCAAAACGGCGCGTTCTTTCTGACTATATGTATAAAAGAACGGCACGAAATACTGGGGCGGATTCAAGCTGGAAAAATGGTTTTATCAGAGATCGGGGAACAGGTAAAGGAGATAACGCTCAACATTGAGAAAGCATATTCCACTATTATTTTGGATTCTTTTGTGGTTATGCCGAATCATGTTCATCTGTTGCTGCTTTTCGTTGGCGGAAGCAAAAACCCCTCCACTTCCCGTGTCATTCAGCAGTGGAAGGGGATCGCGACGAAAAAAATAGGGTTTCCCGCCTGGCAGGAAGGGTATTACGATAATATCCTTTTCACCGCAGAGGAATATCGCAGAGCCAAAGAGTACATTCAAACAAATGTAAAACGATGGGAGCACGATCAGTTCAACCCGAAATCTGCTAACCAACAGGAGGCTAACCCATGAACTTCACCAAAATGCACGGCTGTGGCAACGATTACATCTATATCAACTGCTTTGAGGAGGCCGTCGAGGACCCGGCGGCCCTGGCCGTTCAGGTCAGTGACCGGCATTTTGGCGTGGGCTCCGACGGGCTCGTGCTGATTCTGCCCTCAAGTATCGCCGACTTTAAAATGCGCATCTTCAACGCGGACGGCAGCGAGGCCATGATGTGCGGCAACGCCCTGCGCTGTATCGCGAAATATGTCTGGGATAACGGCATGACAAAGAAGAATCCCGTCGCCTTGGAAACCCTCAGCGGCGTGAAAATTATACACGTCAAATTGGAGCAGGGGAGCGTGGTCTCCGCGAGGGTGGATATGGGCGCGCCGGCTCTTATCCCTGTGGAGCAAACGCTGCGCCTGGACGATGGCACGGTCTTTGATGTTACCTGCGTTTCCATGGGGAACCCGCACTGTGTGGCCTTTGTGGAGGATACCGAGGCCTTTCCGCTGGAGCGGATTGGCCCGCGGGTGGAGCGGCATCCCTGGTTCCCGGACAGGATCAACGCGGAGTTCGTGCAGCTGCTTTGTCCCACGGCGATCAAAATGCGGGTGTGGGAGCGGGGCAGCGGCGAGACCCTCGCCTGCGGCACCGGCGCCTGCGCCAGCGCTGTGGCCTGCATCCTGAACGGCCGCTGCGCAAAGGATACGGACATCACCGTGCAGCTGCGGGGGGGAGATCTGGTCATCCGCTGGGATTCGGCGGCGGATACGGTTTATATGACAGGCCCCGCGGCGTTTATCTGCTCCGGAACGCTCGCAAATGCATAAAAGAATAATTATATGTATGTTGTTTGTTGTCAAATATGTTGTCAGGAGATAGAGCATGAAAATCAACGAAAACTTTCTGAAGCTGCAAAGCAGCTATCTGTTCAGCACCATTGGCCAGAAGGTGCGCGCGTATCAGGCCGCGCATCCGCGGGCGGATATCATCCGCCTGGGCATTGGCGACGTGACGCGCCCGCTGCCGGCGGCCTCCATCGCGGCGCTGCATGCCGCTGTGGACGACATGAGCCGCGCCGAAACCTTCAAGGGCTATCCCACCGACTGCGGCATCACCTTTCTGGAGGAAGCCATTCAGGCGGACTACGCCGCGCGCGGTGTTTCGCTGGATATCGGCGAGATTTTCCTCAGCGACGGCGCGAAAAGCGACAGCGGGAACATCGGCGACATCTTTGCCGAGGACAACCTCGTGGCCGTGTGCGACCCGATTTATCCCGTGTATGTGGACACCAACGTCATGGGCGGACGCGCTGGAAATTTGATGGCGAATGGCCGATGGAGCGGCTTTGTCTACCTCAGCTGCGGCGAGGAAAGCGATTTTTTGCCCGCGCTGCCCGAAAGCCGCGCCGACCTGGTCTATCTGTGCTCGCCCAACAACCCAACGGGCATGGCGATGAACGCCGCCCAGCTGAAGGCCTGGGTGGACTGGGCCAACGAGCAGGGCAGCATTTTGCTCTACGACGGCGCTTATGAGGCCTTCATTACGGAGGATTTGCCACGCAGCATCTATGAGATTCCCGGGGCGAAGACCTGCGCCATTGAGTTTCGCAGCTTTTCGAAGACGGCGGGCTTCACCGGTGTGCGCTGCGCCTACACGGTCGTGCCCAGGGAGCTTATGGCTGGCGGTACGAGCGTCAACGCCCTTTGGGCAAGGCGGCAGGCGACGAAGTTCAACGGTGTTTCCTATATCACCCAGCGCGGCGCGGAGGCCACCTTCACGCCCGGGGGCCGCGCCCAGGTGCGGGATACCATCCAATACTATCTGCGCAACGCGGGCGTGATCAAGGCTGGCCTGGAGGCCGCGGGCTTCCGCGTATGGGGCGGCGTGAATTCGCCCTATGTCTGGTTCAAGGCCAGGGAGGGCCTAAGCTCCTGGGAGCTGTTCGACCTGCTGCTGGAGGAGGTCCAGGTGGTGGGCACGCCGGGCTCAGGCTTCGGGCCCTCCGGCGAGGGTTACTTCCGCCTCACGGGCTTCGGCACGGCGGAGCGGACGGCGGAGGCCGTGGAGCGGATTTCGCGCCGCTTCGCGCTGTAACAACGAAAGAAAGCAAGGAGAAATCACATGGCCCT
>WRMQ01000086.1 GCA_009777055.1 Oscillospiraceae bacterium
TCCGGGGCGACGCCCAGCTCCCGCGCCAGAGACGGCCAGTCCTCCAAGGCGTTGGGAAGCTCCCAAAAGCCCGCCAAAAGACCCCGTGAGCCCCTCTTTCGCAGCGCGGTCCTGCCCTCATGGCGCAGAATCAGCACTGCCCGCCGCTCGACGCGCCGTGCCTTTTTCGCCGCCCGCACCGGCAGCTGCGCCGTAAGCTTTTGCGTGTGCGCCAGGCAATGCCAGGCCAATGGGCAAGCCGCGCAGCGGGGCGCGCCGTTGGGCAGGCAGACCACCGCGCCCAGCTCCATGAGCGACTGGTTGAAGTCGCCGGGGCGGTCCCGCGGAATAAGCTCCAGCAAGCGCCGCGCGGTTTCTTTCCTGGTGGCCTCCAGCGTGATGTCGTCATATTGCGCATGCAAGCGCATGAGAACGCGCAGCACATTGCCGTCCACGGCGGGCACGGGGATTCCATAGGCGATGGACGCGATGGCCCCGGCGGTGTAAAGCCCGATGCCCGGCAGGCGCAGCAGCGCCTCCGGCGAGGCGGGCAGCGCCCCGCCATACTCGTCCATGACGATACGCGCCGCCTTCTTCATGCACCGCGCCCGGGTATAATATCCCAGGCCCTCCCAGAGCTTGAGCAGGCGGTCGTCGTCCACGGCGGCCAGGGCGGCGGTATCGGGCAGCGCGGCGAGAAAGCGGGTATAGTAGCCCTTCACGGCCTCCGCGCGGGTCTGCTGCAGCATGACCTCCGAAATCCAGACATGATAAGCGCTTGCCGCCGCCCGCCAGGGCAGCTCCCGTTTGTTTTCGTCATACCAGGCCAGCAGAAGATTTCTCATTTCGACGTTCATATGTTTTATTATAACACAGACCGCCGGGGCATTTCAAGAATTATTTCGCATAAAATACGTTTTCCCGGCCATGCTATAAGCGTTGCTCCCATAAGCAATAAGAATTAAGAAAAGGAGATTTTTCACATGCCTTCCAACAAAAGACAATGGAGACCCGGCGAGGAAGCCGAGCACGACCTTGAGCTGTATGTCATTGACGGCAACGGCAACCATCTGGGCGAAATCAGTGTTTCGAAGGGCCACCGCGTCCCCCCCACGCGCATCGAGGAAGCCGAAGGATATATTGAAAAGTAACCTTGGCGTTCACGCAAACCGGAGCCCGGTCATGAATTTGACCGGGTTTTTCATATTATTTCAATTGATATTTTAAATGAATGCCACGGAATTGATGTTTATGAATGCCACGGCGCTGCGAAGCAACGCCCTACCCGAATTGGGCCAAAGGCCCTTACATCTCAATTCAGGCAGAAAAACACCCGACCTCGGGCCGTTTTCCGGTAGGGCGCGCCTTTGGCCCGCCGGGCACAGAACCCAAAGCGTTTGCCCTTGCAGATTCACGTATAGTGCGTTAAAAATAGTTGACAATCTCCCGCGTACCGGGTAAAATTATCTCAAGTATTTCTTGATAGGAGCGTGATCCCATGCAGGATTTCAGGCAATCCTCGTTTTTGTATCTTCTGGGCGCGGCGCTGGCGCTGTTTATCGTGGCACAGTCGCTGTTCTTTTTGCGCAAGGCCTGGCGGCGCGGGCGGGAGCTCGGCATTTCCCCGGCCACGCTGCGCGGCGCCGTTGGCTCCAGCGTGCTGTTCACGGTCGCCCCCTCCATGGCCATCGCGGCTACGGTGCTGGCGCTGTCGAATTCCCTGGGCCTTGTGCTGCCCTGGATGCGCATGAGCGTCATCGGCAACTTCTCCTATGAGGCCACGGCGGCCTCGGCGGCGGCAGGCGCTTTGGGGCTGCCCGGCGGCCTGAGCGAGCCGGTGACCGACCCCGCGGCTTTTTCGGCCATCGCCTGGGTCATGACCATCGGCAGTATTTTCCCGCTGATATTGCTGCCTGTCTTTCTCAAGAAAATTCAGGCCAAGATCGGCAAAACAGCCCAAAGCAACGCCCCCTGGACAGATCTGATGGGGGCGGCGGCCTTTATCGGGCTCATCGCGGCCTTCGTTGCCCGGGCCCTGGCGGGGCAAGGGGAGGCGGACCGGGCGGGGGACGGCGCGGGGGTGCTTTCCGTGCTCACCCTGGTCACGGCCATCGCGGTGATGCTCCTGCTGGAGCTCCTGGCGGAAAAACGGGGCTGGAAATGGGCGCAGCCCTTCACCATGCCCGTGAGTATGTTTACCGCCATGGGAGCCGCCGTGGCCTTCGCGCAGATTTTGCCGGAACGCGTCGCGTTTCTGGAATGGAGGTAGCGCATGGAACGTTCTTATTTTGATAAAGTACATACCTGGGGCCGGATTTCCTGCGTGCTGACGCTGCTGATGCTGCTTGGCGTGCCTCTGGCCATCACGCTGCACCTGAATGCCTGGCCACCGCTGCCGGGCCTGCTGAAGGGCCTGGCGGCGGTGCTGCCCATGTTCTGGTCGGTGGCCGTGATCGAAACCCTCAGCTACGCGCCCATCATCGGGAGCGGCGCGGCCTACCTGTCGTTTGTAACAGGCAACATCGCCAACCTGAAGCTGCCCTGCGCCATCGCGGCGATGAAGAGCGCAAACGTGCGCCCCGGAAGCGAGGAGGGGGAGGTAATCTCCACGATCGCCGTGGCCTCCTCCGCCATCGCCACAACCGCTCTGCTTGCTTTGGGAGCGCTGCTGCTGCTGCCCGTGCTGCCCTTTCTCACGGCGGAGGGAAGTCCCGCGGCTCCGGCGTTTCAGCAGGTGCTGCCGGCGCTCTTCGGCGCTCTTCTCGCGGGATACCTGCGCCGCCACTGGCGCCTTTCTTTCGCGCCGGTGCTGGCGGGCGTGCTGGCGCTGATTTTCGCGCCCACACTCCAGGTGGGGGTGCTCATCCCCATCACAGTGATTGTCTCGCTGCTCGGCGCGCAGGCATACTGGAAGCTGCAAGGACAAAAAATAAAATAAAAAAAATAAAAAAATTTTTTCTCGCGGTCAAAAAATCTTGCGTTATTCCTTCAAACCTGCTATAATAGACCGTTGAAATTTTTGCGAAGGAGTTTACGTATGTGTCATTCTTTTGAGGATTTTCTTGCCCTGGCCAGGGAAAACGACATCAAAATGGTGGATTTTAAAGAGGTTGACCTGGATGGCCGCTGGCACCACCTCAGCGTTCCCGTGGAGCGCTTCACGCCTGAGCTGCTGGAAAAAGGCATCGGCTTCGACGGCTCCAGCTACGGCTTTCTCACGGTGGAAAAGTCGGATATGGTGTTCATTCCCGACCTCAGCTCCGCCTTTGTGGACCCGGTGACCGAAATCCCCACGGTTTCCATGATCGGCGACATCTACCGCATCACCGACGAGGGCTATGTGCGCTTTGAGAGCGATCCCCGGGGCGTGGCGGAAAAAGCGGAACGCTTTTTAAAAGATACCGGCATCTCGGACTGCTGCCTCTTCGGCCCGGAATTCGAGTTCTATGTGCTGGATAACATTGAGTTCCGCAACGAGATCAACCACATCGAGGTGCACCTGGATTCCGCCCAGGCCGCCTGGAACAGCATCGACAGCCCCTACGACGAATACGCGCGGAACAAGGGCTACAAGGTGATGGGCCACAAGGGCTATCACGCCGACCTGCCCTATGACGTGAGCTTCGATCTGCGCAACAAGATGGTGCGCGCCCTGGAGGACAACGGCATCCCGGTGAAATACCACCACTCCGAAAACGGCGGCCCCGGCCAGGTGGAGATTGAGGTCAACTTCGCCACCCTCACCGAAATCGCCGACCGCACGATGAAGCTCAAGTATCTGCTGAAGAACATCGCTCTTCAAAACGGCAAGACCATCACCTTTATGCCCAAGCCCTTCTACGGCGAATGCGGCAGCGGCATGCACGTGCATATGCACATGTTCAACGAGGGCAAGCCCATTTTCTTCGACGAAAACGGCTATTCGAATCTCAGCCCCGCCGCCCTTTCCGCCATCGCGGGCATTTTGGCGCACGCGCCCGCCCTCACGGCCTTCGCCTGCCCCTCCACCAACTCCTACAAGCGGCTCATTCCCGGCTACGAGGCCCCGGTGACGGTGTGCTTCGCCACCTCCAACCGCAGTTCGGTCATCCGCATCCCCGGCTACGCCAAAAAGCCAGAAGACAAACGCTTTGAGTTCCGCCCCTCCGACGCCACGGCCAACCCTTATCTGTGCTATTCGGCGATTCTCATGGCGGCCATCGACGGCATTCAGCGGCAGCTGGATCCCGCAAAGCTGGGCTTCGGGCCCTACGACAAGAACATGTATTACCTCAGCGAGGAGGAAAAAAAGGTCGTGGGCAGCCTGCCGAAGTCTCTCAACGAGGCCGCCGACGCCCTGGAGGCGGACCACGCGTTTCTTCTCAGCGGCGGCGTGTTCAGCCAGGATCTGATCAGCAACCAGCTGCGCAAAATCCGCAAAGAGGCCGAGGCGGTCGGCATCGCCCCCCACCCGCTGGAGTTCCAGATGTATTATGACCTGTAATATTAGAATAGCTTTTGCCCGGATAGCTTGCCTGTCAAGCTATCCGGGATTTTTCTCATATCCCGGGATCTCGATTGCCCCGCCCATTTTGATTGTCCTGCCTGTTTCGATGGATTCCAGCGCGGCATATACAATTTGATGCGAAAGCCGCGTCTGCTCAATGGTGGTCATGTTCTCGGGGTCAACGGGCGCGCCCGCCATCACCGCGTGGGCCGCGGCGCAGAAGGCCGCGTCCGCGCCGCCGTGGCCGCTGAAGGGGTTTCCGCGCCGCACCCTTACGATGCGCGGCAGCTTGCCGAATTCGTGTAAATGAATGCGCATGGCGTGGTCGCGGCCATAAAGCTCCCCCTTCGTGCCCTGCACGCGGATACGCCGGGTGAAGCCAAGGCTGAAGGCGCTTACGCTCAGCGTGGCCGTCACGCCGCCCGCGAAGCGCATGGCCACGGAATGATGGTCGCAGACGTCGTTGTCGCTGAAAAACACGCAGCGGCCATAATTGCCATGCTCCAGAATGCGGCGCATGTCCTCCCTGGCGGGAGCCCTGGGCAGGCCCGCCGCGATAGCTTTTCCCCAGAACAGCGGCGTGATTTTCTTAAGATAAAGCTTTTCGGCGCTGTAGGGACAGCTCTTTACATGCGGGCAGCCGGAAAGGCAATGAGAGACCGCCCCCTCCGGCGCGTTTTCCGGCTTAAAATATCGCAGGCTTCCGTAGGCGCTCACGCTTTCGCATGGCCTGCCGCCCGTAAGCCAGTGCAGCAGGTCGAAATCATGGCAGCACTTCGCCATCAGAAAGGGAGCCGCCACCGCCCTGCTGCGCCAGTTCCCGCGCACATAGGAGTGGGCGAAGTGCCAATAGCCCACGTTTTCCTCGTGAGCGATGTTCACGATATCCCCCAGCGCGCCGCTTTCGACAATCCCCTTCACCGCGCGGAAAAAGGGCGAGTACCGCAGCACATGGCTCACGAGAAGCTCCCCGCCGGCAGCCCTGGCCTTCGCGCAAAGGGCTTCCATCTCCATGGGGTCGGCGGTCACGGGCTTTTCCAGAACGATGCGGTAGCCCAGGTCCAGCGCGGCCCCGGCATGGCGGACATGGCAGAGATCCGGCGTGGCGATAACGAGCCAGTCAGCCAGCCGGCCGGCGGCGAAAAAATCCTCGTCGCGCCCAAACCGCCGCGCTTTCGGGAATTTCCCCGCCGCGTCCTCCAGCATGGGAGGGCTGCTGTCGCACAGTGCCGCGACGCGAACGTCCTCCTGCCGTGAAAAGCCCCTGAGGTATCCTCTGCCCCGGTTACCCAATCCCAGAAACGCGATGCTGATCATATGAGCTCCCCTTTTCAGACCTTAATTCGATGGCCGCTTTCGCAAGAAAGTATAGCACATTTTGCCATGGGAATCAAATTTATTTTTTCCGGGCTTTTATACCAGCCTTGCCAGCACCACCGTTCTGGCATCTTCAAATTCATAGGAGCAGGTGGAAAGCGTCAAAAGAACATCCTCGGCTGTAACGCCGATATCCCGGTAGAACAGGGCCGTTGATTTCAGCATATGCAAGTGCGCGTCTTTTTCCGCGGGAGACAGAAAAGCATAGCGATAGAAGGCGCTGTTCTGGTCAGTGACGGCGGCCGCGAAAATCTCCAGCCGCCAGCTGCGGCCCGGGGTATAAAGATAGCCGGTTTTGTGACGGTCAAAGAAGGCCCTGTCCTTGTATTTGACCAGGTTCTGAAACATTTTGCCGCTGCGCATATGATGCCCGTAGATCACGTTGTTGAAGTCCGAGAAATCGGCGCGAACGCGGTAATCCAGGAACAGCGCGCCGTTTTTATTGGGCTGTTTTTTGATATCGCGCCGGAGGTAATACGCATTGTCGCCGCCTTGCAGCACCGGATAATCAATCACGGTGCCCTCCACTGTCAGCCACGCGATAATGTCTGGGCCTTGCGTATGCAGCGCTTCAAAGTCCATCAGCGATTCGGCTGTATCCACAGGCGGCTTCAGGCGCTGTATGTTATCGGCGGCGATATTCTCTTGATAGCCGCGATAGAGGATATTGCCGCAGATATACACCGCCGATAACATCAAAATCAATAGCGCCAAAAGAAGCCTTTGTATATTCTTCTTCATAAATTAAATTCTCCTTTATAAATCTCCCTTTGTCACAATGATCCGAAATGCGCGGATACCGGCCTGAACATAAATGATGCCCCTGTAATTGGGTGGGATAACCAACAGATTGTCGATGCCATTGACGCTGGCCAGCCTTGCGCCAATCCCGGTCTGGCGCGTCATCTCCCACCGCACATCCTTGCTGGCGGAAAAACGGAGAGCTGTTTGCGCCGTGGAGGAAGAGGCCGCGCGCAGGACAAAGCCCTGAGACATCTCCAGGTTTATGTCTGTATTCATGATAACCAGATCAATCATCTGGATGGTGAACTCCATGCTCAAAGCGGGGTTGTCCACAGACACCGCCTTGATCCTGATGGAGCCCGTTACATTCCCGCCCCGGATCCGGAGGCTGTAGCCAGTGGAATCGCCGCTCGGGCCCAGCCCTGTGATATTGGCGTTGCCGCCCGACACGGACCAGTGCATCGCGTCACCCGAGATGCCGTCGCCCCAGGCGCGGGCGCTGACCGTAATCAGCTGATCGCTGTTCTGGGAAGCGACGCGAACGGTCTGTTTGTTCCCGATGCCGCCGATCCCGCTGTCCGCTGTGAGGGTCATTGCCGGCGGAACGGGAAGACGGACCACGCCAAAATGATTGTCCTCGCTGTCTTTGGAATAGTAAGAGGTAGCGTTTTCCCGCGGTTCCAGGTATAGTGTAATCCAAAGCTCCTCCTGGTCCGTGGCTGTGAAGGATGGGTCGCCGGCTGTGAGGCTCTGCGCGCCGTTGCCCCCTTCGGTGCCGGAAACCCTGCAGCCCTTATACGCGTAATACTGGGAGACAGCAGCCTTCACCAAAATGGAATCGACAGCCATGGGCGGATAAGTGAACAGGGTGTAGGGCGTGTCCGTTTCGCTGAGGCCGGAATTGACCGCCGCGTTCACGGCTTCCAGCACTGTGCCATCAGCGCCGCGCTTTTGCACGGTGACGTATCCCGCGTCGGGCACAAAGCGGTTCGGGGCGCTGAGCCGCACGATTTGGCGGATATACAGCCTGACAGGGGGCTCCTGCACGGTAAAAACCGATGCCGCCGGAAAGACCGCGTCGTGGTATTTCGTGTCGGTCAGCGGGTTTTTGTTGCCCTGGGCGTCGGTCATAAAGATACGCAGCTGGTCGCCCGCCCGCAGCTGAAGCGAACCCGGCAGCTCCAGCTTCCAGCTTCCGTTTCCGCCAACCGTGGCCGTGACGTTCAGCTCAGGGGCATTGTTGACCGAGACCGTGACCTTCGCGCCGTTTTCCCCGCCGCGGCCGGCGAGCGCTTGCTGGCCGCGCAGGAGCATCCCGTTCATCTGCGCCGGGACGGGGGGCGTGACGTCTTTGACGCGGGCGGTAAATTCTTCGCCCATGCGCCCGCCGCGGTTGGCCTTGGCGGTCAGCAGCGTACCGGCCTCCAAGAAGGAATCCAGCTTTGTCTCCCTGGGCAGTACAAGGCAGCCGTCGGCGTCGGTCATGAGGAACCATTTTTCCTCGCCGCCGTCATTGATCAATTTCGCGTTGTACTGGCTGATATATTCGGCGCTTTCCACGCTGCGGTCGCTGCTGCTCATCCAGATCCGCACCTGGTTGGCCGGGGCATAGACCGGGATATATTCCACGTTGCCGTTTTCATCCACGCCGTCGTCGTGGGGCGTCCAGCCGATCAGCGCGCGGACCCGCACATATTTATCCGCGTCCTCAGGCGTATTGATCAGCGCGTCATCCGAATCGTCAAACAGCACCTCGGGCAATTGGTTCATGCCGGATATGCGGCGGTATTTGTCGCTGCGGGCCCCCGCCACCTGCAGCTCGTCCGGGTGGCTGGTGGTAATCTGCGTGACCGTGTTTGCAGCTCCCGGCGGGCCGGAGAGCTGATATAAGCCGACATCCATAACGGAAATGCCAGAGGGCCCGTTCATATTGCTGCCTGCCGCCCAGATATCAATGTCTGTGTCCGTGACCTTGAAAACACAGTTGCCCGCCGGGGAGAATACCACGCTGCCGCTTCCCAGGGCTTTGTTGCGCAGGTCAAAGGCTTTGGGCGAATGGATGGTAAACCGATTGGGGTTGCTGGCGGAAGCGCCGGCGGAATAATTGACGATGCCGTTTGTCGAACGGTTTCCCACGATATATACCTCCGCGCCCGGGGCGGACTCAAAGGCAAAGCCGCTGACGCTTACCTGTATTGTCGCGTCCGCGTTTCGCAGGCTCGTCAGATTCAGCACAGAGCCGCCGCCAATCGTAAAATGAGTTGTGCCCGCGAGCTGCGCGCGAAAAGCGTTGCCCGGCATGGTCGCGGCAAACACGGAGTTTTCGCCCACCGTAATCCCCCGGTATCTGTAATACACGCAGGGATACGAGCCCGCGCTCAGATAAGCGTAGTATGAAACAAAAACGCAGTTGTCTCCCACAAAAAAGCCCTGGCCCTGTTCAAAGGCTGTGCCCGAGGTCAGCCAGGCGCCGACAAAAAAGTAGAACATCGACGTATCGCTCTGGCTTGTTTTGCGGCAAAGCAGGGTGGTGTTGTCCTCCAGCCTGACGGAAGCGCAGTGCATCACCTCTTCGGAAACCTCAAACAGGTTTTCGCCGTAAAACTCGACGGCGGAGCCAAAGGTCAGCAGCAGGTGGCACGCGCCCCCCATGGTATCCGAACGCTTATTTATTGTGATGTTGCCAAAACGGAATATCCAATTCCCGTTCATGGGGCCGGTGTTCGTGTTGGCGGTGCCGTCCCGGAAAATAGTAAAATAAGTTTCGCTGGGGCCGATGTTAGGAACGTTTTGTTTCAGCGCAATGTCATGCACATGGAGCATCTGGCCCTTTGCGGCCGCGTTGTCCGCGCACAGCACCCGGTTCCCCACGTTGAGCAAATGGCCCCTCCCGTCAATTTCAAGGGAAGCCGTACGCGCCGGGACAACAAGGGTCAGGCCTGCGGAATCAAAGACATCCGAGGAGCCGGGCGCATCGGTGATGTCGCCGGAAAGAACGATCTTCGGGCAGCTTTGGTTGGACCACGCGTCCAGAAAATCCGCCCAGCTGCCGACCGTGCGCGTCCCCGGCGGATCCTGCGGCGCGGCAAGGGTCGGTCCCATCACCAGCGCCGTGGCCGTGACCGCGGCTGCGATGAGCGTCATAAGCAAGGCCCCTGCCATCAGAAGGAATTTCTTGTTTTTTATTGTTTTCATGGCGATAACTCCTCTCTACTGCGCCAAAACGCGCAATGCCTGATCGACCTCGCCCAGCGGGCCGCCGTTGACCTCATCGCCGCTGCCCCACCAGGCCTGGCGGTAATGCCACTGCCTGGTTTCCACGGTTTCGGCGATCAGCGTCACGGTCAGCACGGCGTCGGAATCCGTGACGATTTCCTGGTCCAGCCGGATCTTTTCAAACAGGGGCTGCGTCGAGGCGCCGGGCGCCAGCTTGCCTGTGTAATAGAAGCAGCCGTCGCCGCCGTCCTTCCAGTTTGCGGTGTTCAGATTCACATAATGCAGCTGCTTTCCAAACCGCGCCTCCAGGTGCGTCGCCCCGTCCGGCGCAAGGAGCACAGGGAACACCTTGACACGGACAAAGAAAGGGATATCGCCGTCGTTTTTCACCCAGTTGATTTTGGTGACGGCATCCCCCCCGACAAGCGCGCCGGGCTGTTCAAAGATTTCTGTCAGCTGCTGCGAAAAGACGTACTGCATGACGCTGAGCTCATTCGTTTTACTGTCCGAGCTGGCCATCCACGCGAGGGTGTCCGCCGGGAGAAAAACCAGGGCAAGCGAAACGGCCATGGCGACGGCCGCGATAACGGCATCGCGCCTCGCGCGCGGATTTCGAAGAATAAGAAATATACGGTTCATGATGCACCTCCCGCTTCACAAAAACTCGATAGCCCCGCGTAAAGCGCCCTGGAGGTATCCAGCTCCCCGCCCGCCGCCCCCGCGGCGGCGTTCCCCTGCCGCGCCTGCATGTTCCCGATCAATTT
>WRMQ01000087.1 GCA_009777055.1 Oscillospiraceae bacterium
TGTAGTGATACGTTGTTCTTTTCTCGCGGCGAAGCGGAACGATCCAGGCCACATGCGCTCGCGCGCAAAATTCCTCCGCCCCTTCGGGGCACCTCCTTTGCTTTCAAAGGAGGCTTCCGCGGCCTTCGCTTTGCTATCCTAAAGCCCCCTTTGAAAAATAGCTAAAGAAAAAAGAAAAATTCACCGGCATGATCGCCAGTCCATAAGCATATATATGGCATAGTCAAAAACTGAGGAGGCTCTAGCGATGCTGAAACTCATCCCTCCCATTCTATCGCCCGACCTGCTGCACGTGATCGCTTCGATGGGGCATGGCGACGAGCTGGTGCTGGGCGACGCGAATTTCCCCTGCGATGCTCTTGCCAAGCGCATCGTGCATGCCGACGGCCACAGCATTCCCAGGCTGCTGGACGCCATTTTGCGCTACTATCCGCTGGATGACTTCGTGGAGTGCCCGGTGGCGTTGATGGACAACGGCGACGCCGCGAACCGTCCGCCCATCTGGCAGGAGTACAGCAAATGCATTCTGCGCCACGAGGGCGACCGCCATGTGGAGCTCGTGGACCGTTTCGCCTTTTACGACCGGGCCAAGGAGGCCTACGCCGTGGTGGCCACCGGCGAAACAGCGCTCTACGGCAACGTGATCCTGAAAAAAGGCGTCGTTTCAATGGAAGATTAGATGGCGGATTAGACGACAGATTAGATGGAAAATTAGTTTAGACGGAAGATTAGATGGAAGATTAGATAGAAGATTATTCGACACAAAAAATCAGGGGCAGGCACGTTCTTGTGTCTGCCCCTGATTATTTTATTCTTCCGCTTTTCTCCAGTGCTTCAGCTTTGGCAGCTGCTCGCGCAAAAAGGCGCGCGCCGCCTCCTCGGGCATGCCCATGTGGGGAACGCAGACCTCAATCATGCCCTCGACCGTGTCCGGCCCGACATATTTGCCGTCCACCACGCAATACTTGCAGTAATCCTCGTCAAAGCTCCCGTCCGGCTGACGGACGATGTCCCCGTCCTTGAGCGGCATGCCGCAGGCCTGGCAATACAGCTCGCTGGGCTGGCCGAGCAGCGTGTTGATTGACACGCCAAAGGTTTTCGAAATGAGCGCGAGCGTTTCGATTGCCGGCACGGTTTCGCCGGTTTCCCAGCGGCTCACGGCCTGCCTGGTGACAAAGAGCTTCGCCGCCATTTCATCCTGAGAAAGATTGTGCTGTTTCCGCAGATCTCTGAAGATGTCTTTTACCTTCATTTTGATATCCCTCCTGTTCCCTCACATTATAACACGCTTTTTCTGCCGGCGCAAGCAACAGATGGTTGCTTTTTACCCGGATAAAGAAGCAACCGCCCTCGAGCCTCACAAGCTTGGGCGGTTAGCTTCTTAACCTCTTAGAGGATTGAGACGGCAGCCAAGGCCTGGCGGCGTCACTATCCATTTACATTATAGCACCTGCTCCGCCACTTGTCAATGGCGGATTTGCTTTTCGTTTGCTTTTCGGCTGTTTTAAAGCTTCGGTTATAAAACCTAGAACGTATACGTAATCTTGCCGGTGGCCTTGCCCGCGCCCCAGTCACCCTTGCCCAGAGGAATGATGAACTCCTTCACCTGAACGCCTTCCACGCGGGCGTCATACCGGTAGCTGTGCGTCAGGCCAACCAATCGGCCGCTTGCCGGATTGATAACGGCGACAATGCTGATGCTGTAATAATTCACAATGATCGTTTCAATGTTAATCTTCAGGCCGGGCACGTCATTTTCCGCGTCGGAAATGCCTTGCCTGACTGACTTCACATTTGTGTAGTCCCAGGTGAAACGGCCCAGGGGGCTGCCGCCCTCGCCGAGCTTCGCGGGATCGGAGCAGTTCTTGACATTGATCGTCAGCTCAATGTTGCCGTTGGCCAGCTGCTTCGCGCTGGCGCTGCTCACGTCATTCGCCGTGAGATGGGATTTTTGCAGGGCTTCCTGAAGGGACTGGTTATAGGTGTTGTTGCCCTCGCCAAGAAATTCGCAGACCTTGTTTTGCACATTGATGCCGGCGATATCAATCTTCAACAGTTTTTTGATGTTGTCGTCGCCGTCCAGAGGCTTCGCGATCACGGTGTTGCAGACCTTTTTGACCTGGGGGTTTGCCGCGAGGGACTTGTCCACCGCGTCGGCGTAGGCCTTGAGAATCGCCGCCGTGCCCTGAGGAACCGCGGCGCCTGTGGTGGTCGCCGTGTCGTCCATGCCCGTGGTGGCGGTGGTGGCATTGACGTTTGTGTCCAGGGGCTCAGTGGTGGTTTCCGTCTGATCCGTGGGTTCCGTGGTCTCCGTTTCCGGCTCGCTCGTTTCCGGCTCAGTGGTGGTTTCGGTGACGGCTTCGGTTGTACTGGTTTCCGGCTGCGTGGTTTCGCCTCCATTTTTGTCGCAGGCGGCAAAAATGCCCAGCGCCAAAATCAGGCCCAGCAGAATTGCGATTGCTTTTTTCACTATTTTTGATTCTCCTCCCTAAAATGTGGCGAGAAAAGTATAACAAAATATGGCCACATTCGTCAAGAGATTTTATATGCTAATATTTGCCGTTTGCCGAAAAAGCTTCTGTTATGGTACAATTCATATAGTAATGCTCTAAAATTTCTTTGTATGTATTCCCCTGCCGGGCCATAAAATCCGCGCCGTATTGGCTCATGCCGACGCCGTGGCCGTAGCCCACGGTTTTCACGTGGAAGCTCCCGCTCTGGCAGCTGACGCTGAAGCTCGCGCTGCGCAGCCCCAGAAGCTCCCGCAGCCTGCCGCCCGAAATGGATACTCCGCCCACCTCAAGCTTCGTCACCGTGCCCGCCTGGCTGAGCTCGGCCTTGCCGAACCACTTCGCGGGGTCGTCCCCCAGCTTCAGGCCGCCGATCTCTTTCAGGGCCGTTTTGATCTCGGCGGGGCTGAAGACCGTGGTGAGGGAGTATTCCGGTGAAAGGCGGTCGCCGGGGCTGGCCACGCTTTGCAGATAGGGGATATCCTCCCCCCAGCAAAGCGCCGCGGTTTCCGTGAGCCCGGAATTGCTGTGATGGAACACCGCAAGGGCGATCTCCCCCTCATAGCTGAGCGCCTGCCCGCGCACGGCCGCGACAGCTTTTTCCAGTTTTTTTTCGTTGGCCTCAAAGTCGTCTCCCCACTTTTTCCGGCGCTCCTCCAGGGAGAGGTAGGCCTGGTCGCTGGCGGGGGAATCGCTGACAGCTTCCCTCCCCTCCCGCTCCAGGCGATGGCGGGCGAAGCTGTAGCAGGCCACCGCCTGGGCCTTCAGGGCCTCCTCGTGGTAATGGAGCGGCATCTCCCCCGCCACGCAGCCCCGCAGGTACTCCTCCATGCCGATGGTCTCCACCTGTCCGCTCACCGTGCGCGCCACGTCGATGAATTCCGCGCCCCCGGCGGGGGGCTCTGACCGGGCCGTCCGCGCCGTTTCGGCTGCCGACGAAGGCGGCTCCGTTTTTCGGGACGACGGCCCCAGCGCCGCCAGAGGCAATAACAACAGCAACAATAAAACAAGTACACCAAAGATGAGATGCTGCTTCATTTTCCAAAGGCCTCCTATTTTTCTTGACTTTTCGGGCTCCTGGCGGTATAATAAACAGGCCAAAGACGTCGATGCTCCAATATATGCTGGATAGCATCGGCGATATCACAAACGGGGATCTTGGAGGGCATTGGAATGGGCAAGGATAACGCCAAGCGGGCGAACATATTGAGCTGGCTGTTTCTGTTCGCCGGCGGGCTGTTGGCGGCGCTGCTGCCGCTGCGCGTCTATCAGCTGATGAATCTGGTGGAGGCCGAAACCGGCTTCTGGATTGGCAAAAGCCCCACGGTTCCGCTGCTGTTCGCCGGGGTCGCGCTGCTGTGCGCCCTGCCCGCGCTGACGGGCATCCTGCTGCAAAAGCGCACTGCCCTGGACCTGGGCCGGCGCTCCCGCAGGCCGGAGGGCGTCTTCGCGCTGCTTCTGGCGGCGGCGATGGTGGCGGACGCGGTTTCCGCCTTTCAGTTCGCCAGAGAGGTCTACGTTAACTTTACGCACAACGTCTTCGTGGAGGGCATCAAGCCTCTGGGCGGCCAAAACCTGCAATATTTTGTGCGCACCGGCACCATCGCGGCGGTGCTGGAATCCATCTTCGGGCTGCTGGGCGCGCTGTTTTTTGTCGAGCTGGGCATCTATGACTTCCTGCCCAAGCGCAGCCGCCCCCTTAACCGTTTTCTCATGCTCATGCCCCTGTTTTGGACAATCTGCCGCATCCTGCGCCGCTTTTCCCGTACGATCAGCTACCTGCGGGTGTCAGATCTCTTCCTGAGCCTGCTGCTGCTGTCGGGGATGCTGGTTTTCCTCCTGGCCTTCGCCCAGACCCTCGGCGGCATCAACGCCCAGGGGAAGCAGTCCCGTCTTTTCGCGGCGGGCATCCCTGTCTTCGCGCTGAGCTTTTTGTGCTTTGTACCCCGGTTCCTGCTCCTGGTGATGGGACGGCCGCTCTCCCAGGACGCCCTGGTGGAGTGGTGCGACCCGGCACTGGCGCTGTTTATCCTCGTGTTCCTCGGCGGGCGGCTGCTCATTCGCAAAAAGGGGGAAAGTGACCCGGAGCAGGCAATGGATAAGCTTGAGGAAGAGCCCGCCCAGGTTTTCGCGCATTTGGAGGAAATCAAGGAAGCGAAGGCTGAGTGATTTTTAACATGAAATGAATTTGCAGGAGTTATACAAGTGCCTCTCTTCTTTGATAATATAAAGCTCGCCATGGCGAATCTGGCGATGCTTTACCTGATCGTCGCTGTGGGCGTGTTCGCCGACCGCATCGGCTGGTTCCCCGAAGCCGCGGCGCGCAAATGCACGGAGCTGTTGTTTTATATCATCACGCCCTGCGTCATTTTGCGCGCGTTTTTCACCATGGAATACTCCCCCGCCGCGCTGCGGGGCCTGCTGATCGCCCTGGGCTGCGGCACGCTCCTGCATCTGACGGGTATTCTGGCCAGCGAGCCCTTTTTCCGCAAGGGGAAAAATCCGCTGGACAGCATTTTGCACTATGCCGCGGTCTATGGCAACTGCGGCTACATGGCGCTGCCCCTGGCGCAGGCCCTGGTGGGGGATGAGGGCGTGTTCTACTGCTCCGCCGTGGTGCTGGTCTTTCAGATGTTTTCCTTCACCCACGGCGCTTACGTCATGTCCGGCGGCATCCCGGGAAGGAGGCTGGCGGAAGGCGAGGCCCGGGCACGCTTCCCCTGGAGGTCGCTGATCCTCAACGCGGGGGTGCTGCCGGTGCTGGTGGGCTTTCCACTGTTCGCGCTGGGGCTGCGGCTGCCGGAGCTGGTTACGCAGCCGGTGGGCTGGCTGGCCTCCATGAACACTCCACTGGCGATGCTTATGTTCGGCACCTATCTTTCCCGCACCAATTTCCGGGCGATTCTGCGGGGCAAAAAGCTGCCCATCAGCCTTGCGGTCAAGCTCTTCGCCGTGCCCTCGGCGACCCTGGCGGCGCTGCTGCTGGCTGGTGTGCGCGGGCCGCTGCTCCACGCGATGCTGATTCCCGCCAGCTCGCCCAGCGCCAACAGCACGGTGGTATTCGCCGCGAAGTATGGCAACGACGCCGGCTACGCCTCCCAGGTGGTGGCGGTGATGAGCCTGCTTTCGATTCTCACCATGCCGCTGATGATCGCCATCGGGCTGACGCTGGCCGGCTAAGGAAGGTTCTCTGGAATGAATGGAGCTGCGCTGGATTTGGTTTTTGATTTCAACGGCGCCTTCCCCCTCTGGGGCATCTGCGAATGGACCGGCGGCATCCCCTGCCTGCCCTTCGCGAAAGCGAACCCGCCGCCGCATAACGCGAAAAGCGTGATCGTCGCCGCGTTCCCCTACCTGCTGCCTGAGGACCTGTATGAGGGCAGAAACATCGCGCGCTATGCCGTGCCGGGGGATTACCATGAAATCGCCGGCGCGCGCCTGCGGCGGGTCTGCGGCATGCTGCGGGGGCAATATCCCGAAGAAGCGTTCATTTGGTATTGCGACAGCTCCCCCCTGCCGGAGGCCGCGCTGGCCGTGAAGGCCGGGCTGGGAATACGTGGCCGTCACAATTTATTGATCACAAAAGAATATGGCAGCTGGGTTTTTCTGGGGGAGATTGTGACAACATTGCCGACGGAGGCGTTTTCCCCGCCGGAATACGACAGGCCCATGGATCTGTGCGGCGGCTGCGGCAAGTGCCGGGAGGCCTGCCCCGCAAAGGCGCTCACGGAGACGGGCTTTCGGCGGGAGCGCTGCCTGTCGTATCTCAGCCAGCGAAGAGGCGCGCTTGCGCCGGAAGCACAGCAAGGCATGCGCGCGAGCGGCATTGCCTGGGGCTGCGACATCTGCCAGGAGCGCTGCCCCCACAACATTGGCGCGCGCGTCAATCCCCTGCCGGAATTCACCGCGAGCGCGTCGCCGCGCCTGACAGCCGGCGCGCCGCTGGAGCACCGCGCCTACGCCTGGCGGGGAAGGGAAATCCTCGCGAGAAACCTGGAGATCATTTATAACGCGTAACGATTATAACAAGTATTGGGGGAGGTAAAAAACATGAAAAACGCAAATCGTCTGATCGCCCTTTTGCTCTCGCTGCTGCTGCTGTTCGGCCTCGCGCCCCTGGCCTATGCCGCGGGGGATTCCGCGGAAGCGGAAAGCCCCGGCGCGCTTTCGGCGCTGCAAAAAATCGCCGCGCAGGAGATTCCCTATGAGCTGCCGCCCGAGGCGGAGGGCGCGGCCCGCGCGGAGCTGACGCTGCTGCAAAACGGCAATCTGGAGGCACAGTGGCCCGCCCGCTCCTTCCAGGCCCAGTCCGCCGCCGCCGAAAACGCTTTTGTCGCCGCGCTGGAGCGCTTTGAGCCCAGCATTGACCTGACAAGCTACCGCATTTCGGTCACCGAGCTCAGCCGTATCTTCGAAAACACCATCAACACCCGTCCGGAGCTGTTCTATATTGAATCCATTTATTACTATGTCGAAAATAACTACGCCACCGTCGTCTATTTCGGCTATACCCACGCGATTTCGGTGATCCGCGCGCGGGCCATTCTGCTGGACGCCGTGGTGGAGTTTATCCTGGACCAGGTGCCCGACGGGCTGCTGCCCATTGAAAAGGTGCTTTGGGTGAACGAATACCTCGCGCTCAACGCGGAATATATCGCCGAGCCCAATTCCAGGCTCTGGCCGCAGCAGGTATATTCGGTTTATGGGATTCTGGTGGAGGGTGTTGGCGTATGCCAGGGCTATGCCCTGTCGAACATTCTGCTGCTGGACCGGCTGGGAGTTCCCTGTATCTTCATCACCAGCCCCAACCCCTATCCCATCGGCATGAACCATGGCTGGAACCTGGTACAGCTGGACGGCCAATGGTACCATGTGGACACCACCTGGAACGACGCCATGCCCGCCTACAACGGCTCCCTGGATTATCTGGGGCACATGAACCACAACTATCTGCTGCTCAGCTCCACGGCGATCAGCAAAGACCACTGGGGCTATCGGCTGCCCTCAGGCATCAGCGCGGCAAGCACGATATATGACAACTATTTTTGGAGGAAGACCAGCAGCGCGCTGAGCTATCTGGACGGCAAGTGGTATTATTTCGAGGATAATACGAGCTGGAAGTTTGACACCAGCGGCGCCAGCATTTCATACCGGATGATGCGCTACGATTTTTCCGACAACACAAATGAATTCGAGATCGTCCTGAACTGTTCGCAAAACCGCCCGGCAAGCACAAGCAAGTTTATTTCCAGCCGCTTCACGCCCAGCCTCGCGGTGTATGACGGCCTGTTTTATATCAATGACGGCAACAGCATTTTCTCGGTGGATATCATTCACGGCGCGGATGAGGGCTATCCGCTGACAAACCTCGTAACCGAATCCACCTTGAATTTGGCCAACTACCAGAGCATTGGCGGCTTCGCGGTTCAAAAGAACAAGATCCGGTATTTCATCTATGATTATTCCAGCGCCCAGCCGCGCTATATCCTCCGGGACGGCCCCGCGCTGGGCGAGGCGCCGGAGCTCCCCGCCGCGCCGAAATCCTTCTCGCTGGAGCCCTTCTCCGTGGAGCTGCGCTACCGGAGCACGGTGCAGCTCAAAGCGGCCCCCGGCCCGGTGCGCTGGGAAAGCGACGACAAGTCCCTGGTGACGGTGGATCCGAACGGCAACCTGCGCAACATGGCCTTCGGAGAAGAAGGCGAAACCCTTGTCTGGGCCTTCAACGATACCGATGGCAGTTACAGCTACTGCATCGTCTTCGTCTACACCGATCGCTGGCAATGGATCATCTGGATTTTTCTGCTGGGATTTTTGTGGTATTAGGAACGATCAAGAGATATTTTGTTAAAAGCCGCCCCATGGTCTAAGACTGTGGGGTGACTTTTGCTTTCTGAATTGCTTTCTTCTTTTTTTGATAATACTTTACAAATATTTCGTTTTGTGGTATATAATATATGAGCAGTTTCATCCTTGCGCGTAAGCTTACGGGTAAGCTTACGTGTTAGACTTCGCGTTAGGTAACGCGCGCGATTCTGCTCTCCGCTCCCCGCCCTACCCTCCGCTTCTCACCACGTCCATTATCGAACATATATACTTTCAAAAAGTCCTTCTTCGATCTGGCCGATACCCTCATGGGCCCCAGAACCGCTTTCATTCGCTAATTCTTTTCTTCTTTATTTTGATAATACTTGACAAATATTTCGTTTTATGGTATATAATATATGAGCAGTTTCATCCTTGCGCGTAAGCTTACGGGTAAGCTTACGCGTTAGACTTCGCGTTAGGTAACGCGCGCGATTCTGCTTCCCGTTCCCCGCCCCCCCCTCCACTTCCTCTCCCAAACAAAACAAAACAACAAATCAAGGAGGCCAGCCCATGTCCATCGCCGAAAAACTGAACCCTCAGGAAAAAGAGCTCATCTCCGGCCTGCTCGAATCCGCAATCAAGGAACTGGATCATTTACATGAAGGTGAGATCTTCTCCCTTGCGGACTTGTTTCTGGGATATATATGGAAAAGAATTTCAATCTATAACCGCACGCTGCTTGGGCGTTTCTTCATGGAATACGCCTATGGCCAGGAGGGAAAGCAGCGCGTTGCCATATTGGAGCGCGCCCGCAGAAGCCAGCAGTATGTACGCAAATAAAAAAACGCCGCACATCACATCGTGCGGCGTTTTTATGTTGCTTATCGCGTCACGAATCGCAAAGCAAAGCTACGTACCGTTCCATCTCGGGCAGCAGCTCCTCTATTTTCTCCACCAGCCGGAACTGGGTGCGGCAGCGGGCCAGATTGTCGTCCGGAAGGCTGACGCGGAAATAAACGTCGCCGTTGAGGTAGTCGGTGAGAAAGCGCATGCCGCATTCGTAGGTCATGAGCTTCACCGAAAAAGGCAGCTGGCGGATCTCGGCGGCGTTCAGCGCCGCGCCGGCAGCCTCCAGATAGCCCCTGGCATAACCGCGGAACAGGGCCATATCGAAGCGCACCTTCGACAGGTCGCGCTCGTCCTCAGCGGCGGCGTTCCCTAAAAAGCGCAGACTGTCGCCGAAATCATAGAGGGAAAGCCCCGGCATGACGGTGTCCAGGTCAATCACGCAGACCGGTTCCCGGGTCACGCTGCTAAAGAGCACATTGTTGAGCTTGGTGTCATTGTGGGTCACCCGCAAGGGCAGCTCACCCGCCGACAGCAGCTCCAGCAGCCGGGAGGCGTCTTTTTTGCGCGCGCGCGCAAAGGCGATTTCCGCCTCGACCGAGGAGCGGCGGCCCGCGCGGTCCGCCGCAGCCGCCTCCTCCAGGGCGTCGTAACGCTTGGCTGTGTTGTGGAAATCCGGGATGGTATCGTGCAGCTGCTGGATGGGGAAGCCGTCCAGCATCCGCTGGAACGCGCCGAAGGCCCTGGCGGCGTTGTAGGCGTCTGTTTCGCCGGTGGCGGCTTGCAGGGAATACACGTTGTCTACGTATCGGTAACAGCGCCAGCAATCGCCCCCCGCGTCCTCATAATGCCAGCCGCCTTCCCTGGCGGGGTAAAACGTCAGCGTCCTTTGCCCGCAGCCGGGATCGGCGGCAATGGCATCCGCGAGATAACGCGTCACACGCACAATGTTTTTCATAAGCTCCCCGGGGCGCTTGAACACATAGGTATTGATCTTTTGCAGGATGAACCGCCCGGCCTCGCCCTTCGAATTTTCCGCGGTCAGCAGATAGGTATGGTTGATGTGCCCGTCAAAGAGCTCCTTGGGTTCCCCTGTGGCCGTATACTCCTCCGGCAGCGCGAATCGGGCCAGCAGGGCATTGACATCAGACGCGGCGATGTGACCTCACTCCTTTGTGTGTAGGGGTTCAACATTTGTCCGGTGTAGTAAGATAGTATACAGGTGTGCAGTAGGAAGGTATACAGTTTTGTGATAGAATAGAA
>WRMQ01000088.1 GCA_009777055.1 Oscillospiraceae bacterium
CAAAAAGAACATGTGCCCGGCAGCAGAACCTACGAGGCCTTTCTGGCGGCGGTCACGGAGCTGGCGCGGACCCAGGGCACGAAAGCAAGCTACGCGCGGCCCGGCCTGCGCTATCCGCTGGGCGAGGCGGCGTTCACCATTCTGGCCCCGCTGGGCGAAAGCGTCAAGGAGCAAAACAACAACTCCGTGGTTCTGCGGCTGGATTACGGCAAGACCTCGGCGCTGTTCACCGGCGACGCGGAAAAGACGGTGGAATCCGCGCTGGTGGAGGAATACGGCGATGGGCTGCGCGCCGACCTGCTCAAGGCGGGCCATCATGGCAGCAACACCTCCAGCAACGCGCTGTTCCTCTACCGGGTGCAGCCGAAGCTGGTGGCTGTCTCCGCCGGCGCCATGAATGACTATGGCCACCCCAAACCCGAAATGCTTGCGCGCTGCCTGGACGCGGGCGCGGCTGTTTACCGCACGGATTTGGATGGTACGATTGTGTTCGCGGGGGACGGAACGGCGTTTTGGGTTGTTACATAAAGCTTAACTGCTCCCGGGGCGAGCCAGATCCACCTTAACGAGAGGCGCAAATGCAACACAAATCTACTTGACTGTTTTTCCAAAATGAAGTAAAATATATTTGTAATAAAATAATTCTCAAGAGAGAACAAGGAGGAGCATTCATGGGAATGAACGTTGCGCAAAAACTCATCCGGAGTCATTTGCTGGAGGGGGAGATGATCCCCGGCAAAGACATCGCGCTGAAAATTGACCAGACGCTGACCCAGGACGCCACCGGCACCATGGCCTATCTGGAATTTGAGGCCATGGGCGTGCCCCGGGTGCGCACGGAGCTCAGCGTGGCCTACATCGACCATAACACCCTGCAGACCGGCTTCGAGAACGCCGACGACCACCGCTTCATCCAAAGCTGCGCCAAAAAACGCGGCCTGCGCTTTTCGCGGCCCGGCAACGGCATCTGCCACCAGGTGCATCTGGAGCGCTTCGGCAAACCCGGCAAGACCCTCATCGGCTCGGACAGCCACACCCCCACCGGCGGCGGCATCGGCATGCTGGCTATGGGCGCGGGCGGCCTGGATGTCGCCGTGGCCATGGGCGGCGGAGCCTATCATATCACCATGCCAGGGGTCACGCTTGTGCGGCTCACGGGGGCGCTTTCCCCCTGGGTTTCGGCCAAAGACGTCATCCTGGAGGTCCTGCGGCGCTTGACCGTGAAGGGCGGCGTGGGCAGAATCATTGAATACGGCGGGCCGGGCATCGCCAGCCTGACCGTTCCGGAGCGCGCGACAATCACGAATATGGGAGCCGAGCTGGGCGCGACCACATCTGTTTTCCCTTCCGACGATGTCACCCGCGCCTTTTTAAAGGCCCAGAACAGGGAAGCGGACTGGACCGAGCTTCTGCCTGACGCGGACGCGGCCTATGACGACACCGTCGAGATCGAGCTTTCCACGCTGGAGCCCCTCGCGGCCTGTCCTCATATGCCCGACAACATCAAGAGCGTGCGGGAGATCGGACCCATCCAGGTCAGCCAGGTCTGTATCGGCTCCTGCACGAATTCCTCCCTGCAGGATTTGCTGAAGGTCGCCGCTATTCTAAAAAATAAAACGGCGCACCCGGATGTGAGCCTTTCGATTGCCCCGGGCTCCAAACAGGTGCTGACGATGCTCGCGCGCTGCGGCGCGCTGGCGGATCTCATTTCCTCCGGCGCGCGGATATTGGAAGCCGCCTGCGGGCCCTGCATCGGCATGGGGCAGTCGCCGAGCTCCGGCGGGGTATCTCTGCGCAGCTTCAACCGCAATTTCGAGGGCCGCTCCGGCACGGCGGACGCCCAGGTCTATCTTGTCAGCCCGGAAACAGCGGCCGCGGCGGCCATCACGGGCGTGTTCACCGACCCCCGCGAGTTAGGCGACGCTCCGGCGATCCGCCTGCCGGAGGCCTATCATATCGACGACGGCATGATTGAGCTGCCCGCCTCTCCCGAAGAAGCTGAGGGGGTGGAGATTCTCTACGGGCCGAACATCAAGCCCTTCCCCACCAGCGGGCCCCTGCCTGAGACGATCAAGGCGAAGACCGTGCTCAAAGTGGGGGATCATATCACGACAGACCATATCATGCCCGCCGGGGCGAAGATTCTGCCCTACCGCTCGAATATCCCCTATCTCTCGAAATTCTGCTTTGCCCAGTGCGACCCGGACTTCGCCGAACACTGCCGGGAGGCCGGTCGGGGGATCATCATCGGCGGAGCGAATTACGGCCAGGGCTCCAGCCGGGAGCACGCGGCGCTGGTGCCGCTGTATCTCGGCATCAAGGCCGTGGTGACGAAAAGCTTCGCCCGCATTCATTGCGCGAACCTGGTCAACGCGGGGATTTTACCCTTCACCTTTACCGACGCCGCCGACTACGATAAAATCGACGCCGGGGACGAGCTGGCCCTGGAAAATATCCGCGCGGCGATTTCCAAGGCTTCGCCCATTTGGCTGAAGAACATAACGAAAAACGAGAGCTACGCGCTCAGCTGCGAGCTTTCGCAAAGGCAGAGGGAGATTCTGCTGGCGGGAGGGCTGCTTAGATTTACGAGAGAGAGGGGCTGAAGCCATGCGAACCCGCCCGATCGACCTCAGCGCAGACCGTGCTTCCATAGCCATGCATAAGCGACTGGGCTTTTATGTTATGCGCTATGAGTATGAGAAATTGTTATGAAAATTCTTGCTATGGAAGGAACCAATCCATGACCAATACCGAACAATCCATCCAAAATGCCATTCAGAAATTCGAGGCTTTGATCCGCGCGCAGCAGGCCCGTGCAGAATCTATCAGGCAGACAGGGGATTTCGTGGACTACGACTCCCTTGATCAGCTTGTTATCGGCGTATGCGGCGGGGACGGCATCGGGCCGATCATCACAAAAGAAAGCGCCCGCGTGCTGGAATATCTTCTGGCCGGACAAGCTGCCGAAGGCAAGGTAGTCTTCCGCGTCATTGACGGGCTGACCATCGAAAACCGCGCCGCTGTGGGCAAAGCCATTCCGGATAACGTGCTGGAGGAGCTCAAGGCCTGCCATGTGATTTTGAAAGGCCCGACGACCACGCCCCAGGCAGGAGATCCCTGGCCCAATATCGAAAGCGCCAACGTGGCCATGCGCAAGGCTCTGGATCTCTTCGCCAACCTGCGCCCCGTAAAGGTGGAAAAGGACGGCATCGACTGGACCTTCTTCCGCGAAAACACCGAGGGCGCGTACGCCGTGGGCTCCCAGGGCGTGCATGTGTCGGAGGATCTGGCGCTTGACTTCTGCGTTACGACGACAGAGGGCAGCGAGCGCATCGCCCGGCTGGCCTATGAATACGCCCGGCGCTGCGGCAAGCCAAAGGTTTCGATTATCACCAAGGCAAACGTGGTAAAAACAACAGACGGCAAATTCCTGGATATCTGCAAGAGGGTTGGAAGCGAATATCCCGAAATCGCCACGGACGAATGGTACATCGACATCGCCACCGCGAAGCTCATTGATGAAAAACGCCGCCGCGGCTTCAGCGTTTTTATTCTTCCGAATCTTTACGGGGATATATTGACAGACGAGGCGGCGGAATTCCAGGGCGGTGTGGGCACGGCGGGCAGCGCCAACATCGGCAAGCGCTACGCCATGTTCGAGGCCATCCACGGCTCCGCGCCCCGGATGATCAGGGAAGGCCGCGGGCAGTACGCCGACCCCTGCTCCATGCTCCGCGCCAGCGTGATGCTGCTTTCGCACATCGGGCAGCGGGAGAAAGCGGCCCTGCTGGAACGCGCGCTGGATATCTGCATGTTCGAGGAGAAGAAGCTCGTCATCACCGGGCGGAACGACGGCTGCACCTGCGCGGAATTCGGGGATTATGTGATGGAGACGATGGAACGGCTGGCGAGTAAAAAGGCCGGATAAAGCAAATCACCGATCAATCATAGAGGAGGCCTCTCCCATGAATGACATCTCCCATGAAACCCCGCCCGCGGAAAATCAAACGCTCTCCTGGGCCACAAAAATCAACTATGGCATTGGCACAACCGGGCGCTCTCTGAGTAATGGCCTGAGCTCGCGCCTGCAGTATTACCTGCTCGCCGTGCTGCGCATGAACCGGGGCCTGCAGGGGCCGCTGCTGGTGGCTGGCAGGCTCTGGGACGGCCTCAACGACCTGCTCATGGGCACCGTGATCGATAACACGCGCTCGCGCTGGGGCAAATTCCGGCCCTGGATCGCCATCGGCTCGCTGACCAACGCCCTGGTGATGGTGGGGCTCTTTGGCGCGCCGGGCGCCCTGCGGGAAAGCCAGGGGGCGCTGTTCGCCTACGTCGCGGTGCTGTGGCTGCTGTGGGATATGACCTACACCATGGTGGATGTCGCCTACTGGTCGATGATACCGGCGCTTTCCCGGCCAGGCCGGGAGCGGGATCAGATTTCGACCATCCCCCGGGTATTCAGCGGGGTATTCGGCATCGCAACGGCGTTTAATATTCAGATCATCGAATTCCTGGGCAAGGGGGACGAGCTGGGGGGCTTCCGCCGGTTCGCGGTCATCACCTCGGCCATCTACGTGATCACGGCAGTCTATTGCGCGATAACGGTCAAAGAACCCGGCATCGCTTTTCCAAAGCAATCCGCCGGCGAAAAGAAAGAGAGCATCGGGCTGCGCAAGGCCCTTTCGATCCTGATACGCAACCGGCAGGCGCTGGTCATCGTGGCGGTGATGATCCTGTTCAATCTCGCGGCCAATATGACCAACAGCTCGTCCATTTTCTTTTTCCGCTTTGTCCTGAAAAACGACACGCAGTTCTCCATTTTTAATATTGTCATGGGTCTTTCCTCCGGTGTTGGCATGTTCGCTTTTCCGCTGCTGACAAAACACTTCGACCGTAAGCTGATATATAAGCTCGCCTTTGCCATGCCCTGCGCCGGCTGCACGGGCATGGCGCTTTCCAGCCGCTTTGCCGGGAGCATTGTTCCCTTTATGGCCGCGGCCTTCCTTGGCCATATCGGCTATGGCCTCATGGGCGTCATGCAAAATGTGATGCTGGCGGACGCTGTGGACTACGGGGAATACGAGACCGGCCTGCGCAATGAGGGCATCATCTTCTGCACGCTGACGATGCTCAGCAAGCTCGCCTGGGCCGCCAGCGACCTGTTGTCCCTGGGCGTGTTCTCAGCGGTGAAATTCGGCGGGCAGGACGCCGTGACAGCTACCCCCGCCGCCGTGCGGGGCATTTCCTGCCTGATGTATGTATTCCCGCCCATCGCGCTGGCGTTTTCGTTTCTCATCTACCGGGCATGGTATCAATTGCATCCTCAGCGCATGGAGGAGAACCAGGCCGTGCTGAAATCCAAAAAGGAACAGGCCGTATCCTCATGAAAAGATTCGGGCAAAAGCTGAAAACCCTCCCGGCCATCCTTCCCTCCGGCGGATGGCCCGCCCTGGGTGCGGCGGCGGGCTTTGCCGCGCTGTGCGCCGCGCTGCTGTGGGGGCGTTTGTGTTCCCTGCCCTTCGATGATCTGGAATTCGTGGCGCGGATGCCCTGGGCCTTGCTGGCGGGCGTATTCGCGGGCACCGCGGCGCTGCTGCTGGCGCTGTGCCTCGTCTGGGAAAACGCGAAGCCCCTGTTCTATGCCCTGCCGGGGGGCTGCGCGGCCTTCGCGCTGCTGCTCTCCCTCGCCCTGCCCGGCGAGATTTTGTTTGCTCTCGGCCTGTGTGTGCCGCTTTGGCTGTGCCTGAAGTGGACGACAGAGCACAGCGCGCCGCCACAAATAAAAATGCCGAACAGCAATACAGACATAACGATCTATATTGCCATCGGGCTGTTTTTGGCGTTCACGGGAATGGTTTCGTATTTTTCTATCATCCGTTACCGGAGCTACAACGCCACGAACTTCGACCTGGGCATCTTCGCCCAGATGTTCGAATCCATGCGCCACACAGGACAAGCCCTGACCACCCTGGAGCGAAACGCGCCGCTGAACCATTTCGCTGTTCACTGCTCCCCCTTTTACTATCTGCTGCTGCCGTTTTATTGGCTCGCGCCCCGGGTGGAAACCCTGCTGGCGCTGCAGGCGGCGGGGGTGGGCGCGGGGGTGTTCGCCATCAGAGCCATCGCGCGTCGGCTCGGCTGCTCCCGCAATACCACCATTGCGGCCTGCCTGCTTTATCTGGGTCATCCCGGCATCGCGCTGGGCTGTATCTACGACTTTCACGAGAACAAGTTCCTGGCCGTGCTGCTGCTGTGGACGGTTTACTTCCTCCTGGAGAAAAAGCTATGGCCCACGCTGCTTTTCGCCGCGCTGACGCTTTCGGTGAAGGAGGACGCGGCCATCTATATCGCCGCGCTGGGGCTGTACGCGCTGCTCGGCGGGCGGAAGGAGTGGAAGGAACATGACAAAAAGCTGCGGTTCCTCTTTGCCGGGCTCCTCATCGGCATGAGCGCGGCCTGGTTTTTCGCCGCGGCGGCGCTCATCCGGCGCCATGGCGGCGAGGTCATGGTCAGCCGCCTGCGGAACTACTACCTCCCCGGGGAGGGCGGACAGGGCTTCGCCGACGTGGTCAAGGTCCTGCTCTCGAACCCGGGCTACATGATAAAAGAGGTCTTTACCCGGGAAAAGACAGAGTTCCTGCTGTGGATGCTGCTGCCCCTGGGCTTCGCGCCGCTGGCGCAAAAACGCGGCTCCCGCTGGCTGCTGCTGCTGCCGCTGCTGGCGATCAACCTGCTTTCGAACTATGATTACCAGCATTCGGTGAAATACCAATATACCTTCGGCTCGGCGGCGCTGCTGCTGGTGCTGGCCATTTGGGCACTGCGGGATATGGCGCCCGCGCTCCGCCGGCGGATCCTGCTGATCTCCCTGTGCGCCTGCCTGCTGACCACCGTTCCGGTCTTTCATGAGCGCGTGCGCTTCTACCAGCTCAGCTGGTCGGCATATCGGGCGCAATACACCGGGGCGGACGCCGCGCTGGCCGCCTTGCCGCGGGAGGCCGAGATCACGGCCACCACCTTCTTTTGTCCCAGGCTCAGCGGGCGCGCCGCGCCGGTCTATATGTTCCCCAACTACTACGGCCCCTCCCGCGTGACAGAATACCTGGTATGCCAGGAGGAGGACTTCGAGATGTTTGAGGGGCTGGAGGAATTTCTTGATCAGCACTATACGCTGCTCCACGAGACCTCCTTTGCCCGGATCTATCTGGCGGACTGGGCCTTTGCCGAACAAATTCAGGAAGAAAAGACTTGAAAATTTTGCAAAACAAAAAAATGATCGAAGGAGAAGCTTAATATGAAATGTGACACCAGGTACCCCATCATTCTTGTGCACGGCTTTGGGTTCCGCGACCTGAAGCGCATCAACTACTGGGGCAGAATCCCCAAAGCGCTGGAGCTTGAGGGCGCGTCCATCTATTACGGGCGGCAGGAGGCCCTGGGCAGCATTGAGCACAACGCCGAAATCCTCAGGGACAACATCAACCAGATTCTCGCCGAAACAGGCAGCGAAAAGGTCAACATCATTGCCCACTCCAAGGGCGGGCTGGACGCGCGCTGCATGATCTCGTCCCTTGGCATGGCGGACAAGGTCGCGAGCTTAACCACCATCGCCACCCCTCACCACGGCTGCAAGCCGATTGACGTGCTTCGAAAGCAGACCGGCTGGTTTTATCACGGCGCCGGCTATCTCCTCAACCCTGTCGCCCGGTTTCTTGGCGACAAGCAGCCGGATTTTTACAACGCGATGCTGCATTTCAGCGTCAATGTCCTGGAGGAGTTCAACAAAAACAATCCCGACGCGCCTTCGGTTTATTACCAAAGCTTCGCCGCCGCGATGAAATACGCGCACAGCGATTTGTTCTTGTTCTGGCTCTACCTGCTCATCTGGCTGATCGAGGGTGAAAACGACGGCCTTGTCGCGGTGAAATCCGCCCAATGGACGAACTTCCGCGGCGTTTTGCGCAGCTCCACCAACCGCGGTATTTCCCACGCGGACGCGGTGGATTTCCGCAGGATGAATTTTTCGGGCAAGCAGGGCGGAGGCCTTTCGGACATTCGATGCTTCTACATCGCCCTGGTGGCGGATTTGAAAAAGCGGGGCTTTTAGCCTTTAGCCGCTTTGAAAACGTTTTACTTATCCAGCAGCGCGGCGGCGGCGGGATCAAGATAAATCGCCGCGTCCGGATGCTCCCGGAGCGCGGTGGCGGGGCAGCGGGGAGAAACCTCCCCTTCCAGCATCGTCTTGACCGCATCGGCTTTCGCGCTGCCTGTGGCGATCAAAACAATCCGCCTTGACCGAAGAATGGAGCCAACTCCCATGGTCATGGCGTGCCTTGGCATGGGAACATCGCTGAAGAACCTGGAATTCGCGGCAATGGTGCTGGGGGCCAGAGCGGTTTTATAGGAGGAGATGGTGAAATGCGCCGCGGGCTCGTTGAAGCCAATGTGCCCGTTGCGCCCGATGCCCAGCAGCTGCAAATCAATGCCCCCCGCCGCTTCGATCGCCGCCTCATAGCGCGCGCATTCGGCGGCCTCGTCGGCGGCGCCGCCATCCAGAAAATGAATCCGCTCCGGCGGAAGATCCACATGGGAAAACAGGTTCTGCCGCATGAAGGAGTAAAAGCTGTTCTTGTGCTCCCGGGGCAAATCGCAGTATTCGTCCAGGTTGAAGGTGGAAACGCGCGCGAAACTGAGCTCCCCCGCCCTGTACCGCGCAATCATACGCTCATAGCTTGGAATGGGGCTCATGCCCGTGGCCAGACCCAGCACGATATCCGGTTTCGAGATAACAGCCTCGCAGATGAGGTCGCCGACGGCTTTTCCGATGGCGGCCTCGTTTTCCAGAATATATACCCGCATTGAGATAACCCCCTATCTGGCGGATAGCCGCTCCTCCCATTTTTTTGCCAATAACGTGAGCGCGCGCCCGCGGTGGCTGACCGCGTCTTTTTCTTCAAATGACAATTGTGCCATCGTATGCATGAAGCCGTTTGGAATAAACACCGGGTCATAGCCAAAGCCTCCGCTGCCCGCCGGCGCGAAGCCGATATGCCCTTCGCATTCGCCCCGCGCCATGATTTCGCTTCCATCCGGAAAGCGGCAGCAAATGGCGCAGACAAAGCGTGCTCCGCGCGCCTCGCGGGGAAGCCCGGCCAGCAGCTCCAGCAGCTTGCCTGTGTTCGCCTCGTCATTCCCGTGCTCTCCGGCGAACCTGGCGGAGTAAATGCCCGGCGCGCCGCCGAGGGCGTCCACGCACAGGCCGGAATCGTCGCCCACGCAGGGCAGGCCGCTCTCTTCGCAGCCGGAGACCGCCTTCAGCCGTGCGTTTTCTTCAAACGTTAATCCGGTTTCCTCCACGTCGCTCAAGGCAAAGCCGCGGTCCTCCTCCGTGACCACGCTCAGCCCCAGGGGCGCCAGAATCCGCTGCAGCTCCAGCTTTTTCTTTTGATTTTTCGTCGCAATTAAGATGTCCATTGTTATTCCCCGCCAAACAGCGCCCGCGCGAACTCCGCCGCGTCGAAGGGCTGCAGATCGTCGATTTTCTCCCCCACGCCGATGAATTTTACCGGGATGTTCAGCTCGTTCCTGATATTGAGCACCACGCCGCCCTTGGCCGTGCCGTCGAGCTTCGTGAGGATGATGCCCGTGACCTCGGCGATGTCCTTGAACTCCCTGGCCTGGTTAACGGCGTTCTGGCCGGTGGTGGCGTCGAGCACCAGCAGCACCTCCCGGTCGGAATACGGCAGCTCCCGGTCAATCACGCGGTAGATTTTGCGCAGCTCGTCCATCAAATGCTTCTTGTTGTGAAGCCGCCCGGCGGTGTCGCAGATGATCAGGTCGGCATTGCGGGCCTTTCCCGCCTGAATGGTGTCGAACACCACCGCCGCCGGATCCGCGCCCTCCTTGTGCTTGACGAGCTCCGCCGCCGCGCGGTTTGCCCAAACCTCCAATTGATCAATGGCCGCCGCGCGAAATGTATCCGCCGCGCCCAGAATCACCTTTTTGCCCTGCGCGGCGTACATGGCGGCGAGCTTGCCGATAGAGGTCGTCTTGCCCACGCCGTTGACACCGATCACCAAAATAACCGCGGGCATGGTGATCAAATCGACCTCCCCTCCGCCGGAAAGCAGCTCCGCGACAATTTCGCGCATGGCGTCCTTCACGCCCGGCGCGCTGCGAATTTTCTGCTTTTTCGCACGCGCGCGTAATTGGTCGGTGATCTCGCCGGCGGTCTTCATGCCAACGTCGCTCATCACGAGAATTTCCTCAAGCTCCTCGTAAAATTCCTCTGTGATGTCCTCATTGCCCTCCATGGCGGCGTCGATGGCCTGATCC
>WRMQ01000089.1 GCA_009777055.1 Oscillospiraceae bacterium
CTCTGCTTTCTCCAATCCCGCAAAAATTTGCCCCCTGTCGCGCTTGAGACAGGGGGTTCTTTGACAGGCTGAGCGACAGAGCCAACGCTCCGTCGCTGCTTTTATGGGGCGCATTGTTGTGCCGGGCTGGATACACAGTGCCGGGTGATTGGATGCTTACTTGACAAGCAGGTAAATGCCGCCCCCGAGCAGCCCCAGAACCGCGACAAAGATGGCGGTGACCGTAGCGCCGATTCCTGAAATCAACGTAACCATAGTGTTTCCCCTTTCATGCAGATTCGTTTGAGTGCGCTTAAAGAATAACACAATCGCGAGGGCTTGTCTGTCGTATTTTCTACGGATAAAAACTTTTTTCGATTTTTTATTCCAACAGCTCAATCTGGTTGCGGCAGCAGCGGATCAACCCTTCCTTTTGCATGAGAGAGAGTTCTTTGGATATTCCCGTGCGGTCTACGGAAAGCTCGTCGGCCAGCTCCTGGCGGCCCATAGGCAGCGTGAATTTGCGGCTGCGCTCCTTCGCGGCAATGAATGATAAGAAAGCCATGATTTTTGCGCGGGTGGTGCGTTGGTTCAGGCATTCGATTTTCATAAGCAAGCCGACCTGCTGCTCCATCAGCGAAATGAGCATATTGCGCTGGAACTCCCAATGAAAGGAACAATTTTTCGCGCAGGGGCGCAGCACCTTCTCGTTATCCATCGTCAAAAACGCGCTGCCTGACGGGATTTCGCAGATGAAAGGCATTCGTTCCCGTATTTGATAAAACACATAATCATTGAAAAAATACCCCTTGGTCATCGCGCCCAGCCGCATCCGGTTGCCCCGCCAATCCTCCTGAAAGAGCCGCATCTGCCCCTCCAGCACGATGGTCAGAAGCGTTATGCCATCGGGGTGGTTTTCCCACCACATCATGGTGTTCTCATTCAGGCGGTCCACCCGCGCGCCACAGCAGCGCAGCAAATGCACCAATTCCTCTCGCATCAGCCCCGCGAACAGGGGCAGGCCAAGAAGAAACCCATGATATTGCTCCAGGGAGAGGTCACGCATATGCTCAGCGGATGGGTCCATAACTTTGAGCCTTTCTTCTTAAATATAATTCTATATCTTCTGTAATTCTTTCTTCTTAAATATAATTCTATTCTTCTTAATATATATAGAATAACATATCGCGCGCGATATGTATGTAGATATTTCTACAAAGCACATCGTTAGCATACCAAACGCGAAAGAAAAAAGCAAGCTGTCTGTAGAATTTTCTACAGACAGCTTGTGCGTTATCTGGTACGCTGTTATAAATAACAGCCTGAAAGGAATTGATCAAATGAAAAAGATGACGGCCTGGTTCATGGCATTGCTGATGGGGCTTGCTTTATTCACAAGCTCCGCTTCAGCGGAAAGCGGTCAGCCCGGGAGAGGCAAAAACCGCGCGCCTATCGTGTTCGTGCACGGCCTGGGCGGCTGGGGCGAGGGCACAAAGCTCAACGACCTGTTCCCTCACTGGGGCATGACGGCGGGCGACGTCAAGGCCTATCTTAACGGGCAGGGCTATGAGGCCTACGCCGCTTCGGTATCTCCGGTCGCCAGTGCCTGGGACCGCGCCTGCGAGCTTTATGCCCACCTCAGCGGCACCCGCACGGATTACGGCGAAGCCCACGCGAAGATACATGGACACGCGCGTTATGGGCCGTCCTATGAGAAGCTGGGGCCGGATTGGCCCGGAGAGAGCATTCATTTGATCGGCCACAGCTTCGGCGGGGCGACCATACGCCTGTTCGCGCAGCTATGTGCCGGGGGCAGCGCGGAGGAACGCGCGGCAAGCCCCGCGAATGAGCTCTCGCCCCTGTTTCGCGGGACGCTGGGGGGCAGCGTCGTCTCCGTCACGACGCTGGCCGCGCCGCACAACGGTACCACGGCGCTGCTTGAACCGGTGAAAGGCGTCGGCGTAGGTCTCATTGAAGCGGCGCTGTACAGCATGGCGGCGCTGGACGCGCTTGTGCCCGGGTTCGGTGCGTATTATCCCGTTCACTTGCAGCAGTTTGGTGTTGACAGCGGCGCAACCCTTGCGGAGCTCGCGCAAAATTTTGCGGCATTCGACCAAAGCGCGGACAGCGCGCGGCACGACCTGAGCGTGGACGGCGCGCGGGCGGTGAACCAGGGCATCCGCTGCCAGCCGGACATCTATTACTTCAGCTATGCGGCGGATATGACGCGCAAGGCTCAGCGGGGCCGCGCGCCAAAGAGGAGCATAAGCATAATGCTGCTTGAGCCCTCCCTGCGCATGGGAGAAAAACGCGAGCCCTATGCCACGCCCGGCGGGGCCACGATTGACAACCGCTGGCTGCCCAACGACGGCCTGGTAAACACCATCTCCGCCTTGCATCCCTTCCATGAGCCGCACCGGGCGTATGACGCGGACAACGTAGAGCCCGGCGTGTGGCAGGTAATGCCTGTGGTGACCGATTGGGATCACATTGATTTCGGCGGCGGCCTGCGGTTCGGCGGCGCGGCGGGCGTGATGGAGTTCTATCTGGCGCTGGCGGGGATGCTGGAGGGACTGCCGAAGTAAGTTTTTTGCTTCTTCGGGTCCTGGACAGAATAATCTTGACAACACCGCCGGGAAACGCTATACTGAAAGCATCAATCGAAAGGAGCAGGTTCATGAAAATTCTAAGCTTTCTCACCCGTCCGCTGCTGGGCGCGTGGAGCCTCGTCCTCAGTCTGGTTGTGTGCGCCTTTCTCGGCGGCGCGGCGCCCGCGGGCGAGCCCATGGTTCCGGTGGATAAGGAGGCGCAGCGCCTGGAGATCTCCGTGCTGGCCGATGTCCATATGGAGGGAAACAACCCCCTGCGGATACAGCAGCTTTCCCGGATTCTCGCGTATATCAGCCAATCCGAGGGGCGGCGCGACGGCGTCGTGCTGCTGGGCGACAACACCATGAACGGCCAGCTTGTGGAATACCTCAACCTCTACGGCATCCTCAAGGCCTTTCCCGGCGCCGGAAGCGTGTTCCCGGTGATGGGCAACCACGACCTGAACCAGGGCACCTACTGCCATAAGCTCCAGGTAGTCAAGCAAAACGTCTTCAAGCGTCTGCTGGACGGCAGGGGCGGAACGAAGGAATATCACAGCAGGGAGCTCAACGGCTACCGGCTCATCGCGCTGGGGGACGAGATTGGCTATGAGGATACCTCCGCCTACCTTTCGCAGGAGCAGCTGGAATGGTTCGCCGGCGAAATGGAAAGCGCCGCGGCCGCGGGCAAGCCGGTCTTTGTCTTCCTCCATCAGCCCATCGACGGCATTTTCTCCTCCTACAGCTACTGCGAGCAGTCCGACGCGGTGAAGGAGATCGTCAACCAATACGAGAATGTCTTCGTGTTCAATGGCCACCTCCACTGGGATTTCGAAGTCAAGCCGGTGGATGGCGTCACCTACATCAATGGGCAGACCATCATGAGCAGCACCCCCCAGGGCCGGGGCATCCAGGTGGAGGTCTACGACAACCGGGTGGAGCTTCGCCCCGTGAACTACCTCACAGGCGAATGGCTGGCCGGGAGCGTGGCGATTCCCCTGGATTAATTCCGCAAGAGCATTATAATCGGATAGATGGGGGCGGCGCCATGGAATACAGAATCCTGAAGCTTTCCGAGCTGAGCGAGGCGCAGGCGGAGCGGGCTTTCGAGCTGTTCGCGGAGGGCTTTTTCTTTATCTTTTCGCCGATTTCGAAGGACAAAGCCAAGCTGCGCCAGCTCTTTATGGACTCCTTTGACCGCCAGTCCGTCTTCGTTTGCCTCTATGAAGGGGAGGTTGCGGGCTTTTTGGCCTGGGGCGACCACGAAAAACAGCCGATCCGCATGCGCAAAGAGACCTGCCTGCGCCTGTTCGGGCGGCTAAAGGGCAGCGCGGTGTATCAGCTGGCGGGCGGCATGCTCTCCAAGCCCAAGGTGAAGAACGGCGGCGAGGGCTATCTGGACTACCTGACCACCGACCCGGCCTTTCGGGGCAGGGGCGTGGGCACGCGGCTGCTGCGCCATATGTGCGCCCACCTTCCCTACGACAGTTTTTTCTTAGAGGTGCTGTCGAAAAACGAAAACGCCATCCGGCTATATCAAAAGCTGGGCTTCAAAAAAGTCAAAACAAAAAACGATCCCTTTGCCATGCTGGTGGGGTATGGCAGGCCCATCCTTATGCGCTCCACGAAAAAGCTGCTTTTGCAGACAGCCGTATCATAGATATCTCAAGCGTTTGACTGTTTGACTGACTGCTTGACTGAAAATATTCTTATTGACTTTTCCCCCTGGCGATGCTATACTAATCCACGTAAATCATACGCCGAAGGGAGTTTTTTATTTGGGCATTCTCAGCGAGTATTTGACAGCGGCCCCTCCTGAAAAAATCAACGCCGCAATGACGGCTTTTGCCGCGAACCTGGATGTAATCAGCGAGGAGCATCCCGCGATAGCGCGGTCCATCGTCAAAGAGCTGATGGACCAGAGAAGCAACCTCAAGCTCATCGCCAGCGAAAACTTCTGCTCACTGGCCACGCAGGGCGCGATGGGCAATTTGCTTGTGGACAAGTATGCCGAAGGCTATGTGGGGCATCGCTTTTATGCCGGCTGCGACAATATTGACGACATCGAAAAAATGGCCTGCGACGAGGCCTGCAGGCTGTTTGGATGCGAGCACGCTTATGTGCAGCCGCATTCCGGCGCGGACGCGAATCTCGTCGCCTTCTGGGCGATTCTCCGCAAAAAAATTCAAGCGCCCATTTTGGAAGAGCTGGGCGGCAAAAATCTATTGCAGCTTTCCAGGGACGAATGGGAAGATATCCGCGCGAAAATGGGAAATCAAAAAATGCTGGGCATGGACCTGTATTCCGGAGGCCATCTGACACATGGCTATCGGCACAACGCTTCGGCCCAGATGTTCGACGTTCACACCTATACCGTGGACAAAGAAACCGGGCTGTTCGATTATGAAGGCGTTCGAAAAATGCTGCACGAGATTAAACCCCTGATTTTGCTTGCGGGCTTCAGCAGCTTTTCGCGCAGCATTGACTATGCCCTGCTGAGAGAATACGCCGACGAGGTTGGCGCCGTTCTGGTTGTTGATATGGCGCATTTCGCCGGGCTTGTTGCCGGCGGCGTTTTAACGGGGCGCTATAATCCTGTTCCATACGCCGATGTCATCACCTCAACAACGCATAAAACCTTGAGGGGCCCCCGCGGCGGCCTGGTTTTGTGCAAAGAGGAATACGCGGAATATGTTGACAAGGGCTGCCCGCACATCATTGGCGGGCCGCTGCCGCATATGATCGCCGCGAAAGCCATCTGCTTCAAAGAGGCCAACAGCACCGCCTTTAAAGAATACGCGCGGCGCATCGTTGAAAATTCGCGGCAGCTTGCGGAGGCCTTCCTGGAAAAAGGCCTGTTTGTCCAAACAGGCGGAACGGACAACCATATCGTTATCGTCAACGTAGCGAAGCTCGGGCTGACCGGCCGGCAGGCGGAATCCGCGCTGCGCGAGTGCTCATTGACCTTAAACAGAAACACCGTGCCCTTCGACACCAACGGCCCCTGGTACACAAGCGGCCTGCGCTTTGGAACCGCGGCGGCCACAACCCTGGGCATGACGCCGGAGGATATGCTGGAAATCGCCGATATTGTCGCGAATGTGCTGCACAATATGAAACCGGCCTTTGTTGAAAAGAATGGCGAGACTGTTCAGAGCCCGGCCAAATACGAGCTGGATGACGAAACCAAAAGCCAGGCCACCGCCCGTGTCAGGAGGCTCCTGAGCAAGCATGTGCTGTACCCCGAGCTCGACTTGGATTTTATCGGCCAATTCATTTAAAGAACGCAAAAGCGGGGGCCCGTGAAACGAGATGTTTCACGGGCCCTGTTTTCTATTTTGAGAAAAATCTTAACAGAAACAGGCTACAGCCCCAGCAAGTCCTTCCAGCCCTTCGGCTTCTGCCTTGGTTCCGGCTTGACATAATCAAAGCCGCCGCTGGGCTCGCGTACGGAGAAATACAGGCTCATATGGTCCGTGCCGCCGTCAAAGGCGTTGTCGCTGCTGAAGCAATAAACCACGCCGTCAACGCGCTTGTACAGCATCGACTCCATGGGATATTGCCCCGCGGTGACGAAGCCGTTTTGCTTGAGGATTTGACTGTATTGCGCCAGCAGGCCGGGCAGGCCCGCGCCGCTTATGTGCAGACCATAGGCCGGGCACCCGTTTTCGAGGCCGTATTCCTCTATTTGAATCTCATCGCCGCCCAGGACCCATATTGGGTATTGGGGCAGCAGGGATTCCCATTTGGACAGCTCGGCTTCGTTTTTTGCTCTGGCCGCTTCTTCCCCGGCAAGAGCCGCGGGAAGCTTGGCTCCGCAGCCCGCGCAGAATTTCGTGCCAACATCGTTCTGCTGGCCGCAGCCCTGGCACACGGCCCCCTGGGCGGCGGTCATCTCCGGCAGCCTGGCTCCGCAATGGGGGCAAAATGTCTGGTCCGCGCCTGCGGCCTCCCCGCAGCTGGAACAGATTTTCATATTCTTCGCGGCCTCATTGGCATAGCTTTGCGCCGCTCCCGCGAAGCCCGCGAATATCCCGCCCAGCTGCGCCGCGGAGGTCTGCGCCTGCTGTGTCTGAACCGGATCGGGGGGCGGGGAAAGCTGATTGGCCGCGTCATTGAGCGGCTGCGCGACGGCGTCGCCCACCTTGCGCTGCACGGCGTTGCCCAGGGCGTTGGAGGCCGCCTGACCGACGGCGTTGCCCACAGCCTTGCTCAAGCCCTTTTTGACAGCCCTTTCAAGCATGCTCATTGTGTTGCCTCCTTAATACCACAAGGCCTCGCCCATGCTGGCAAAGCCGATGCCAAGCTTGTATCTGCCCTCGTGGCCGTCTCTTACGCCGGCGACGATGCCATCCTTGCTCAGCTGGCAGGTATAGCCGTATTCCGTGTTCTCGTAGTCGATCGTCCAGCCCTGGCGCGTCATATCCTGGACATAGGCCCTGGCCTGCTCCTCCGTTGTGCCGAAATACTCCAGCCAAAAGCCCCAGCCCTCCGCGGGCAGGGCGCCTTTGTCGGTAATCACATTCCAGAAGTTCTCGACCTCGCCCTGCGCGTCCCAGCCGTAGCCCACGCCATCGGAGTAGTCCCACAGCACCATGCCGATATCAGGCAGCTTCGTGCCCTGAAAGGCCTTTGGGCGGGGATGCGCGTCGGCGGGGGTGATGCTGAACATGGCCAGGTTGCCGTAGCCTTCATGCATGGCGTAATTATTGACACGCATAAAGGCGTAATAGCCGTTGCCGGCCCATTCGTATTCCGGGTAAGAGCCGTCGCCGGTCTGGCCGCCAAGGAAGCCCTTGCCGGTCATTTCCGCCGCGAAGGCCGCGAGCTGCTCGTCCGTGCAATAAAAGCTCAGGCCCCAGGCTTCGTAGCCTTTATCCGGGAAGGACATGGCGCCCACATCATAGCTGCCCGACAGGGTATCCTGCGCCTTCGTTTTGTAGGTCGTTTGGTCAACCTCCACCCCGGCGATTTCGTTCGGTACACAGTCCGGCAAGACGGAGCTGTCCCACTTGCCTTCTATCCACCAGCCGTACGGATTTTCGTCCCAGCCCTCGGGCATTTTCAGGTTGACGGGCGTGTCACTTTTGTCTTTACTGTTATTGCCGGCGGGCGTACCGCCGCCTTCGTCAGTGCCGCCGCAGGCGAAAAGGCCCAGGGCCAGCAGCAGCGCGAGTGCCAGCGCAAGTATCTTTTTCAAATAAATTCCTCCCGATTATATTATTTGATGATGCTGATGCCGCCGATCAAGGGCAGCGGCTTTTTCTCGCCCTTGATGGCATTGATGATGCCAATGATGGCCAGCAGCGACACCCCGACGGCCAGCAGCGAGGTGATCAGCGTGATAAACCAGGGTTTGCTCGTGTACTCAACGGGAACGCCCCAGACATACTCCGTGCGGGTGATTTTGATCAGGCCCAGCAGGCCTCTGACGATCAGATAGCCGATCCACAGAATGCACAGGGTGATGCCCTGCTTCGCGTGGAACTGCGCGAAGGGGGAGTCCTTCTTCGTGAAGAAGGGGAGCAGCGCGAGGGGGCCGCAATAGGCCAGCACGCCCATGAGCTTGTTTTCTTCGGCGTCGCGGGTCTCGTCTGTTGCGGCCGGAGCGATGGGAGTGAAAGCCGGCGTTTGCGCCGTGCCAGGGTCGCAGGCAGCGCAAAGGCTTGCGCCCTCCTGTGTCTGCGCGCCGCAATTTCCGCAAAAGGCCATAACGATTCCTCCTGTTTTCATTCTGAATTTTATTTAATTGCTATAAAATTAGATTTTGCGAATCGTGATCGTATTGATATTCATCATGGAGACATAACCAATCTCAACCTCATAGCCCTTGCCATTGTTGGCTTTATAAGAATAAGTGGTCATGCCAAAAACGCTTTGATCTTCGGTTTGCGCGTTTTTGTTGAAGCCCGCTTTTTCCAGCTGCTTCACATACTCGCGCAGCTGTTCCACCGTCGCGCCGCCGCCCAGGGCGACATATTCCGTCTCGTTGGCGCTGCCGAAGGCGACCTCGAAGTTCGGCTTGGGCACGCGCCTGGTGAACTCGTTTTCCGGCCACCCGGCGCTGAAAGCGCTGAAGACCTCGTTGAACTCGTCGGGCGTTTTGGCGGAGGCGGCCGGCGCGTTTTCTGTTTGCCGGGGAGCCTGTGTCGTTTGCGCGGGAGCGTCATTGCCGTCATTGTCGGGCTGAAGGTAAGATGGATCGTTGTCATCGTCGTTGTCGTTTTTGTCGTCCTTGTCGCCGCCGCCAATCCCCTGGAGCCAGGAAACGATTCCGCCGCCGGTTTCGTTCGGGATTTCGCGCTCAATGGTCTTGAAGACCGTAGCCATGAGAATGCCGAACACAAGGCCAAGCACCAACGCGAGCACCATGAAAATGAACATGGCCCTCGCCAGAGCCTTGCGGTTGACATTGCCCTTTTTGCCGAAGGCGAAGGCAATGAGCAAAATCTGGCCGATGACAGGAATGGAGAACAGGAGAAAGTAGCCGATGTAACCCAGGGTGCTGATGGGGGCGTAGACGCTGCCCTTGGCCGGGCGCTCGTCCGCCGGGGTTGGCTGAGGCTGATAACCAGGCTGGCTTGAGAGAGGGGGCGCCGCTGCCGCGGGCGCAGCCTGTTCCATAGAAGCGCCGCAGACGGTGCAGAATTTTACGCCGCCGGGCACGCTCGCGCCGCAGGAATTACAGGTTGCCATGAGTGTTTCCTCCTTTTGATTTATTTTTTTCATTGTAGCGTAACGCGGGCAAAAAAGTAAATAGGAGCGGCTCCCATCTTACGACAGGAACCGCTCTCTTTCGCATAGGACTAAGTCCTACTCGCTGTTCGGTAAAAGGGCTTGCAGCATTTCGCATCTGCGCATTAAATTGATGTACACCATCAATTCATCCCGGTTAGACACCTGCAGCTTGCGGAATATGTTCGTGTTATGATTCTTCAGGGTGCTGGGCGCGATGAACATCAGCGCAAGGATTTCGTCCGTTTTTTTGCCGCCGGCATAATGCCCCAGTATGATCATCTCTGTCGGCGTGAGCGTTTTCGCGCGTGCCATGAAATCCTCGAACAGGTAGGCGGGGGGCTTCTGGCTGGCCAGCAGCGCGGCCTGCGCTTGCTCCTGCCTGATTTGCGCGGCCAGGCCCACCTCGACGTACTCGGAATCCTCCACCCAATCCTCCATGAAATAGTTGCGGCTGAGTATGGGCGCGCTGACGAAATACCCCACGACCATCAGGCCCGAAACCGCCATCGCTGTTACGGAAAGCTCACGGGCGGGAAAAAGATAAGAAAAATTACCCAGCACAACAATCAGCCCGCCTCCCACCGTGGAGCAGCACATGGTGAGCACAAGATGGGAGCGCATCCGGTATTTCTTGCCCACGACACCCACATTAAAAAACATATTCAGCAAGCCCATCACCATCGAAAGCCCGATGAGAAAAGCGGCGAAGACCGTCAGCGGCTTGCTGTCCGGCCACAGCGCGTGCAGGAACATGGCCAAAAAAAAGCCCGAAAAAACAACAGACCAGGTCATTTGAAGGCTGTTGCGGAGTTTCGCGAATATCGCGGCATATATCGCGCAGCCGGACAGCACGCCCAAAAACTCCGCTGTGTGGCGCAGCGCGGGAGCCGCGGCCGGCATGCCATACAGCACAAGCAGCCCGATCCCCAGCACGGAAACCGCGTAACCCAGGTTCAGCAGCAGCGAAAAGTAGGTGATGCGGGTCGG
>WRMQ01000090.1 GCA_009777055.1 Oscillospiraceae bacterium
CCATCGCCGGAAAGCCGGGCCAAAAGGGAATGAGCTCCCATTCCTCGGCCAGGGTTCAGGTGAAATCGATCTCCACCGGCACCGTGAGCACCCGCTGCTGGGTGTCGCCGTTGGCCATGACCAGAATCACCCAGACCCATACGGCAAGGACCATCGAAAGCGCCAATAAAAAGCGGTTGTTCCGCAGCAGGCGCTGCAAGCCGCCGGGCTTTTGGTTCTGGCCGTTATGATAGCTGTCGTTATTTGTCTGATTCGTCTGATCCGCCTGGCTGTTTTCTGGTCGCTTCATGCAGCCGCTCCCTCCATTTTCCTGTTTTCGGCGGCGCGAGCAGCTCGCCCCGCAAACGCTCCTCCAGCTCGGCCAGAGCGATCTCCCGGCGCAGGTGGCCTTTATACGCCAGGGAAATCTGTCCGGTTTCCTCCGATACCACCACCACCATGGCGTCGCTTTGCTCGCTCATGCCCAGCGCCGCGCGGTGCCGGGTGCCGAGCTTTTGCTCCAGATCCACAATCTGCGACAGCGGCAGAATGCAGCCCGCCGCCACAAGGCTTCCCCGGCGCAGGATTACCGCGCCGTCGTGCAGCGGGGAATTCGGGAAAAACACGCTGCTCACCAGCTGACGGGTCACCCTGGCATCGAGCACCGTGCCGGTCTTGATGATCTCCCGCAGCATGGTCTCCTGCTCAAAGACGATCAGCGCGCCCACCTGCTCCTCGCTGAAATCCGAAACCGTCTCCACGATTTGGCGGATCGCGTCCCCAAGCTCTGTCTGGTCCGGCTCGCGGCTGGGCAGAAAGCGGAAGCTGGAAACATTGCTGCGGCCCACCCGCTCAAACATGCTGCGTATCTCCGGCTGGAACAGAATCATCAGCAAAATGACAAGATTGTTGAAAAACTGGTCGAAGAGCGTGCGGCTGGCGTTCATGCGGAAGAGGTTGATCAGGCCCCAGACCGCCACCACCACAAAGAAGCCCTTGAGCAGCTGCACGGAACGGGTCTCGCGCAGCAGCCGCACCGCGCCGTAGATGATCAGGCCTACCAACAAAATATCGAAGTAGTCGTTGAAGGGAACCGGGCGGGAAAACAGGGAAAGCAGGATGGCCCAGGCCCGCTGCAAAAAGCTCAGGGCATCCGCCCAGAATGAGCCGTTATCCGGCATGGATCATCCCCTCCTTTCTTCCTGTTTTTTTATTATCACACGTATTATCACACGATTTATTATATGCAGAAAATATCAGCGCCACGGCATGGGCCGCGATTCCTCCCCCGCCGCCGGTGAAGCCCAGGCCCTCCTCCGTGGTAGCCTTCACGTTCACCGCCGGGAGCTCCAGCCCGCAGGCCCGCGCGATGTTCTCCCGCATGGCGGGGATATAGGGCCAAAGCTTCGGCTGCTGCGCCACGATTGTCGCGTCGATATTGCCCGCGGCATAGCCATTCTCCCGCAGCAGCTCCGCCACCCGCCGCAGCAGGGCGATGCTGTCCGCGCCGCGCCAGCGCTCGTCCGTGTCCGGAAAGTGCGTGCCGATGTCCCCCAGCGCCGCCGCGCCCAGCAGGGCGTCCGCCACCGCGTGGGCCAGCGCGTCGGCGTCAGAATGCCCCAGCAGGCCCTTCTCGAAGGGGATTTTTACCCCGCCCAAAATAAGCGCGCGGCCCGGCTCCAGCCGGTGGACGTCATAGCCATGGCCGATTCTCATGCTTTTTCACCCTTCACAAGTTCATGTACTGTTCTTTCATATTCCTCTAAATCAACGCAGGCGGAAAGAATTTCAGCCAGGGCGTTGGTGGACAGGCGCTCGGGCAGGTCCAGCGCGCGCAGCAGCCGCCTGCGGCGTTCGGCGCAGCCCGGCTTCCCGGAAAAGCCGTCGCGGCAGAGCATCTGCCTGGTGATGCTTTGTCTTTCGGCTGCTTGCTCTTTGCCTGTAAACACATTCGCTTTTTCGAAGGCCTCACGCAGGACCCGGGTCTCCATGCCCTCCACGCCCAGCTTTCCTTCTTTGGAGGGCTCCGTTTTGCGGCGCTCCTTACCGAGGATATCCGGGATATACACGTGCCAGAGCCGCTCCCCCGGGATTATCCCCCGCATGAAATTGCGGATCTGGAAGCCCGCGGCGTCGCTGTCGGTAAGGACAATCAGGCCGTTTCGCTCCGCCACGCGCCGCAGCAGGCGCTGGCGTTCCTTGTCCTTGTATATCTGAAAGCCGTCCGTGCGCAGTATCACGGCGTCCAGCAGGCTCGCCAGGCGGATCATGTCGTACTTGCCCTCCACCAGCACCACCTGGTTCAGCTTGATTTTTTCCATCTTTTTCTTAAAATCCTATCTTTAAGCCCTGACGCTCAGTAAGCTGAAAATGCACTGCTCCATCACCAGGCGGTTATCCAGCCCGGAGCTTTTGAGCCTGCGGTCGGCGTCGTCCAGCAGCTCGAGGCAGCGGAGAATCTGCGGCATCTTTATGCGCTCCGCCATGGCCCCGGCATTCTTGAGCCGGTAGACCTTGCTCCCTTTATAGTCAAAGATTTTGGCCAGCTCCTCGCTGCGCCTCCGGCTCTGCTTTGCCACGGCGGCGCGGAACATATCCACGTAATGAGCGATGAGGGAGCCCAGCAGCATCTGCGGCGCGATCTTTTGCTGAAACAGCTCGTCCAGCAGCCGGATGGCCCGGCCGCCGTCCCCCGCGGCCACAGCCTTAACCATGTCGAAGCTTTTGGCGTCCACGGACTTCACGCATACGGCGTCGATCTGCGCGCGGGTCAGGCCGCCGCCGCCCGCATAGGCGCAGAGCTTATCCATCTCGTTATAAAGCGTATTCAGCTCGCCGCCCACGGTCTGCGTAAAGTATTCCGCCGTGGCGCGGTCCATCTGGCAGCCGCGCTTTTTCGCGCCTGAGGCCAGGATCCGGGTAAGCTGCGCCATGTCGGGCCGGTTGAATTCCGCCACGTGCCCAGCAGCCTCAATGGCCTCCAGCAGGGCCTTGCTCTTCTTTGGGCGGAATTCCGCCGTGTTCATCCAGAACACCAGCAGGCCGTGCTCCGGCAGCTCCCGGAGAAAGCGCAGCCAATCCGGGTCCCCCGCAACGCCCTCCAGCGGGTAGTCCCGCACCATCACACAGGAGCGCCCGCCCCCCAGGGGCACGGCCTCCATGGCCTGGGCAATCTCGTTGAGATCGGTGTCCTTGCCCTCAAAGCGATGAAAATTAAAATCCCGGAAGGCCTCGTCCACCGCGCGTTCGCAAAGCAGCGCGGCGTAGTGCTGCTTGAGGAAATCCTCGCTGCCGCAAACGACATACAGCCGCGCGAACGCCCCCTCGGCGATTTGCCGCTTGAGCTCCGCCTCATTGATAACCGCCACGCCGCTCACCTTCCTTTTCATCTAAAATAATAAATAAATTAAAATAATAAATAAATAAAATTAAAATTAAATAAAATTCCCGCGTGTATAAATCTTTCCGGCCGGTGTAATTCTGTAAGTAATCCCGCCGCGATAATGGGCCGCCTCATCGAAATATAGCGTCATTTCCACGCCATAGATGTTCAAGATGCAGGTGTTTTCCTCTTTGCTGTAAAGCAAAAACGCGCCCTCCCACAGCTCCGCCCGGGAAACGCCCCGCGCGAGGGCATATTGCCCCGCGAAACGCTCCGCAAGCTCATGGGGCTCCGCCGACAGCGCGCGGCCGATGGGGAAATCCCGCAGAATCTGCTTTGCGCCAGCGTCCACCGCCTCGCCCCCGGCGGGGATCAGGATAAAATCAATGCGGTCCATCCCCAGCGCCGACAAGGCCTGCGCCGTGGTGCCCGAGGGGAAATCATCGCCGCCGCAGGCCAGAAGCGCCGCCCGCTTTTCCCGGCTCACCAGCACAGCCATCCCCTGCCCCACGGGCAAAAACTGCACCAGGCAGTCATTGCGCCGCAAAACGCCCGGCAGCCAGCTGCTCAGGCACAACAGCGCCGCCAGCGCGCCCGCCGTCACGCGCAGCCGCACAGGCTTGCCGATGTAGCGCAGAAGCAGCGCCACCGCCGCGAAGATCAGCCCGATCGCCGCCGCGGGCAGGAGCAGCGGCGCGTCGCCGCCCTGCAGATGCGGAAAGGGCGCTTTCGCCAGCCAGCCAGCCGCCCAAAGCATAAGCTCCGCCGCCGGCTCGTTCAGCCCCTTGAGGGAGCTTTGCAAAAAGCTCACCCGCCCCATAAGGCTCGAGGCGCCGCCCAACACCATTGAAGCACCGGAAACCGGCACCAGCAGCAGATTCGAAAGCAGCGTCACCAGCGAGGTTCCGCCGGGCAGGCGCAGCAGCGAAACCGGCAGCGTCAGCGACATGGCGGATGCCGTCACGGCCACGCTTGATCCTATGGCGTTGAGGCTTTTGCGCAGGCCGGCCGGGTATTTTTTCGTGCGGCGCTTCACCGCCCCGGCAGCGCGTTCATGAAACAGCACGATGCCCAGCGTCGCGCCGAAGGAGAGCTGCAGACCAATCTGCCCCGCCGAAAACGGCGACACCAGCATCAGCAAAAACGCCGCCAGCCCAAGGGAGTTCAGCGCGTCCGCCTTTCGATAAAAGCACTCCCCCGCCATGAGGGTCAGCATCATGATGCCCGCGCGCACACAGGGCGCGGAGAAGCCGGTGACGGCCATGAAGGCGATTATGAACAGACAGCTGAGCAACGCCGCCAAGGGCCGCGGGCTCTTGAGGGCCAGCAAAAACCGAAACACAGAATAACTGAGCATGGACATATGGATGCCCGAAACGGAAAACAGGTGCGCGATGCCCGCGTTGCGGAAATCCGCCCTGGTTTGGGCCGAAATCGTGTTGACGTCGCCCAGCAGCATCCCGATGAGCAGCGCACCCGGCTCCCCCGGGTATTGCCGCTCCAGATTGTCCTTGAGGGCCAACTGCCAGCGCAGTATCGCCTTCATCGGGTGCCGCGAGCCCGTGGGAATCACCTCAATGGGATCGTCCGCGTAGGCGTTCAGCGAAAAGCTGCCGAGATAAATCCCTTTCGCGCGATAATTATCCAGGCCGTCGGCATCTCCGCCGAGGGGGTACAGCCTGCCGGTGAAACGGAACTCATCGTAGGGCTCCGCGTAGAGCGGCACGCGGCTCGTCAGCCTGATCTTATGCGAGCAGGGCTCTCCATCAACGCTGATGGCCTTCAGCGTGTAGTAATACCGCCCATAGCGCGGCTCGGGGTTGCTCAGCACCACCGCGTGTATCTCGGCCTTGTCCCTTGCCATGCGCAGCGCCGGCAGGTACTCGTTCGCCGCCTGCAGGAGCAGCAGCGCGCAGGACAGCAAGACGCAGGCGCAGGCGCAGGGCCACAGACCGGACACCCGCTGCTTTTTTCGCAAAACCAGAAACACGGCCAAGCCCGGCACGCTAAGGCCCAGAACAACCCAGGCCACGGCCAGAGGCAGAAAAAACAGCAGCGCCAGGGTAACGAGCATCGTAAAGCCGATAACGGCAAAGGGCCGCGACACGGCCTATGCCAACTGGAGCGTTAAATCGCGCCCCGCAAGCAGGTGGAAATGCAGATGGAACACCGTCTGTCCCGCGCCTTTTCCGTTGTTTGTAACGACGCGAAAGCTTTCAAGGCCCTGTTCCTTCGCGATTTGCGCCGCGGCCTCGAGGCAGCGGGCGGCGGCGGCGCTGTTTTCCGGGGCAAGCTCCGCCGCGCCGGGAAGATGCCGCTTCGGGATGATCAGAATATGCACCGGCGCCTGGGGATTGATGTCGTGAAAGGCCAGCACGAGCTCGTCCTCATAGACTTTTTTGCAGGGGATTTCGCCTGCGATGATTTTGCAGAAAATGCAGTCCGGCATGATATGACCTCGTTTATTTCTTGTTGTTTATTGTTGTTTGTTGTTTTTTATTGTTTATTGATGTTTTGCTTTATTTCAGCATAGCGGTGAGCGCCGCTTCGGCGGCCTCCATGGCCTCCGCCAGCCTGGAGGGGTCCTTGCCGCCGGCCATGGCGCTGTCGGGCCTTCCGCCGCCGCCGCCGCCGCTGGCCTGGGCCGCCGCTTTGGCCAGATTGCCCGCGTGGGCCCCCGCGCTCACCGCGCCGGGCGCGCAGGCCGCCGCGAATTGCAGCGTGCCCTTCTCCGTTTTCGCGCCGAACAGCGCCGCCACATTTTCGCCGCTTTGCTTCGCGGCGTCGCAGGCCTGCCGGAGGCCGTCGGCGCTTTCGAGCGTACCGGATATGTAGCATACCCCGCCGAGCTCCTTCGCGTTTTGCAGCAGCTCCCGCACGGCATAGCGCGAGAGCTTCGCCCGCGCGCCGTCCAGATCGCGCTGCGTTTCTTTCAGCTGGGCCATCACGGCCGCGGCGCGGGGCTCAAGCTCGGCGGCGCTGTTGGCCTTGAGGGTCTGGGCCACGCGGGCCAGCCGCTCTTGATCCCGCTTGCAGGCAAGCAACGCGTTTTCGCCTGTTACCGCCTCGATGCGCCGCACGCCTGAAGCGACGGAGCTTTCGCTCATCATGCGAAAAAGACCCAAATTGCCTGTATTCGCGGCATGTGTGCCGCCGCAGAGCTCCATAGAGATTTCGCCTATGCTTACCATGCGGACTGTTTCGCCGTATTTCTCGCCGAAGAGGGCGATTGCGCCTCTGGCCTTCGCTTCCTTCAGGGAAAGCGTTTCGGATTTCACCGGAAGCGCCGCCCGGATGGCACGATTGATATACGCTTCTATTCGCTCCTGTTCTTCGCTTGTCAGCGCGGCAAAGTGCGTGAAGTCAAAACGCAGGCCCTGCGCCGTGACGGATTGTCCCGCCTGCTCCACATGGCTGCCCAGAACATGGCGCAGCGCGGCCTGCAGCAGATGCGCCGCCGTGTGGTTACGCCGGATATCCTCCCGGTCATGCGCGGAAACCACCGCGCGCACCAGATCGCCGGCACGCAGCTCCTTCGCCGCCTGTCCATGATGCAGATATACGCCATCGTTTGTTTTTGTTACAGCGCTTACAACGAAAGAACCAGTGTCCTCCATATCGTTCAGCAGGCCCGTGTCGCCGCATTGGCCGCCGCTTTCGGCATAGAACGGCGTTTGATCCAGAATTACAACGCCGTCTTCCACCGCCAGAATTTTTGCGTCGCATTGCTCCCACTCATAGCCCACAAACATCGTGGCGGACAGGCCTCTGCCGGAAAGGAGGCCGCTGTCCTTCCAGCCGTCGGCTCCGGCGTCCTTGCGGGCGCCGCGGGAACGGTCGCGCTGCTCGGCGGCGAGGCGAGCGTACTCCTCCTCGTCAACAGTCATATTCTTTTCGGATAAAATTTCCTTGGTCAGATCAATGGGAAATCCAAATGTATCGCTGAGCTTGAAGGCCTCCGCGCCGCTGAGCGTTTTTCCGTCTTCGGCCTCCCGCATCATCCTCGCGAGCAGGCTCAGCCCGGCGTCGATGGTGCGGCTGAAATTCTCCTCCTCGTTGGCGACGACGCGCAGAATAAAGTCCCGTTTTTCGGCCAGAATGGGGTACGCGCTTTCGTTTTCGCGGATGACCGTTTCCGCGAGCTGTGGCAGAAAAGCCTCCTCCACGCCCAGAAGGCGTCCGTGCCGCGCCGCGCGCCGCAGAAGCCGCCGCAGCACATAGCCCCGCCCCTCGTTGGAGGGCAGAACGCCGTCGCCGATGAGCATCGTCGTGCTGCGGATGTGGTCGGTAATGACCCGCAGGGATACGTCCTTTTTCTCGTCCTCGTGGTACTGGATTTTCGCGATTTTCATCACATGCTTCATGATGTTTTGCACGGTATCCACCTCAAAGAGGTTGTCCACGCCCTGGCAGATGCAGGCCAGACGCTCCAGGCCCATCCCGGTATCAATATTTCTTTTTTCTAAATTAGAATAATTGCCCGCGCCGTCGCTGTCGAACTGGGTGAAAACGAGGTTCCAGAACTCCACGTAGCGGTCGCAGTCGCAGCCCACCGCGCAGTGCGGGGATCCGCAGCCGTATTTCTCGCCCCGGTCGTAATAGATTTCGGAGCAGGGGCCGCAGGGACCCTTTCCGAGCTCCCAGAAGTTGTCCTCCCGGCCCAGGCGCGCCATGTGGTCCACCGCCACGCCGATCTCCTTCGTCCAGATATCCCAGGCCTCGTCGTCCTCCTGGAACACGCTCACATAAAGCCGGTCCGTATCCATCCGCATCACCTCGGTGCAGAATTCCCAGGCCCAGCGGCTGGCCTCGCGTTTGAAATAGTCGCCAAAGGAGAAGTTCCCCAGCATCTCGAAGTAGGTGCCGTGCCGGGCGGTTTTGCCCACGCGCTCAATGTCCGGCGTGCGGATGCATTTCTGGCAGGTGGTCACCCGGGAGCTTGGCGGCCTGAGCTCGCCGGTAAAATATTTTTTCAGCGGCGCCATGCCGGCATTGATCAGCAGCAGGCTGTTGTCGTCCCGGGGCACGAGGGAAAAGCTTGGCAGCCGCAGGTGCTCCCTGCTCTCAAAAAACGTAAGGTACATCTCCCTCAGCTGATTCAGGCCTGTCCATTCCATGCAAACATCGCTCCTATTATAACAAAATATCTATTATATTTCTTATGCTGTCTTGCTGCTGCATCTTATAATGATAGCAGAGACAAAGATTTTTGTCAATGTCAAAAATCTTTTTACGCGCGGTCAAAGCAGCTTGCGCAGGCGCTTTTGCCAGTGCCTGCGATATACTCTTATGAAATTATTCAGGACCATGAAGTCATAGATGACAAAGATGAGGTTGCCCAGGGCCAGCAGCACCCAGGGGGCGTATTGACCGAATTTTTCGCCGAAGTCGTCGAACTCCAGGCCAAAAAGAAAGGTGCCGATATAATACACCGCGATCATCGTGGCGTTAAACACCGCGAATTTCACTGGTATTTCGACAAGTCTGGGCAGCCGCTGCTCCAGCAGGGATTTCAACACCGGGAAGTATCCAAAGAAGAGCGTATAAAGCAGCGGGACTGTTTTTTCCGGCAGCAGCAGCATCGCGAGAACCGCTGACACGGCGTAAGCCATCAGCGCCCACAGCCGGTCCACCTCCAGCACGATGCACAGGATGAGCATTCCGGCGGCGGCGGGGAGGGCGTACTCCAAAGACGGTATAAAAGAAAAGACCCACAGCAAGGCCAGGGAAAGCCCGGCGAACACGCCGCACAGGGCGGTTTTTTTGGTGTGGGTCACGGCTGTGGCTCCTTTCGTTTTAATTCTCAATTCTCAATTCTCAATTTTAAATTCTCATTTTTTAAATTTTAATTCACGGTTCTTCATCCCTAATTTGCTGTTCTCAATTGATTTACCGCAGGCAATCGCAGCAGAATTTCGCGCACATCAGGCTGGAGGCTCCCAGGCACAGCGACCGCATCCGCGCGTCCGCCCCGGCGTCGCGGTAAAAGCCCTGACGGCCCCGGCTCATCCGCTCCCACGCGGCGCGGTATTCCGGGCTGGCGGAATCCATGCGGGCAGCCTGGGCGTAGTTGCGCCCGGCCTCCTCCAGCCAGCCGCGGCCCTCCTGCGCCCTTCCCTTGAGGTAGTGCCATTCCGCGCAGCGCCGGGAGCGCGGCACGCCGTCGAGAAGGGTCAGGGCGTCGTCGAAGCGGCCCGCCTGGATGCGTTTACGGATATCCTCCAGACCAGCGGAGCCGCCGCCGGCACCCGCGCGCGGACCCTCGCCCCGCGAACCGCCCCGCGCCAGCACAATGCTGTCATAGGCGTCGTTGAGCTCCTGCATACGGCAGGAATCCCCCGCGTATTTCCGGGCCAGGCAGCGGTACGCCTCCCGCAGCCGGGGCTCGTCCGCCGTGGCGGGGATGCCCAGGATCTCATATGGATTTCGCATGGCGTTTCGCCTCCTTTCCCGGCGCGTTCCCAAACACGCGTTCTTCTGATTCCCGCAAGCCCAGCAGGAGTATATTGTCCAGTATTCCATAAAAGCGCGGCGCCGGCAGGCTTTCCCAAACCGCCAGCAGCCGCTCCGCCGTGAGCTTGAGCGATTCACCCGCGCGCTGCTTCCATTCATCCGCGGGGAGCTCCCGGAAGGGGTTGAATCTTTTCTGTCTGATATCTTTTTCATAGTCGGCGGCGGCGTCGATGAGATACACCCACCGCCCCAGAAGATAGCCCAGCCGGT
>WRMQ01000091.1 GCA_009777055.1 Oscillospiraceae bacterium
GATCGGCAGCCTCCCCGCGGGGAACAGTTGCAAAAGCCTGGGCGTCGTCAACGGCAAAACCCTGCTGAAATACCGGGTTACGGGAACGAATGACTACAAAGCCGGCTTCGTCGATGCTACTTTAGATGCTAGACTTTAGACTTTAGACTTTAGATTTATGATCTTTGAAAGGACATGAACATGAATATCAGCAATTGGATCGACCGGGGCATGAACATTTTGGCGTTTCTCTTGTTTTTCACAGGCCTGGCCTTCACGCTGATCAAGCTTTGGCTCGAAAAGCGCGGCGCGCAAAAGGAAAAGCTTGAGCAAATCGAAAAGGCGGAATCCGTGCTGCGTTCCCTGTTGAACAGCTCGCTGTTCGGTCTGGTCACCTCGGCGGAGCGTCTTTGGGGCGGCAAAACGGGAGAGCTGAAAAAATCCTGGGTGGTTGCGGAGCTATGGAAGCTCCTGCCGGAAAGCATGAAAGCTGTTTTTGACGCCGATACCCTCGGCGCAATGGTGGAAAAGGGTCTGGATGCCGCGAAAAAGCGCTGGGCCATCCAACCGGGATGGCTGAAGAACTAATTCTCAATTCTCAATGCTCAATTCTCAATTAAAGATATTGGTCAAAGGCCACCCGCATATTTGCATACGTGGGTGGCCTTTGGCTATTATGAGTAATTGAGCATTGAGAATTGAGAATTGAGAATTCTACTTAATCTCCACCGTCGCGCCGACTTCCTCAAGCTTGGCCTTGACGGCTTCGGCCTCGTCCCTGGAGACCTTCTCCTTGATCGCCTTGGGCGCGTTGTCAACCACGGCCTTCGCGTCGGCAAGGCCCAGACCGGTCAGCTCGCGCACAGCCTTGATCACGGGGATCTTGTTGGCGCCGATGGCGGTGAGCACCGCGTCAAATTCGGTCTGCTCCTCCACGGCGGCGGCGGCTTCGGCGGGGGCGGCCACGGCCACGGCGGCGGCGGCGGATACGCCGAACTCCTCCTCAACGGCGTGCACAAGCTCGGAAAGCTCCAGCACCGTGAGGGTTTTGAGTTGTTCAATGATGTTGATAATCGCTTCGGATGCCATGTTATTTCCTCCTGACAGAATTTAAAATAGATAGACCGCATAGTTTTTGATGAAATAGCTTTTAAATGGATTGCTGAAAATGCTTACGCCGCTGCCTCTTCGGCGGGCGCGGGGTCGCCGTTTTTGTCCACGATGGCCTGTGCCGCGCGGGCAAAGGCCGCGATGGGGGCCTGGAAGGCATTGCAAACCGTGGCCAGCAGCACCTCGCGGGAGGGCAGCTTCGCCAGGGTGTCGACCTTTTCCAGAGGAATGACCTTGCCGTCCAGGAAGCCGGTCTTCACGCGGAAGGTTTTGCTGGTGGCCGCGTACTTTGAAAGAATGCGCGCGGCGGCCGTGTAATCGCTTTCGCTGGTGGCAAGCGCCGTTGTGCCCGCGAGATGGGGCGCCAGCTCATCCAGCGCGACCTCCTTGGCGGCGAGCTCCAACAGGCTGTTCTTCACCACGGAATACTTCACGCCGGCGGCGCGCAAATCGCTGCGCAGCTTCGTGTCGTCCGCCACGTTGATGCCCTTGTACTCCACCAGAACGCCGGTCACGGAGCTCCGCAGGGTATCGGCCAGCGCCGCCACCGCCTGCTTTTTTTGCTCCAGAATCGCTTTGCTTGGCATGTGTTCGTTTCACCTCCAGTAAATAAAATAAAAAACGCCTCTCTGCCAACCGTTGAAGGCAAAGAGGCGCGAAATGCATGCGTCATGCACAAAATGCGGCCCTAAGCGTCTTCCTCGGCGGGATTTATGCCGGAGAACCCGGACACCTGCTGTCTTTGGCAGAACACTAAGTATTATAATAGACGGGGAAGCATTTGTCAAGCGTTTTTTTCTTTCTTTATTTTACATTTTTTCTTTCTTTATTTTACGCGGTAGTACATAAACGCCTGACACCTCACCATGCCGTTGTAGAGCTTGCGCCGGGCGTCGGCCTTACGGCCAAAGCTCTGCTCAAAGGTCTCGGAGGGTGACAGGATTGTGTAGGATTTTCCCCTGCCGGCGGCAAAAACCTTTCCCATGGCTTTGTAGAGCTCCTCGGCCTGCTCCTGGTCCAGCAAGCGCTCGCCGTAGGGCGGGTTGGTGATCAGCGTGCCGCGCTCCCCGGGAAAATGGAAGCCCCGGAAATCGGCCTGCTTCAGCTCGAGGCACCGTGCGGCGCCCGCCCGCGCGGCGTTGGCGCGGGCAAGCTCAATGGCGGCGGGGTCGATGTCGGCGCCATAGGCCCGGAATTCCTCCGCGGGCCGGATCAGGGACTCCGCCAGCGCGCGCTCCTCCCGCCAGATTTCCCGGGGGATCCGCGGCCAGCGCTCCGCCGCGAAGCTCCGTTTGAGCCCCGGCGCGATATTGTGGGCCATGAGCGCGCCCTCAATTAAAATTGTCCCCGAGCCGCACATGGGGTCGCAGAGCGTGTGCCAGGGCTTCAGCCTTGAGATGTGGCACAGCGCGGCGGCCAGGGTTTCCTTCAGCGGGGCCTCTCCCGCCGAAAGCCGGTAGCCGCGCTTGTGCAGCCCCGCGCCGGAGCTGTCGATCACCAGGGTGACACGGTCCTTCATGATGGAGAACTGCAGCTGATATAACGGACCGCTCTCCTCGAACCAGGAGAGGCCGTAATGCTCCTTCAGCCGCTCCACGACGGCCTTTTTGATGATGGCCTGGCAGTCCCGGACGCTGTGCAGCGCGGAATCCCGATGCCAGCCCTTCACCGGGAAGGCGTCGCGTTCGCCGATCCAGTCCTCCCAGGGCAGCGCTTTGGTCCCCTGGAAGAGCTCCTCGAAGCTGCGCGCCTCAAAGGAGCCCAGCACCAGCTGCACCCGCTCGGCAAAGCGGCAGCGGATATTCGCCCGGGCCAGCAGGTTCAGCCCGCCCTCAAACAGCACACGCCCGTTTTCGGCGCGGACGTTTTGGGCCTCCATGGCGCGCAGTTCTTCGGCGATGAGGCCCTCCAGGCCCAGCAGGCAGGGGATCAGGAATGTGTGTGGCATATTATCCTCGCATCTATTATGTCGCTATCCCAGCTTCGGCACGAATGCCGCCAGCTCCTCGTCGCTGGGGATCGTATCGCTCATCGTGCCGCTGAGATATTGCTCATAGGCCGACATGTCGAAGTAGCCTGTGCCGGTCAGGCCGAAGAGGATGACCTTCGCTTCGCCGCTCTCCTTGCACTTAACGGCCTCGTCGATGGCGCCGCGAATGGCGTGGGAGGATTCCGGCGCGGGCAGGATGCCCTCGGCGCGGCTGAAGAGCTCGGCGGCCTTGAAAACGTTGGTCTGCTCATAGGACACGGCCTCCATATAGCCGTCGTGGTAGAGCTTGCTGAGAATCGGCGACATGCCGTGGTAGCGCAGGCCGCCCGCGTGGTTCGCGCCGGGGATGAACGCGCTGCCCAGGGTATACATCTTGGCCAGGGGGGTCACGTTCGCCAGGTCGCAGAAATCGTAGGTGTATTTTCCGCGGGTGAGGGATGGGCAGGAGGCGGGCTCCACCGCGACAATACGGGGATTGGCCTTGCCGGTGAGCTTGTCCTGCATAAAGGGCGCGATCAGGCCGCCCAGGTTGGAGCCGCCGCCCGCGCAGCCGACGATGATATCGGGATAAATATCATACTGCTCCAGCGCGGCCTTTGCCTCCAGGCCGATGACGGACTGGTGCAGCAGCACCTGGTTGAGCACGGAGCCCAGCACGTAGCGATAGCCCTCGGTGGTCACGGCTTTTTCGATGGCCTCCGAAATCGCGCAGCCCAGAGAGCCTGTGGTATCAGGGTTCTTTTCCAGAATCGCGCGGCCCGCGTTGGTGGTGTCACTGGGGCTGGCGACGACCTTCGCGCCAAAAGTCTGGATGATGCTGCGGCGGTAGGGCTTTTGCGTGAAGCTCCCCTTGACCATATAGACCGTCAGGGGCAGCTGAAAATAGGCGCAGGCCATGGCCAGGGCGGTGCCCCACTGCCCGGCGCCGGTTTCGGTGGTCAGCCCTCTGAGGCCCTCCTTTTTGGCGTAGTAGGCCTGTGCGATAGCGGAGTTGAGCTTGTGGCTGCCGGAGGTATTATTGCCCTCAAATTTATAATAGATCTGCGCGGGGGTATCCAGCAGCTCCTCCAAACGGTAGGCGCGGTGCACGGGGGAGGGCCGGTAGGTCTTGTAGTATTCCACAATCTCCTCCGGGATTTCGACATAGCGCGTTTGGGAATCCATCTCCTGCCTGCACAGCTCCTCGCAGAACACGGGATAAAGCTCCTGCGTTTGCAGGGGCTGGCCGGTGCCCGGGTTGAGCATCGGATCCGGCTGCTCGGGCATGTCCGCCCGGAGGTTGTACCAATAACGCGGCAGCTGGTCCTCCGCCAGCAAAATGCGATTGGGGATTTTGTTGTTCGCCATGATCATCGTCTCCTTCATCATAGTATTCTGAAGTATTCCTTGCAAATATAAAAGCCGGAAATATAAAAAACCCCTGCCCATTGACGCATAAACGCCAATTGGGACAGGAGAGAAATCCTGCGGTGCCACCCAACTTGCAAATACGCAAAGCGTACTTGCCGCTTCATTGCCTGTTTCAACCCTCACAAGGCCCATTCCACGCGGCCCGTCCGCTGCCGCAATCCCACCGCCTGCGGCTCTCTTGAGCCGGAAATTCGCGTGTACTATTTCCTGATCATCGGATTGACATTATTTTAATTTTTATCATTATAGCGGCTGAAACGCAAAATGTCAAGCATTTTTTAAAAGTCATTGCTATTGGTGATTGCTATTGGTGATTGTTATGGTCATTGCTATTGGTGATCTGCTATTGCTATTGCTATTCCTCCTGGCTTTGAGCGCCGCGCGATTTTTTTCTCAGATGGGAGACCATTGACATCCCCGCCTTGGCTCCCTCCGCCACGGCAATGGACACCTGGGGAAAGGAGCCCGTGCAGTCCCCGGCGGCATAGAGGCCTGGCAGAGTGGTTTCCTGCCGCGTGTTCACGGCGATGGCGTCCCGCTCCAGCCTCGCGCCCAGCTTCCGGGCCAGATCCCCCGCGGTGGCGCTGCCCAGCGCCACGAACAGGCCCTGGAACTCCAGCGCGCCGCCGTCCTCCAGCACCGCGCCCCGCAGTGTCTCCTCTCCTGTCAGGCGGAGAATCTTTTGCCGTATCACGGCTATTTTATCGGGGATATCGAAATCCGGCTTGGCGCCGTTGGTCAGCAGGGTTACGCGCCGCGCCAGGGGAAGCAGCGCCTCCATCTCGTGCTTCGCGTAAACCCCCGCGCCCAGCACCGCCACCTCGCGCCCCCGGTACAGAAACGCGTCGCAGACCGCGCAATAGCTCACGCCGTGCCCCTCAAAGGAGCGGATCCCCTCGATTCCGGGAACAGCCTTCGCCTTGCCCGTCGCCAGCAATACGGCCTTGGCGGAAAGCTCCAGGCCGGACGACGCCTGCGCGGTAAAGCTGAGGTCCTCCCGCAGCTCCAGGGAAAGCACCTCATCCCGCAGCAGAGAGGCCCCCAGGGCCCGGCACTGCGCCTGGCCGATTTCCATCAGCTCCAGGCCCCGCAGCGGCGACGCCAGGCCGTAGTAGTTTTCAATGCGCTCCGCGCGCTCCAGCGCGCCGCGGTCCTTGCCCACCATGGCGGTGCGCAGGCCCGCGCGGCACAGATAAAGCGCCGCCGAGCAGCCCGCCGGGCCGTGGCCCACAATCAATGCGTCAAACTGTTCCATTTTTGCCTCCCGCGCGTAGGTCCTGCGCATATGTATGATATCGGATAAATATAATAGAACGAAAAATAATAGAACGAAAAGGAGCGATATGGGATGCCCATCGTCATTAAACCAAGAAATTTTCATTTTGAGGTGCTGCAGTCCGAGCTGCCGGTGCTGGTGGATTTCTGGGGGACGCGCTGTGTTCCCTGCCAGATGCTGCGCCCCGTGCTCCTGGAAATCTCAGAGGAGCTCAAGGGCAGGCTGAAGGTGTGCATGTTCAACACCGACCAGGAGGAGCTGGAAAGCGAAGCGGAATACGAGGAGAAATACCGCACGCTCATGGCCTACGGCATCACGAGCCTGCCGACGATGCTTCTGTTTCGCGGCGGTATTCTGCGGCGCACGCTGGTGGGGCTGCACAGCAGGGAGGAGTTGATGGAGGCCCTGGAACAGGAGGGGCTTGTTCCGCCCGGGCCGGACACCGCCGAAGCCGACGAAAAAGAAGAAGACAAGAACTCCCGCGGCGATTAGAATAAACGGAGCGCTCTTATTCCCCGCATGTTTTATTATAGCACATGCTGTTGCTTCACGCAATGGCTTTTCTCCCAAAAAAAACGCGAAGCTAAAATATTGCAAAGTCTATCGTTCTGTGATATAATAGCAAACGAGAAAAAAACATGTGAACGGGGAATGATGATGAACAGACCAGAGAAAGCCCTCGGAGTCCTGCTGTCGGCGGCGCTGCTTTGCGGCAGCCTGACGCTCGCGGCGCCGGCAAACGAGCCCGCCATAGGCGTGCCGGTCATAGTCACCGGTTACGGCACCGAGCCGCTCCCTGTGCAGGAGGCGGGCTGGTATGCCGTTACGGCCTGGGGCGGCAGCGGCAACCAAAGCGATTACGGCAACTGGAATTCCACCGGCCAGGGGGGAATTATCCGGGCGCTGGTGCGGCTGGAGCCCGGGAACTACACCATTGTCGCGGGCAGCCGGGGATGCCGCGCCGACGAAACGCCGCCGCATCTGATAGGGCAGCTCGGGCCCAATGGCGCGGGCAAGCCCGGCGGCGGCTCAGCCGGCGTCAATAACGCCAGCGGCGGCGGCGGGTACTCCGCACTGCTGCTGGGCGGCGAAAACGGCACGCCGGTTGTGATTGCCGGCGGCGGCGGCGGCAACGGCGGAAAATACCCGAGAACCGACGACTGCGCCTGGGGCTACGGCGGCCACGGCGGCGGCTATCACAACCCCGAGGAATACGGCACGAAAAGCAGGGATAAATGGTACGGCAGTGACGTGTATCAGGCGATGCCGGGCGAGATACCGGGCGGCTCCGGGCGTGACGGCCAAACCGGCGCCGTTCAGGGCTGGGGCAGTTATCACCGGGGCGCGGGCGGCGGCGTAAAGCACGACGGCCTGGGCGGCGGCAGCGGCGCGATCAACGGCGGCGGCTATAACCGCCAGACGCAAGTGCAGGCGGGCGGCAGCGGAGACTTCTTTTCCGGCGGCGCGGGCAGCGGAAAAGGCGGCGGCGGCGGTGGCGGATACCGCGGCGGCGGCGGCGGCGCCTATGTTCCCTGGACCAACGAAACCGATGGCCCGGGCGGCGGCGGCTCCTCCTATGTCAGGCCGGAGGACAGCTATTATTTCCCGGGCGGCTTCCGGGCCGCGAGCCACGCGGCGCATGACAGCATGTCATTGCCAAAGGCGCTGGCCGACACCTTGGATGCCGTGACCGCGCCCGCGCGCGACGGCTACGACAACACCGTGCATGACGGTAAAATCGTTGTGGTCCCCCTGGGCCCCGACGATCCGACCATCAATAAAGAGCCTCCCTCCACAAGCCAGTATGCGCGTGATCTGGAATCCTTCGAGAAAAACGGCATCACCCTCACCCTGGACAAGGCCAACGGAACATACGATGTGGCGCAAAACGGCAGGGAGCTGTTCAATAACGCCTTCGCCGCAGCGGATAATCAGGACGAGCGCCTGTTTACGCAGGGCTACGAAAGCCATGAGACCGCCCGCGCGGGGGACGAGGTGATCTTCACCCACACAACAGCGGGCAAGCCCGCGCTGGTGCAGCGCTTCCTGTTCAAGGAGGATCATCTGCTCACAAGCCTGACCATAGAAAGCGCCGGCGGCGAAGACATTTTCAGCAACTGGATATCCCCGCTCTATACCGGGGATTCGGACAGCCTTGCCGGCGGCACGCATTTTATGCAGGTTCCCTATGACAACGACGACTTTGTCGGCTACGCGCGTTTCAGCGTCAATTCCGTGGAGCGCAGCAGCGAGATGACCGCCCTGCTCAACGAAAGCACGGGCTCCGCCGTGGTCGTCGGCAGCGTGACCCACGACACCTGGAAAACAGGTCTGGAATGGCGGGGCGCGCAGGACAATGTGCGGCGCTTTATCGCCTATGGCGGCATGGCAAATCATGGAACCCGCGATTTCGCCATGCCCCACGGCACGGTGAGCGGGCAGATCGTGGCCTCGCCCACGATCTTTATCGGCGCCTTTGCCGACTGGACGGAGGGCCTGGACGCCTACGGCAGGGCCAACGCGGAGATCGCCCCGCCCTTGCCCTGGAACAGCGGCGTGCCCATGGGCTGGAACAGCTGGGGCGAGCTGCAGGACGGCCTGACGGACGACAAGGCCTTCGCCGTTTCGGACTACTACGCGGAACACTTTTCCGGCATCTGGACACAGGAGGAGGAGCCCCTCTATCTCAACCTGGACGCTTGGTGGAACGAGGCCTTCGGCAGAAAGCTTGAACCCCACGATATTGATCTATGGGATGGCCAGCAATGGATCTGGGGTGGAGATCACAAAAAAGGCCTGCTGGCCTATGTGGACCACTGCAACGCGAATGGGCAGAAGGCGGGCGTCTACCACACGCCCTTCGCCTGCTGGAACTGGCTGGTGGACGGCGACGGCAAGGTCACCGACCACGCCGGCAACCGGCATTTGGCCACGGATATCTGCCTCACCGACGACGACGGCGAGCTCCTTCCCGCCTGGGACGGCGCCTACGCTTTTGACGTAACCCATCCGGCTGTGATTGAGTGGATCGAAAACGACATCCAGCTGTTCCTTGACGCTGGCTTCGAATACGTTAAGCTGGACTTCCTCAGCCACGGGGCGATGGAGGGCGCGCGCTACGATACATCCGTGCAGACGGGCCTGCAGGCCTACAACCAGGCCATGGAGCGTATCCGCGATCAAATCGGCGGCCAAATGTTCACCAACCTGTCCATCGCGCCGATTTTCCCCTACCAATACGCCCACGGCCGCCGTCTGGCCTGCGACACATGGTACGACATCAGCAACACGAAATATATGCTCAACTCCCTGAGCTACGGCTTTTGGCAAAAGAATATTTACGCGCATCCCGATCCTGACCACATCGTTATTTTGGGCAAGAACGACCAGGCCGGCGAAAACGAGGCCCGCGCCCGCGTGACCTCGGGGATCATCGCGGGCACAAGCTTCCTGGCCGGCGACGACTTCAGCCGTATCACGCCGGGATCCTGGCAGCAGGCGCGCGTGGATATGCTTTATAAAAATTCCGAGATCATGGCCGTGGCCCGCATGGGCAGGATTTTCAGGCCGGCGCAGCTGCCCACTGACAGCGCCGCGAATATCTACACCGCGCGGGACGACGATTTTGTTTATATCGCCGTGTTCAATTTTGAGTCCTATGCGCAAAACTTCGAGTTGAACCTGGAAGCCCTTGCCGGCCCCGGGGAGCTGCAGGTCAGGGAGCTTTGGAGCGGCGACACCACCCAGGCCGCCGGGACGATGACAGCCGCGGTCGCGGGGAAGGATGCCAGGGTATACAAAGTGCCGCGGGTGGAGCCAACACAGCCTAAGCCCGAAATCCTCGACATCCACCCGGATATCGTCGTGGACCACTACAACGACTACATCTACGGCTTCAAAGACAAGCTCAGGATTGAGGACATCATCGGCGAGGACGGCGCCACGGACGGAGTGTATCTCCAGGTGAAGGGCAACGGCAGATTCGTGGCCGACAGCCCGGGAGAATATGTGGGCACAGGCTATGTGATCAACTTCGTGGATTACGTCAACGATACGGTAACGCCTTATACGATGGTACTTTTCGGCGATTACAACGGCGACGGCGAGATCGACAGCAAGGATATTTCCGA